>JBBIKH010000130.1:0-9912 GCA_037445575.1 bacterium
TGGAGTACCGCAAGGATCGGATCTTTGGCTTTGAGGTGCCCATGACCTGCCCGGACGTGCCGGACGACGTGTTGGACCCGGCCAGCTCCTGGGGTGATAAGGATGAGTACTGGAAAAAGTACGATGCACTGGCCGCGCGCTTTGTGGAGAATTTCAAGCTCTTTGCCAGCGGTTGCTCGCAGGAAGTGAGGGAGGCCGGACCCAAGCGTTTGGCGCAGGTGTAAGATTTTCTTGCCGCCTGCGTTTCGTGCGCAGTGGGCGCCGGTCAAGTCCTGTGCAAGGCCACAGTGCCCGCCGCTTATGTTCGCAGGCAAGCTCAACTCTTCGGGCTTGCTTTTTTTGGCCCGCCGCCGCCAGGCAGAGCCGCGCAACAATTCCCGGTAGGGACTCTTACCGTTCGCCTCAATGCGGTGGCCCTGCCTACCGGCATCAGGCGTTGTCTTTCCGCCCGCCGCACTTTCCGCGATTGGACCAGCTTGCGGTAGTGTGCATAGGGTAATTTTTTCCTACAGCGGTACGGTCTTACCTACCGTCTGACGGCCCGCTGCACGAGGCGCGCGGAGAAGCGCCAGAGGCAGTAGAACGGGCATGGCCGCTTGCTCTTTGCAACCGTTTGTGGATTAGAGGATTAGCCACCTCGAAGTCGGGAGCCAGGATCGGCAAGAGCGCAAAGGCAACGACAGTGGTGGTGGCGCCGTTTTTGCCAAGCCGGAAGTGCTGGGGGCTGTGAGCAGGGATTTGGTAGACAGAGGATAGAGGAGAGATGGCGGGTTCCGGCAGGTTTGTCGATCTGGTGAGCTTCTTGGCCTCGCGCGGTCAGAGCGGCGAGCCAAAGGTGCGGCCCAGGCGGGTCATTCGCTCCGCCAGCGTACAGCTCGATCGCGAGCCGGTGCAGATAGGCGGCTCCGCAAAGGCGGCGGGTCAACCGAAAGTGCGCGTGCACACGCGTAACAACGTGGTGGAGCGCATAGAGGTGCTTTGCGCCTGCGGGCGGAGTGTGGAGCTGGCCTTGGATTACGACAATAGACAGGCCAAGAGAGGGGAGCAATCCTGAGGTGATGGGAAAACGGGCGGCGCGTGGTGTCCGACCTCGGCCAGGATCTGCCGAAGTGCCTTCCCGTGGCGAGCCTTCGGTGGGGGCCGCCCTCTCCGGCTTCAATGAGGCCATGGCACTGGTCACCAGCGCGCATCGCGAGCTCAGCCGGCGCATAGCAGAGCTTGACCTGCAGCTGGCACAGCGAAACGCTGAGTTGGCGCAAAGCCTGTTGGAGACACAGCGACTCAAGACTTACCTCAATTACATCCTGGACAGCATCACCAACTGCCTGGTGGTGGTCGACCGGTTCGGGACCATCACCCTCTTCAACAGGGCAGCGGAGCGGCTGACCGGCTACCAGGGCAGCGAAGTGGTGGGCCGTCGCTACGAGGAAATCTTTGGCTGCCTCACGAGTGATATTTTCACCCCCTTGTACACGCTCAGGAGCGAGAGCGGAGCCAGCGAGGGCGAGAAGGAGATCGTCACCAAGTCCGGGGAGCGGCTGCCGGTCCAGTATGCCACCTCGCGGCTCACCACCCCTGAAGGGCTTGTGCTGGGGGCCATCGAGATATTCACTGACCTGGGTGGCGTGCGTGCCCTGGAGGAAGGTCGCCGGCGCGTCAGTGTGCTTTCTGCTTTGACCGAGATGGCCGCGGTGGTGGCACACGAAATTCGCAATCCGCTGCAAGGAATTGCCGGATACGCAGCCCTGCTGCGCGAGGAACTGTCTGCCGAGGATCCACGCTACGCCATGGCCCAGCAGATCGAGGAGGGGGTGAAGCGCCTTGAGGAGATCGTCAATAACCTCTTGCTACTGGTGCGGCCGGGCAAGCCGTCACTCTCCCGGCTTGACCTAAGCGCCTTCATGCGTGCCTTAGTTGCCACCTGCCGCCAGCGCCTCTCATCCAAGAGCAAGATCGTGGTCGAAGACGATATCCCGGCTCGGGCAGTGTTCACCAAGGCCGATCCGGTGCTGCTGGAGCGCGCCCTCTGGAACATTCTCGGCAATGCCCTCCAGGCCATGCCGGAAGGGGGTCTACTGCGCATCGCCCTTGTGAGTGGTTCCCCAAGCCAGGTGTGCCAGCTCATCATTGCCGACACAGGGGTGGGCATGTCCCGGGCGGTCATGGATCGGCTCTTTACTCCTTTTTTCACCACGAAGGAGCGAGGGGCCGGGCTCGGCTTAGCCATCGCCAAGAGCTTGATCACCTTTCACCAGGGGGAAATCCTAGTGCGCAGCAGCGAAGGGCGGGGCACGACCGTGACCGTGCTCTTGCCAATGGAGCGAGGGGTGCATGGGTAGGCTGTCGATCCTGGTCGTGGAAGACGACCCCCTGGGGGGCCGTTTTGTCCGTGATGCAATCCAGCGCCTGGGCTACGAGGTCACCTTGGTGCGCGATGGTGCCTCGGCCTTGGAGCTGGTGCAGAAGCAGAGCTTTGCCCTGGTGCTGACCGACCTCAAGATGGAAGGGGTCAACGGCATGGACGTGCTCTGCGGGGTGAAAAAGCTCCACCCGGAGACCGAGGTGGTCATCATGACCGCCTACGGCACCATCGACAACGCGGTGGAGGCGATGAAGAAGGGGGCCTTCGACTATATCACCAAGCCGGTGGCGCCGGAGGAGCTGCGCCTGGTGGTGGAGCGGGTGCAGGAGCGACAGCAGCTGCTGGCCGAAAACCGCTTCTTGCGCGCTGAGTTGCAGAAGCAGCAAGGGGTGAGCGCCATCCTCGGCCAAAGCCCGGCCATCCAGCGTATCCGGGAAACGGTGCAAATGGTAGCGCCCACCTCGGCGGCGGTCCTCATTGAAGGGGAGACGGGGACCGGCAAGGAGGTGGTGGCTAACGCCATTGAGCGCGCCAGCCCCCGTCACGGCAAGCCTTTCGTCAAAGTCAACTGCGGCGCGCTCCCCCACACGCTCCTGGAAAGCGAGCTATTTGGGCATGAGCGTGGTGCCTTTACCGGCGCGGTGGCCCAGGTCAAAGGACGATTCGAGCTGGCCGACGGCGGCACCCTGCTGCTGGACGAAATCGCCGACCTGGACAAATCGATGCAGGTCAAGCTGCTGCGCGTGCTCCAGTTCGGGGAGTTCGAGCGCATTGGTAGTGGCCGCACGCTCCAGACCGACGTGCGCATCATCGCCACCACCAATCGCAACCTCCTCGAGGAAGTGAAAAAGGACCGCTTCCGCAAGGACCTCTATTTCCGCCTCAACACGCTGTGCATCCGCATCCCGCCGCTGCGCGAGCGCCGCGAGGACATACCGGTGCTCGCCGAGCACTTTTTGGCGCGCTTTGTCGCCCGCAACGGGGAGCGCAAAAGGCTGTCCAGCGAGGCCATGCGCCTGCTGATGGACCACAACTGGCCTGGCAACGTCCGTGAACTGGAGAGCGCCATCGAACGCGCCGCCGTGCTCAGTCGCGGTACGGAGATCCTCACGCCAGAGCATTTCCCCTACGTCCGCGAACACGCCGAGCTCTTGGAACAGATGGAGGGCTCGACGCAGCTGGTGACCCTGGCGGATGTGGAGCGCGCGCACATCCTCAAGACCCTAAAGCGCCTCAACGGCAACAAGAGCCAGACCGCTCGCGTGCTGGGCATCACGGTCAAGACCCTCCGCGCCAAGCTGCGGCACTACGGCTTCACCGACTGACCTTCTCCGTATTTGCCTGACTGTGCTTTTCCCACCTCCCTTGGGCGGCCGCCTTAGCGAAATGCGCTCAAAGTGTGGCACATCGTGGACACATATTGCCCACGGTGGGCAGACTCGTGCACAATTGTAACATGTTGTTTTCCCAATATATCAGGCGTTACCTTTGATTTTATTGTGGCGCGCAGTATACAATCGGCAGGCCGGCGCGGTGCCTGAGCTGCCGCTGGGCATTTTTCCATTGTTAGGGTAAGGCGCGAGAAAACAAGCTCTTTTGTGGTCAGCATTTACTGTCCCTCCCATGGCACATATGTTGTAAATCACGCGGTGCGTAGTGGACGGTCGCCAGTGGTCTACGCGCCCTTGTCTGTTCGGCGCAGGGTGGGGGCCTCGACGTGCCTCCCCTGCGAACATGAGTGCCGACCGCTGCGAAGGAAGTGAGGTGAGGATGAGGATGAGGGGCGGACGTCCATGCCGACGGCGAGGAGACCCCTTGCGCCGTCGGATCTTGATGTTTCCGCACAGGACCCCCACAGGTACAGGCGGACAGCTTGGTGAGGCCCGCAAAGAGTGGGTCTCTCTAGGCCACTGACAAGTTCCCATCCTTATTCATTCACTTTCCTTGGCGCTGGATTCCCTGGCTACCCCCATGAGCCTGTAGTAAGGTTGCATTTCTGTCCGAGCAGGAGCAGCACCCTGCGCTCAGGTCTTGGCTTTGCTGCCTGCGGGCAGATGGTGATTGCTAACGGAGAAAAGAGAAGGAGACGTATCGATGGCCGAGAGCGCGTTGCGCGCCGAGCACCAGATAGATGATCGCGGAGGCGTGGTGAGACTTTCCCGGACGGGTGCGGACGAAAGGAAGTACCGCGAACTGGTCGAGAACATTCGCGATGTGGTGCTGCGCCTGTCGGTTGAGGGGGTGGTTGACTACTGCAGTCCAGCGATCGAGGAGCTGGCAGGCTATCGCCCGGAGGAGGTGGTCGGCACTAGTGTGCGCCAGTACTTTGCCGAGGAGCAGGAGTTACAGCGTGCCACCTCAGCTTTTGCCCGCACGGTCCGCGCCGGCGTGGACGCCACCTTCGAATTTCGTCTCCGGGGCAAGCACGGGCGCGAGTTGCCTGTTGAGGTCACCGTGCGCCCTTTGCGGCGGAACGGTACGGTGAGGGCCTTGCTGGGCGTGCTGCGGGATGTCAGCGCCCGCAAAGAGGCAGAGGCAGCGTTGCGCGAAAGCGAGCGCAAGTTCCGCACCATCACCGACAACCTCGACGTCGGCATCTTCCGCACCTCGGCCGGTCCCAATGGCCGTGTGCTGGAGGCAAACCCCGCGCTGGTGACGATGTTCGGCTTCCGCACCAAGGAAGAGTTCGTGGGCGTGCGCGTGAAGGACTTCTACGTGGACACCGCCGACCGAGAGGCACTGCTGGCTCAGCTGAAGGCCCATGGGACTATCAAGAGGGCGGAAGTTGCCTTTAAGAAGCGGGACGGCAGTCGCATCTGGTGCGCCCTCACCGCGGTGGCCGTGCGGGACCGGCGTGGCCGCATCAGATTCTACGACGGGATGGTGGAGGACATCACGGCGCGTAAGCTGGCCGAGCTGTCGCTTCGCGAATCCGAAGGGCGCCTTCGTCAGGTCACCGAGCAGGTGCACGCCTGGGTGTGGGAAATTGACGCCGCAGGCTACTACACCTACAGTAGCCCGATGGTTGCGCATCTGCTGGGTTATGCCCCTGAGGAGCTGGTCGGCAAGAAGCATTGTTGTGATCTCCTGGAGCCCACCAAGCGGGTGGAGTACGAGCGCAGCCTGCTGCGGCTCCTTGACAGCCGTTCGTCGGTGCGCGAGTTTGTTGCTCCGTTCCAGCATAAGGACGGCCGCACCGTGTGGTTGTCGCGCAATGCGGCGCCCGTGTTCGACAAGGGTGGCAATTTTGTCGGCTACCAGGGTGCCGATATCGACGTAACTGAGCGTCACGCGCAGGAGGAAAAAATCCGCCAGCAACGGACCTACCTGCAGGCCCTTATTGAGCACAACCCCCTAGCGATCGTGGGCATCGACCAGGAGGGAAAGATCACCCTGTGCAACGGCGCGTTCGAGCGCCTCTTCCAGTACGAACGGGCGGAGGTCATGGGACGCGCTGTGGACGAGGTACTGGCCGGCCAAGAGCGGCAGGCGGAAGCCCAGGAGCTGACGCGGCGAATGCTGGCGGGCGAGCGGGTGCACACGATCACCAAACGCGCGCGCAAGGACCAGGTTGAGGTGGACGTGGAGGTGTACGGCGTGCCGGTGATGGTCCAGGGCAGGCACTATGGCGCCTTTGCCATGTTCCATGACATCACGCTCCGCAAGCGGGCCGAAGAAGAGCTCCTCAGCTCCCTCAAGGAGAAGGAATTGCTGCTGAAGGAGATTCACCATCGGGTGAAAAACAACATGCAGGTGATCTCCAGCCTCCTCAGCCTGCAATCGTCCTACATCACGGACCCCCGCGCGTTGGCGATCTTCAACGACAGCCAGAACCGGGTCAAGTCCATGGCCCTCATCCATGAAAAGCTCTACCAATCGAAGAACCTGGCCCGGGTGGACTTTAGCGAGTACACCCGCAGCTTGGTCAGCCATCTTTTCGACTCCTACGGAGTAGATCCGGAGCGTATCTCCACCGAAGTGCAGAGCGACGGCGTCGACTTGGCCATAGACACGGGCATATCGTGCGGGTTGATCGTCAATGAGTTGGTCTCGAACGCTCTCAAGCACGCGTTCCCCGGAGGGAGAAAGGGGAAAGTGACCGTGGCCCTTGAGCGCGTGAACGGTGGCTATGTGCTCCAGGTGAGCGACGACGGAGTTGGCTTCCCCGCGCACGTGGATTTCCGCAACACCGAGTCCTTGGGGCTGCAGCTGGTCAATACCTTGACCGATCAGTTGGAGGGGAACATAGAGCTGCGGAGCAATGGCGGTACCACCTTTACCATTTCCTTTCCGGACGGAACCGGCCGGCGGTAGGTGGACCGGCGGAGCTCAGGGCATGGTAGGAGAGCCAGATGAGGAGAATTAACGCGGGAACAAGACCATGGATCGAGCGACAAGGATCATGATTGTTGAGGACCTCAACATCACGGCGTTGGACCTGAAGAACCGGCTACGGAAGATGGGCTACGAGGTCTGTGCCTTGGCCGGCGCAGGCGAGGAGGCCATCGAGAAGGCCCAGCAGGTGCGACCGGACTTGATCCTGATGGACATCCGACTCAAAGGGGAGATGGACGGCGTGCAGGCGGCCGAAAAGATCCGGGAAAAGGTGGATATCCCAGTCATCTATCTCACCGCTCATGCAGACGATACCACCCTGCAGCGGGCGATGGTGACGCAGCCGTACGGGTACGTACTGAAGCCCTTTGAGGAGAAGGAGCTTCGCATCACCATCGAAATGGCCCTGCACCGCCATCGTGAAGAGGCCAAGCTGAGGGAGCAGAAGGCCGCCCCTGCGCAGGTGCAATAAGGCTGCATTGGCGATCGCACAGTGGCATCCGGCTCAACCTGGTTCTCCGCAAGGCAGACGCGCATGTGGTGGCATAGGTTCCACTGCGGGCACACTTTCCGCAGGCAGCGGCCTGGACGGCAAGTCCATGGTCCCGAGCAGCCACTGCGTGCCCCGCGGCCATGTTGCGCCGCAGCAGATGGTCAATGCTTGGAAACTGCCCATAGATGAGGAAAGGAGAAGGACGTGGACAGCTCATCCCCGGAGGCGAGAAGGTTGCGTCGCTTAAAGATCATTATCCTCTTTTCGGCGTTTTTCCTTGTGCTGGCCCTGCATGCCTACTACTATATCCGCGGCCTGCCGGTGGGAGGCGACTTGGTAGGCTGGTTGTTGGCCCTGGGCGGGACCGTGGCGCTGGTGGAGGTTACCTTCCGCTTCTTTGGCCGCCGCCAAGCCCGCTTGGAGCATGAGGTGACCGTCTGCCTGCAATCCGAGGCCGAACAACGCCAGCGTGAGGAGCGCCTGCGGCGCTACAGCAACGCCCTGACCAGGCTTACATCCACGCCCTTACTGTTCAGCGGAGACCTTTCGGCCGCGCTGCACCTGATCACCGAGACCGCCGCCTGCACGCTGGAGGTGGCGCGGGTCGGCGTGTGGCTGTACGTGGACGAGCGGTCGAAGATCCGGTGCCTGGACCTCTACGAGCGGTCGGCAAACCGTCACACCTCAGGGCAGGAGATCCAAGCCGAACATTATCCAACCTATTTTCGCGTTTTGGAAGAGGAGCGGCTGATCCCGGCCCACGATGCGCATGCCGATGAGAGCACGCGCGAATTCACGGCCGATTACCTCGAACCGTTGGGCATCACCTCGATGATGGATGCGCCAGTCCGGCTCGATGGCCAAACGGTGGGGGTGATCTGTCACGAGCACATCGGTCCTGCCCGTCACTGGTCCATTGAGGAGCAGGCTTTTGCCAGCTCCATGGCTGACATGGTGGCGCTGGCCATGGAGGCGGGCGAACGCAAGCGCACCGAAGAATCCTTGCGCGAGAGCGAGCGCAGCCTGCGCAGCATTTTCGACAACATGCAGGACATCTACTTCTTCGCCGATAACACCGGCCTCCTGCGCAAAGTGAGCCCAGGCGTCAAGCGCTACGGGTACGATCACCAGGAGCTGATCGGAAGACACGTAGCTACGCTTTTTTGCAGCCAAGAGGAGCGCGCAGAGTTCTTGGCGACCCTCTCTCGCGACCGTTCCGTCAGCGACTTCCAGGTGCGTCTCAAATACGCAGACGGCACGCCGTTCTATGCCTCCATCAGCGCCAGGCTGGTGTTGGGCGATGACGGCCATTGCCTCGGCACCGAAGGGCTGGTGCGCGATATTTCCGAGCGCACACGCCACGACCAGGCTCTCAAGGAGGCCAAGGAGCTGTACGAGGCCCTGGTGTTGGCTTCCCCGGAGGCAATCGTGGTCGTCGACCGGCTGGGCACTTTTATGGAGGTGAACGAACGTGCCGCCCAGCTATTTGGTTTCCGCAACCAGGCGGAGATGGTAGGCACCGAGGCCGCAGCGCTCTTGCCGAAAGAGCTCCGGCGGTGGGCCCGAACCACGTTGCCCAGATGCAAGCCCGGACAGGTGCTCAGGGTGGAGCATAGGCTTCTGCGCCGCGATGGCAGCAGCTTCATGGGCGAACTCAGCGTCTCGGCCTTCTGTACCGCTGACGGTCAGGTTCGGGGCTTTGTCTGCATCGTGCGCGACATCACCGCGCGCAAGCAGGCGGAAAAAGAGATCGAGCGAAGGCAGAACTACCTGGAATCGGTTTTGAACAACTCCCCAAGCGCCATCGTCACCCTGGACAATCAGCACCGGGTTGTGGAATGGAACAAGGCTGCCGAGCAGATCTTCGGCTATCGCCGGGAGGAGGTCTTGGGGAGGGACCTCGATGAGCTCATTGCCACCGGCGACGTGCACCAGGAAGCTGCGGGCCTCACCGCACATGTCCTCAGCGGCAAAGACATCGTGGCGCACGAGGCGGTGCGGATGCGCAAGGACGGCTCTCCGGTGGACGTGATCGTTTCCGGCTCGCCCATTCGGGTGGGGGATGTGGTGGAAGGGGTCGTGGCGGTGTACACCGATATCTCCGAACGCAAGCGTTCCGAGAGAGCCCTGCGCGAAAGCGAGGAGCGCTTCCGCGGTTTGGTGGAAAGCTCCCCAGATGGGATCGTCATCCACAGCCAGGGCAAGGTCATGTTCGCCAACCAGGCGGCGGCGCGCATTCTGCGGGTCGCGCAGCCGGCCGACGTCATCGGTAGCCAGGTGCTCGACTGGGTGCATCCCGACTACCGGGAACGCGTGAAGGAGCGGGTTGGGAAAATGATGGCCACCGGCCAGGCAGCGCCGCTGATGGAGGAAAAGTTCCTGCGCGCGGACGGCTCCGAAGTGGACGTAGAGGTGGCCGCCACGCCTGTGGTCTTCGACGGCCAGATGGCTTCGCAAGTGGTCTTTCGCGACATCGCCGCACGTAAGCGCGAGGAAAAAGTGCGCGAAGCCATCTACCGGATCTCGGAGGCAGCCAACACCGCGGACGATCTGCGCGGGCTCTTCTATTCGATCCATGGCGTCGTCGCCGAACTCATGCCTGCCAACAACTTCTATATCGCCCTCTACGACAAGGAGTCGGCGACGCTCAGTTTTCCCTACTTTGTGGACGAAAAAGACGAGCCGCCCAAGCCGCGCAAGCTGGGCAGAGGTCTGACCGAGT
>JBBIKH010000131.1:0-9727 GCA_037445575.1 bacterium
CCGCTCGCCAAAAGGCTTGAGAATGTAGCCGAAGGGCGGCGCCTGCTTGGCCCGTTCCAAGGTGGCCTTGTCTGAATGAGAGGTGAGAAAGACCACCGGCACGTCAAACTCGGTGTAGATCCTTTCGGCAGCCTGGATGCCATCCAGTTCGCCCTTCAAGCCAATGTCCATGAGCACCAGGTCCGGGCGCTCCTTTTCCACCGCTGCCAGGGCCGCCTTGCCCGTTGCCACGCGACCAATGACCAGGTGGCCGGACTTTTCCAACAGCCGCGCCACATCCGCGGCTACAAGGGCCTCGTCCTCCACCACCAAAATCCTGTGCTGTTGTTCCACCTTTCCTGCCCTCATGTGTTGCTACCCTCTTCCGGGCAGCATAAGAAATCCCATCACTCCGCCGCAAATTCGATGCGGAACTCGGTCCCGGCCCCGTTGCTGATCAGCTCCACGCTGCCATCCAACTGTGACACCAGTGTATTGACCAGCTGTAAGCCCAAAGACGGAGTGTTACGAAAGTCCACATCTTTGGGGAATCCCACCCCATCGTCCTTGACACTGAGCACGTATGTGCCGTTTTCGCGCCGCAGGGCAACCGTAATCTGGCCCGGCCGCCCATTGGGGAACGCGTGTTTCAGCGCGTTGGAGACCAGCTCGTTGACGATCAGCCCGCAGGGTATGCCGGCATCCACGCCAAGGCGCACGTCGCTCACCTCGATATTCAGGGTTATGTCCGCCCGTCCGCTGTAGGAGCGGAACAAGTGGTTGGTGAGGTTGCGCAAGTAATCGGCAAAGTCGATGCGCGCCAGGTCCTGCGACTGGTACAGCTTCTCGTGAATGAGCGCCATGGACTTGACCCGGTTCTGGCTTTCCTGGAATAGCTCCAGAGCCTTCGGGTCTTCGATGTAGCCGGCCTGCAGGCGCAGCATGGAGGAGATCACCTGCATGTTGTTCTTCACACGATGGTGAATCTCTTTCAACATTACCTCCTTTTCCTTGAGGGAGGCAGTTAGCTTTTCCATGGCGCGGTTGCGCTCGGTGACGTCGATAGCCATCTCGAAGCGGACCATGCGCCCATCCGGCCAGCGGATCACCCGGTCCACGATGTGGTAGTCTCTGTTCACTATGGGGTTATGGTAATCCCACTCGTACGGTTCGCCGTCCAATTCCTTGATGCGGTCGTTTGTGCAGAAGGGGCACGGCGCGTCCAAGCCTTGAAACTCCTTGTAGCAAATACCGCCCAGAAGAGGCTTGCCAAAGGAGCGCTGTAAGGCGCGGTTGGCGAACAGTATCTCGTAGCTGTCCATGTCCACCACGTAGATGGGCTCAGAAATGCTCTCCATGACCGAGAAGAGCTGTTCCCGCTCGGCGCGCACGGCCATTTCCGCCTGCTTGCGCTCCGCGATTTCTGTGCTGAGCGCTCGGTTGGCCTTGCGCAAGGCAGCGGTGCGCTGAGCTACGCGCTCCTCCAACTCCGCATTGCGCTTTCTTACGGCGCTGGTGCGCCACTGCACCGCCCCCAGCACCAGCCCCACAAATACCACCCCGGCAGCGGTCTGGAACCACCAGGTGTGCCAGAACGGCGGCACCACCTCCACGGCAAGGGCCACGCCCTCCTCGTTCCAGACGCCATCCATGTTCGCCGCCTTGACCCGAAAACGGTATTTGCCAGGGGGGAGGTTGGTGTACGTGCCGAAGCGGCGACCGCCCACATAGTTCCAATCCCGGTCAAACCCCTCCATTTTGTAAGCATACGAAATGCGCTGGGGGCAGACGGAATGCAGGCCCACGTACTCGAAGGTGACCACCCGGTCGGAATACCGCAGGCGCAACGAGGTTGTCTCGCCAATGGCCTGTGCCAGCAGGAGGCGGCCGTCGAGAGGCTGGCCGATGGGCACCGGCTGGTTGTAGAGCTTGAGTTCGGTGAGCACCACTGCCGGCGGAACCGGGTCGTCGCGCAGTTGCTCGGGGTGGAACACATTGAACCCCTCCACTCCGCCGAAGTAGAGGCTGCCGTCCCGCGCCCGCAGCAAAGCGCCGGCGTTAAATTCGTTGCTCTGCAGGCCGTCGGCTACGTCGTAGGTGCGAAAGCTTTCGGTGAGCGGGTCAAATCGGGACAGGCCGCTGTTGGTACTCAGCCATAGGCGACCGCGACCGTCCGGCAGGATGCCGTAGACCAGGTTGTTGGCCAGGCCTTCGGCTTCCGTGTAGACGACGCAGCGTCCGCTCACCGGGTCCAGGCGATTCAACCCGCCGCCAAAAGTCCCCACCCATACTGTCCCCTGCGCGTCCTGGTAGACCGAGGTGACGTAATCGGTGCTCAGGGTGTGCGGATCTTCCTCCCGCCGCACATAGCGCCGGCAACGTCCGGTGCGGCGGTCGAAGAGGTTCAGGCCAGCTGTAGTGCCCACCCACAACCGCGTAGTGTCGGCCTCGCAAAGGGCCAGGATCGAACTGGCACTGAGGGTAGTGGAGTCCGAGGGGTCGGACCAGTAAGTGACAAAGCCTTTCCCGTGCTGGTCAAGGCGTGCCAGTCCCTGTGTGGTTCCCACCCAGAGCACACCTGCCCGGTCGCAGAACAGGGTCCGGATATAGTCGGAGGGCAGCGCTCGCGGGTTGCCCGGCTGGGCCCGATAGCGTGTGCAGCGGCCGGAGCGGCGTTCAATGCGGACCAAGCCGCCGCCATAGGTGCCCGCCCACACGGCGCCGGAAGAATCCTCCGCCAAGGCAAACACTCGCCTTCCGGTCGTGGCGCTGAAGCGAGTGGTGTCCAGGACATAGGACCTGAAAAGGACCAGGCCAGTGGCGGTGTGGCGCATGCGCGACAGCCCGTTGTCGGTGCCAACCCACAAGTCACCGTCGCGGTCCTCCAAAAAGGCCCGCACCGAATTATCGCACAGAGAAGTCGGGTCGTTTTCGTCATGCCGGTACAGGGCGAACTTGCTCAAGTGCCCGGTGAAGGCACTGACGCCGTTCATGGTCCCGACCCAGAGCACGCCATTGCGGTCCTGGAACAGACTCCACACCACGTCGCTGTTCAGGCTGTGGGGGTCGTTCGGGTCGAACCCATGGCGGGTGGCCGAGCCGGTAGCCGGGTCGTACGTTACCAGGCCGCCGCCGCGGGTGCCGTACCACACGATGCCGCCAGCATCTTCGTACACCGCCCACAGCCGCTCGCCCGGGATGTCGGCCCGCGGGGTGGCTGTGCCTATGTGGTGGATGAAGCGCCCTTGCGCAGGATCGAACTCCTCAAGGCCACCGTCCGTGGCGATCCAAAGGGTGCCTCTGCTGCTTTGGCAGATGGCGCGCACATGGTCGTCGATCAGGCTCCGAGGGTCGGTTGGATCGTGACGGAAGCGGAAGAAGCGCCCCTGCTGCCGATCAAAGAGGTTGAGGCCGGCATTGTCGGTGCCTATCCAGAGGCGGCCCCTGTCGTCCTCGTACACGCAACGGACATAGTCACTGCTGATAGTGGTCGGGTCGTGTTCATCGCAACGATAGTGCATCCACGTGCCGGTGGCGCGGTCGAAACGGTTGAGCCCGCCGTCCAGGGTCCCCACCCACAGCGTGCCTTGCCGGTCCACAAACACGGCACCAACGTTGGCGCTGCTCAGACTGGTGCTGTCGTCAGGATCGTGGGAGTAAGTACGGATTTGGTCGCTGGCGGGGTCATAGTAGGCGAGCCCCCCGCCAAAGGAACCGATCCAGACCCCGCCCTGCGGATCGGCACACAGGGCAAAGATGTTGGTCAGTGGGGTGACCCGCGAGGCGGGGACATCGCGCCTGCGCGGGTCCCAGCGAAAGACCCGGATAGCATAGCCGTCGTAGCGGTTGAGACCGTCTTCGGTGCCGAACCACAGGAAGCCCTTGCTGTCCTGGGCGATGCAGTAGACCATGCTCTGCGACAACCCTTCCGCCACGGTGATGTGCTTGAACCCACGGGGTACCAGATGCGCAGCCGCGGTGCTGGCGAGTAGACCCATCAGCACCAGTGACAGCAAACCGGGCGTAAGCAGCCTCACCACCGAGCCAGCTTGCGGCCCCCACCGCTCCGGGTATGCATGTGACCTGTCTTTTCTTTTGCGGTGCACGTCTCCTTTACGGTCGCCCATTTCCATTGTCCACCTCCACAACCTCCACCCTTGGTGCAGGGGCCTGTGCCGCCCCGTCACCGAACTGCGTATCTGCGAAGGTAAGGCAGAACTTGACGCCATTTCCATGGTTGCGCAGCGTGAGACTTCCCTCCAATTGGTCGACGAGCGTCATGACCAGTTGCAGTCCCAATGACTCGGTGGCCTGCAGGTCAAAATCGGCCGGCAAGCCGACGCCATTGTCCGCCACGCAGAGCACTACCTGGCTGCCGTCACGGCGCAGTGTCACGCGGATGGTGCCTTTTCTGTCCTCAGGGAACGCATGCTTCAAGGAGTTGGCCACCAGCTCGTTGACGATCAGCCCGCACGGGATGGCGGTGTCCACCCCCATCCACACAGGATCGGCCTCGATGTGCACCTTGACACGTTCGCGCTGCAGGCCGAAGGACTCCAACAGGCCGGTCGTGAGGCAACGCAGGTAGTGGGCAAAGTCGATGCGGGCGAGATTCTGCGCCTGGTATAGCTGCTCGTGAATAAGGGCCATGCTCTTGACGCGGTTCTGGCTGTCCCTGAGCAGTGCCTGCACTCTTGGCTCGTGGGCCGCGCTCGCCTGGAGATTGAGCAGGCTGCAGACCACCTGCATGTTGTTCTTCACCCGATGGTGAACCTCCTTGAGCAGCATCTCTTTCTCCTGGAGAGAAGCTCGCAAGGCTCGCTCCGCGCGTTTGAGCAAGGTCACGTCCTGGAGCGTCGAGCGGATCGCCACGACCGCACCGTTGGCGTCCCGAACCAGCCGATCCTCAACGTGCACTTCGATCCTGCGGCCGTCCTTGCAGACGTAGGTGCGCTCTGTGCCGAGGGGCGGCAGTTCACCGGCCAATTTGCGCGCGAGACAGCACCGCGCCTCGTCGCGCTCTTCCGGGGCGATAAAGTCCCAGATGGGTTTCCCCACCATCTCCTCAACGGCGTAGCCGAGGAGTTCGGCCTCAGTGCGGTTGACGCGCACCACCTTCCCCTCGCAGTCGAGCTCGTGGTAGCCGACCGGAGCCAGGTCATAGAGCTCACGATAGTCCCTTTCTGACCGCTCCAGAGCTTGTTGGGCCACACACCGCTCGGTGATATCCTCGACAGTGCCCTCATAGTACTGGACGACGCCGTCTTGGTCCTTCACCGCCACGCCCGACTCGCGCAGGTACACGACCTTCCCGTCCGGACGAGTCCAACTCGTCTCCAGGCCGACCACGGCCCCTTGTGCTTCGATCAGTCGCTTGAACTCGTCAC
The DNA here is from genome assembly GCA_037445575.1 of bacterium. GTDB lineage: Bacteria > Zhuqueibacterota > Zhuqueibacteria > JANLFK01 > Oleimicrobiaceae > Oleimicrobium. Next base: position 5,367 of record JBBIKH010000131.1, read on the forward strand.
GCGGGTAGCTGTAATGAGCGCTTTCGCGCTCGAGGTTTTGCGCCAACAGCTCATCGGTGTTGGTAAAGCCCAGCATCCGCACCAGGGCCGGATTGGCGATCAGCACCCGCCCATCGGGTGTGGTGCGGTAGATGCCCACCAACGCGTTCTCGAAAAGGTTGCGAAAGCGCTGTTCAGATTCGCGCAGGGCTTCTTCGGCGGCAAGGCGCACCAAAGCACTCCCACAGTGGTCGGCAAGTGCCTGCAACAGCTGCAAGTGCTCCGCAGTGTAGGCGCCCGGCCGATAGCTCTGCACGGAGAGGACGCCCACACATGTGCCTTCCTTGCGGATGGGGACAAACATAAGGGAGGCTGAGCGCCGCTCGGTGTCGCCGAACAAGATCAGTCCCTGGTGGTCCGCCTCCTGCCCTCGCCGAAGGATGAGCTTCGCCCCCTCCTCCATCACGCGGGTGGTCATGCCGGTGGGGCTCAGAGGCAAGGTTGCAGGGTCCACCTGGACGCGTCGGCCGTCCTGTAGGTCGTACGCCACCACCAAGCGGATCTGCTCCCGGTCCGGGCAGATCGCCATAAAGCTTGCATCCCAGCCCAGAAGGCGGTCTGCAGCCTGGAGGATGATTCTGCCCGCCTCCTCCGGCGCACTGACGCCATTGAGTGCCTCAGCCAGCTCGGCGAACACTGCCTTGATGCGCTCGCTCTCGGCCCGAGAGGTGATATCCACCATGGTGCCCTGAATCGCAGGCTTGCCCTCATAGAGAATGCGGGAGCCGATGACCTCCACTTCGCGGACAGCGCCGTCTTTGCGCACGACCTTGAAGCGATAGTGGCTGGCCCGCTTGCGCCCGCGCTCCCGCAACCGCACCGCGCGATCCACCGCCTGCCACGACTCTTCGGCCACGAGCTTCCGCACGGAAACGCCGATGATCTCCCGCGGGTGGGCGTAGCCGAGGAGCTCCGCAAAGGCCCGATTGCAATACTTCAGGATATGGTTCTGCGTGATGTAGATGCCCACCAACGCATTGTCCAACAACTCCCGATACTTGTGCTCAGTTTGACTTAACTGCGCCTCCTTTTCTTGCACCTGCCGTGCGAGGTGGGTGGCAAGGCGGAGACGCCACAGGTATGCCCCCAGCAGGCTAAGGCGGGCGAGGTTGAGGGGTATGAGCCAGAGAGACAGGCCGCCCTTTGCGCGCCCATCCACAGCGGAGCTCGCATCCGTCCCAGCGAGCATCAGTAATGATGCCTGCGAGATGGTCGTTGCCCTTTCACGCCCCAGGTGCGCCGATGCTTGCCAGGCTTGGCAGGTGAGGTTGCTCCACCCTGCCTGCACATGTGCGGCGGTCCACACGAGCTCGCGCGCAGGCGGAATTGCCCAAGCCCGTGGTGGAATAGCAGACCATCCACCCACCTTCGCGCGGAGAACCAGCCCTGCTGCTGCCGGACTTACAACGTGCTCGTTGGTTGCCAAGGGTATAAGCAGCCTCTCTTTGACCATCACCGAAGCCCTGCCCACGCAGGCGTATGGCTCCAGCCAGCTGGCAATCGAAAACGCACATATGCAGAGGTAATAGCTGATCCTTGTCACCATCGAGTTCCCCTCACTGCCCTCTCCCCATGTCCTTTTCGCTCCTCACGCGGCAACCGCCCGGGACAAGCGTTTCGCCACTGCTTGGGGCTTGGCCCACGATGAAGCGGGCACACTCTGGCGCAAATCAGCGCTGGCGACGACAAGGTGCGCAGAGATGGCTTCCGCTGCCTGCAGCACCCGCGCCGCGTCGTCGGGGGAGAACACTTCCACAATCACAAGGGCCTGTTCGCGGCCCATCAGTCGCTCCACCGCCTGCTGTACGCGCCGGCCGTCAAAGGGGGCATGCAGAACCTCATGCGGCAGGGGTGCCAGCATCGGCTCGGCAATGGCGTCCACCAGGCACGGTGTCATCGCCAGGAGCACTGCCCGGCTCTGTGCCCTTTCCAGAAGCCGGTGCAACTCCAAGATCTCCACAAACCGCATCAAGTCTCGTACGCAGATGACGCCTGCGTCCCCTCGGGCGTGTTTGGCGCGCGACGCGCCCATGCGACTGTGGCCTCTCATATGCCTTGCCCTTTCACTCGTCTCATCCGCTGCCCTGCCCTGCTTCGCCTGGCAGGAGAAGGGGAAGATGCTGCTCTTAGCTCGCCGCTCGCTGAAGCAGAGCCGCCCCTTGCCCCGGCCAAGCCATTCTGCCTGACCAAGCAACAAAGCCCCAACTGCTGAGCTGACTTGCGCAGGTAGCTGGTAGCACCCAGCCGGTAGCAGTCCACAAGGTCATCTTCCGAATGCGAGGAGGTGAGCACCACCACCGGGATGTCGTTGGTGCGCGCGTCGGCTTGCAGGTAGCGCAACACCTCCTTGCCGTCCATGTCCGGCAGGCGCAAGTCAAGCAAGATCAGCTCCGGCTTGTGGGCAAGGTCGCGCTGGGCGAACTGCCCAGTCCCGAACAGGTAGTGCAGCGCCTCCGTGCCCGTGCGCAGGCTGACGATATCACCATGAACATAGCTCTGGCGGAGCAGCCGGACCGTCAACCTGCGATCGTCCGGATCGTCCTCCACCAGCAAAATGTAAGGCCGTTGCATTGCTTCCTCCCGGACAGATTCATTCCTCAAGCGCAGACCGTTGCCTTGGCAGGCGTCTGCGGGCTACCCACCGGCACTTCCTTTGCGTGCAGACGCACCGCGAAGCCGAGCGGGGCATGGGTGCTGTCCAGCAGGGAGCGGATCGCCCCTTCCACCGGCACCTGCCGCTGGTCACGCGTATGAAGGGTGAAGGCACAAATGGTGGCCTCACGTAGGATCTGCCCCCGCAGGGCTTCCACCGCCGGCAGCGGCTGCCCAGGTGCAGACATCAGCAGGGCACCGAGGGGCATCCCGACCGCTTGGTCTCCGGTCCAGCCGGTGAGCGTTTGAGCAGCAGCGTTGACGCACACCACGCGCACCTGCAAGTCGGCCACCAGCAGCGCCTCCTCCAGACAGTCCAGGGCAGCACCCATCAGTTTCAGGGTCGCGCGGAGCTGCCTGTGCCGCCTGCCATGGTGCAAGGCCAACTCTACGATGCTGCGCAGGTCCTTCTCTTCAAAAGGCTTGCAAATGAAGCCGTAGGGGTCGGTCTCCTTCGCCCGCGCAAAGGTGCTGCCATCGGTGATGGCGGTGAAATAGACCAGGGGGATGTCGTGCGCCTCCCTGATCCGCCGCGCCGCCTCGATGCCGTCGATTTCCCCTTTCAGCCCGATGTCCATCATCACCAAATCGGGCAATTCTTGGCTGGCGCGCTGTACGCCCTCTTCGCCAGTCCGGACGATGCCGCATACTGCATAGCCAAGGCCGCGCAGCATCAGCTCTAGGTCCTTGGCCACGATGATTTCGTCCTCAACGATCAACACTCGTGCTGCCGGTTCCATAGTGACGCCCTCAGGGCCGCCTCGTTTGCTCTTTTTTGCCCTTCACACCACCCTAATCGTCTCGCTTGAAAAGGATTCTGAATTCCGTGCCCGTGCCATTTGAAGTGAGCTCCACCGTGCCGTCCAGCTGGTCGGTGAGGGTGGTGACCAGCTGCAGACCGAGCGAGTCGGTGTTGCGGAAGTCCAAGTCTTCGGGAAAGCCGACGCCGTCGTCGCGCACGGTCAGCTCGTACATGCCGTTCTTCGGCAACAAGGTGACCTCCACTCGCCCCTTGCGCCCGTCCGGGAAGGCGTGCTTCAGGCAGTTAGAGACCAACTCATTGATGATCAGCCCACAGGGGATGGCCGCATCGATGCCCAGGGAAACCGCCTCCGCATGCGTGATAAGCTCAATCCGATCCGGGTTCACGCTGTAGGAGCGGAACAGGTCATTGGTGAGCTTGCTTACATAGTCGGCAAAATCGATCCTGCTCAGGTCCCGAGACTGATAGAGTTTCTCATGAATGAGCGCCATGGAGCGCACGCGATTTTGGCTGTCCCTAAGCACTGCTTCCACTTCCGGATTGGCCACACAGCCGGATTGCAGGTTGAGCATGCTGGAGATCACCTGCATGTTGTTCTTCACCCGATGGTGAATCTCCTTCAGGAGCACCTCCTTCTCCTTGAGCGAGGCTTTCAGCTGGTCGCTGGAGCGTTTGCGCTCAATAGCCATGGCCGCTTGGCTGGAGACGAACTGCAAGATCCGCTTCTCTTCTTCCCCAAAACGGATTCCTTCGGTGTAGCTCTGCACGGCCAGGACGCCGATGGTGCCGGTTGCGCCCACCAACGGCACGCCCAACCAGTCGACCGATGGTGTGCCAATGGCGTCCACTTCGCCGCTTGCCACCAGAGTGGCAAAGACCTCCCGTGAGGCCAACAGCGCTCTTCCTG
>JBBIKH010000132.1:0-819 GCA_037445575.1 bacterium
GTATCCATATCATGCCAAACCTGATCCTCAAGAGGTACACGGCCCCAGACGTGAAGAAGGACGTGACGGCGCGCCTGACGCTGTCGTATAACTATAGCTCAGGCAAAATAGTGGTTGAGTAGCATCGCATAAAGCTGAGGAGGCAAAGAAATGCGTAGAGTGATTGCCTTGCTGTTTGCAGGTGTGTTTACCCCTGCCCTGCTCTTTCCGCAGGAACTGCTGCAGATCAAAGGCTCCGACACCATGGTGAACCTTGTGCAGCGTCTGGCGGAAGTGTACATGGAAAAGGACCCGCAAGTTGGGTGTGCGGTCTCTGGCGGTGGCTCCGGAGTAGGGATTGCCGCCCTCATCGCCAACCGGGTTCAGATCGCCAACTCTTCACGGGAGATGAAGGAGAAGGAGTACGCGGCAGCCAAAGAAAACGGCGTGGTCCCAGTGGAGATCGCCATCGCCGTCGACGGGCTTGCCGTTGCGGTCAACAGCGACAACCCGGTAACCAAGCTCACCAAGGACCAGATAGGTGCCATCTTCCGCGGTGAGATTACCAATTGGAGTGAAGTGGGCGGGCCTCAATTGCCCATTTCCCTCTACGGGCGACAGCCGAACTCGGGCACCTATGTGTTCTTCCAAGAGTTCGTGCTGAACAACAAGAACTACTCGCCGAAGATGAAGCAAATGAACGGCAACGCGCAGATTGTGGAAGCGTTGCGCACGGACAAGGGGGGGATTGGCTACGTGGGGGTCGGCTATGTGCGAGGTGAGGACTGCTTGACCAAACTGGATGTACTCGACGGGCTAGAGGAAATAGCCATCGGCGTT
>JBBIKH010000132.1:829-9714 GCA_037445575.1 bacterium
CCCCCCCCCCCCCCCCCCCCCCCCCCCCCCCCCCCGCCCCCCCCCCCCCCCCCCGGCTATGTGCGAGGTGAGGACGGCCAGGTCATCCCCGGTCTCAAGGTGTTGGAGGTGGCCAAAGATATCAAGTCCCCCGGCGTGTCGCCTCTAGCCAAGGAGAATATCACCTCAGGCCTCTACCCCCTCGCCCGCGCCCTGTACCAATACACGAATGGTAACCCCAAAGGTGCGGTGAAGAGCTTCATCGTCTTCGAACTGAGCCCGGAAGGGCAGCAGGTTGTTGAGGAGATGGGCTTCTATCCGGTGTCTGGCAAGTACCTCGAGGCGAACAAGAAGGCCGGCTTGTGATCGACAAGGCCCCTGTGCCCAGCTCCATGCTAGACGCCCTTTTTGAGGTGCTCCCTGCGAAAAACTTCGCGGGGAGCACCTTTTGTAACACGTTTGTAACATGGGTTGCGTATCTTTTCGCGGTTTGCAGGCGCGTGGGTGGCGTTGCTCCCCATGAGGCCGGAGGATTGGCATGAGAGGAGGCAGATTGTCTGGACAAGCGAGGGACGTACGGCGCAAGCCCCTTTCCTCGTGGCGGGATCTGAAAGAAGGTGGATTGCGGTTGTTTTTCGCCGCCACCGGCGTGCTGGCGATTTTGGTATTGCTGGGCATTTTTTCGCTGCTTTTCACTGAGAGCCTCCCCGCACTGAAGACACTGGGGGTTGGCGAGTTCTTCTTTCGCCTCCGTTGGGACCCCACGTCGCCAGAGCAGCCTTCTTACGGCCTTCTGGCCATGATCGTGAGCACGCTGATGGTCAGTATCGGCGCGCTGGCGCTAGCAGTGCCTGTGGGTGTGGCGTGCGCAGCATTTCTGGCCGAAGGCGCCCCACCTCAGCTGCGCGAGTTTCTTAAGCCGGCCGTGGAGATCTTGGCAAGCATCCCTTCGGTCGTAGTCGGCTTCCTGGGGGTGGCGCTTGTCGGTCCTTTCATCGCGCGTCTCTTTCGCATACCCAGCGGGTTGTGTGCCCTGAACGGAGCCCTGCTGTTGGCAGTCATGGCGCTCCCGACAATTGTCAGCATCTGCGAGGACGCGATTATCTCGGTGCCGCAGGAATTCAAGAGTGCCTCCCTGGCACTGGGCGCCACCAAGTGGCAGACGCTGGTGCATGTTACCCTGCCTTCTGCCTCTTCTGGGATCATCGCTGCAGTCATGCTTGGCATGGGGCGGGCCATTGGTGAAACCATGACGGTGCTTATGGCCACCGGTAATGCGGCGGCTCTTCCCCACGGCTTTCTTGACCCGGTGCGCACGATGACCGCAACCATTGCTATCGAGATGGGGGAGACCGTGCAGGGGAGCCTTCACTACCAATCGCTATTCGTCATTGGGCTGGTTTTGTTCTGTATGACCTTTGCCGTGAATGTGGTGTCGGACCTTGTGTTGGAACGCTTTCAGCGGGTGAGACGATGAAGAGGTGGCGGATGAAAGTGGCCGAATCCATAGGGTTCGGCCTCCTTGGCCTGGCAACGGTCGTGGTGATAGGTGTATTAGCGCTGATCCTGTACGACATCGTTGCCAAGGGTGGCAAGGCAGTGACCTGGGCGTTCATTACGCAGAGGCCGACCAAAGGGATGACTGCTGGGGGTATCTGGCCGGCGATCGTGGGAACCTTCTGGGTGAGCACGGTCACGGTGGCGGTGTCTGTGCCTTTGGGCATGTGTGCAGCCATCTACTTGAACGAATATGCACAGCAGGGGCGTCTGGTGCGCCTCATCCGAGTGGCAATACGTAATCTATCAGGCGTGCCTTCTATCGTCTATGGCCTTTTTGGGCTGGGCCTCTTTGTCCTCACCCTGAACCTTGGCTTGTCGGTCCTTTCGGCGGGGCTTACGCTTGGCCTATTGACCTTGCCCTGGACGATCACTGCCAGTGAGGAGGCACTGAAGACGGTGCCCTTCTCCTATCGCGAAGGGGCACTGGCTCTGGGGGCAACCAAATGGCAGACCATCCGCACCAATGTGTTGCCGTATGCTGTGCCTGGCATGCTGACCGGCACCATTCTGGGCCTGGCGCGGGCGGCCGGCGAAACCGCCCCCATCCTGTTTACCGGTGCGGCCTTTTTCTGGCCATATCTCGCCCCCTTTCCCAAGGTGTTGACGACGCAGTTCATGGCGCTGCCGTACCACCTGTTCATCATGTCCACCCAGCACCACGAGATCGCGAAGGTGCGGCCGCTGGCCTACGGCACCGCCTTGGTGTTGGTGCTGCTGATCTTCTTCCTCAACCTTGGGGCGGTAGTCATCCGCTACCGGTTTCGCAGAAAGTTCCGCCGTGCATAGCGAGCTGAACGACGAGGCGCGGAGATGGCAAAGATTAAGATTCGCACAAGGAACTTTAGCTTCTATTATGGCAGCGTGAGAGCGCTCCGCGATGTGACCATGGACATCGAGGAGCGTAAGGTTACGGCGCTCATCGGCCCCTCCGGCTGCGGCAAATCGACGTTCTTGCGCTCACTGAACAGGATGAACGACATCATCCCGGGTACCCGCGTGGAGGGCAAAATCCTGATCGATGACGTGGACATCTACGATCGCCGCGTAGATGTCGTTGAGCTGCGGCGGAAGGTGGGGATGGTGTTTCAAAAGTCCAACCCTTTTCCCAAGTCAATTTTCGACAATGTTGCCTATGGGTTGCGCATTCATGGGGTGCGCGATCCAGCCGTGATCGCCGAACGGGTGGAGGAGAGCCTGAGGGACGCTGCCCTGTGGGACGAGGTCAAGGACCGCCTTAACAAGTCGGCCATGGATCTGTCGGGAGGGCAGCAGCAACGTCTGTGCATCGCGCGGGCTTTGGCCGTGCGGCCGGAGGTGATCCTCATGGACGAGCCGGCCTCGGCGCTGGACCCCATCGCCACGCAGAAGATCGAAGAGCTCATCTTCCAACTGAAGCAACACTACACCATTGTCATCGTTACCCATAACATGCAGCAGGCGGCGCGTGTGTCTGACTATACCGGGTTTTTCTACCTCGGCGAGCTGATCGAATTTGGCGAGACCGAGCAGGTCTTTACCCGGCCGCGGCTGAAAAGGACCGAGGACTATGTCACCGGTCGCTTTGGATGATAGGCCCTGCTGCCAGAACGAGGACAAGACCCATGGAACGACATTTTCACGAGCAGCTCCAGGAGCTCAGAACTACCTTGACGCAGATGGCCTCGATGGTGGAGGCGGCGATCCGCAAAGCCGTTGATTCGCTGATCGAGCGGGACAAACGGCTGGCGCAAGAAGTGATCGCCGGAGATGAGGCCATCAACGACGTTGAGATCGCCATCGACGAGCAGTGTCTAAAACTGTTGGCACTCCACCAGCCGATGGCCAGCGATCTACGCTTTATCACCTCGGCGATCAAGATCAACAACGACCTGGAGCGCATGGGGGACCACGCGGTGAACATCGCCGAGCGCGCGGTGCTGCTCTGTGAGGAGGAGCAACTCAAGCCGCTGATCGATATCCCGCGCATGGCAAGCCTGGCGCAGGAGATGGTGCGAGACAGCATCGAAAGCTTCGTGCTCGGCGATGTGCACAAGGCCAGAGCCATCTGCGTGCGCGATGACGAAGTGGACAACCTCGACGACCAGGTGTTCCGTGAGCTGCTCACCTACATGGTGGCGGACCCCCGCACCATCGCCAGGGCCCTGCACCTGATCATCATCAGCAAGAACCTGGAGCGGATTGCCGACCTTTCCACGAATATCGCCGAGGAAGTGATCTTCATTTATGAGGCCCACACCATCAAGCACCACATCGAGGAGAAGCGGGGAGGTGACGTGCGGCCGCGCTCCTGAGCGCGCCTGCTCAGAGTGAGGCCTTCTGCCGCGACGCGGTGCGCAGCAGCCGCCATTCCTCCTCCGTGCGCGGCGGTGGCTGGTGTGCATCCCCAGCGCGGCGCACCAGGGTGATCGCGCCGCTGGGGCAGGTGCTCACGCACAGGCCACAGCCTAGGCAACGCCGTTCGTCTACCGCGCACGCGTCTCGCTGCAACGACGTCACGCCGATCGGGCAGCGTTCGGTGCATGTGCCACAAGCGCTGCACAGCGAAGGGTCGATGTGGGCCACGTAGGACGAGGGAGCAACGGCACTGAGTAGGCCGAATTCGACAAGGCCGCGGAGCACCCCGCAGCAACAGGTGCAGCAGTTGCAGATGTAGGTGACCCCCTCCTGCACATTGGAGGTAGAATGTACGAGCCCCTCACGCTCGGCGGCCGCCAGTATTGTCAATGCCTCATCTTTGCTCAGCGCCCGGATTGCCTGCGCATGGTCGAAGGCCCCAGCGCGCGGTGATAGCACCAAGCAGCTTTCCAGCAAATGGTTGCAGCCATGTCCTATCAGGCGCCTCTGCACGCGACAGATGCAGTTGAGCACTCCCCATGCCCGTGCCTGGTGGATGTAGTAGCTGGCCCGCTCATAGGGCAACACTTCTACCTCCCAAGAGACTGCCTGTTCCACGGGGATCACGCGGTGCACAGAAGGGGGGGTGCCCATCACGCGATGAAAAGCCGCTTGGTAGTATTCTTCAAAAAGCCGCGCAAACTCCTCGTCGATCTGCGCGTTCTGATGCTCGTAGATGCCGACCACAAAGGGGAGCAACTTGTAAGCAAACGACCCCTCCCTCCGTTCTGCGTCGATCAGTCCCCTCTTTAACATGGACTTTAGCATCAAACGCGTTTTGCCCTCATCCCAACCTATTCGCCGGGCCAAGTCCCTGGGAGTAGTTGGTTGGAGAGTTAGTTGGCAGGCCAGTGCGGCCTCTTCCGGCGTAAAGAGCTTGGCGAGGATCTTTAGTTCTACCCCGTTTTGTGTCCTGGGGAAGCCGTTCGGCAGGCGGTCGAGATGTTGGGCAAGCAGCTCGTACACTTGGTCCACGGTTGGCCTCTGAGGAAGTTTCGAAACAGTCCGATTGCACCTCGCCTTGGGCCAGGCTAACGACCAGCCCTTTTTCTGGGGCACTGGGTCTAGCCGTCCGGCTAGACCCCTCGAGTCCCCAGTCCTCCACGAATGTCTTAAGGATGATCGATCCTTTTTCTCGAAGCTTGTCTGCCTTGCTAGCGCAAAAGCGTCATTTTGCCCGCATAGCTAGTGGTCCCCACGGTGAGTCGATACAGATACACACCTGAGGGGACCGCGGTCCCGAGCTGGTCGGTTCCGTCCCAGACGACCTCGTGGCGGCCCGCTGTCCGCCGTTCGTCGAGCAGAGAGCTGATCTTATGTCCGGTGAGGTCGAACAAGTCCAGTCTGACTGCCATGTCCACCGGCAAGGTGAAACCAATTGTCGTCTCTGGGTTAAAGGGGTTTGGATAGTTGTGGTACACGGCAGATTGCAGAGGCAGCGTGCCTCGTGAGTGCTGTGCGCCGGTGGGCGGAGAGCCGGCGAGCCTGCGCGCGTGAAGGTCTGCCTCTCCAATGCCCAAAGTCCCGCTGGCCTCCTTGGCCATGGCACTAGTGCCAGCGATTGACCTCAGTCCTGTGTCAGCAAAGGTGTAGACGAAGAAGAACTCGTTCCCCTGGCTCCCGTGGGCTGCTGCCACCAAACCTCCTTCGTAGAAAGCGGTCGTGTCCACCGGGATGTTCTCCGAGCTCCCCACGGTGCCAGACCGATCGAGATTCCACCATATCAGGGCCGAGTCGGGGGCCATCCCGAGACGTTGGACGTAGAAGTCTTGGTCGTAGGGGGCAGTGCTTTTCCTGGCGGCTCCCCAACCGATAACATATTCGTTGTCTTGCTGGCCATAGGTGATCTCTGGGGCGCTCTTGTACCCAGGTGCGTCTGAGATGGGAAAATTGTCGCTGGGCATTGCTCCCAGTTTGCCCAGCTTGCTCATGAGGGTAGCAAAGAATCTGCCGGGGGCCGCCGGAGGATCTTTGAGGCCGAGCGTTACCGCGTCAGCATCAGAGATGATGGCCACCCGGTGCCCATAGATGTCCGCCCACTCGCCCGATTGTGCTTTCCAAATGGCAAGCGCCTGACTGAATCCTGCCATCGCACCACTCTTTGCGAGTCCTGTGGGCCACTCGTTGTTGGACTCCACTCTGGGCTGCACAGGATCGGTGCCGAGCCTTGTGGGTTCGGAGATCACTATTGGCTCAGCTCCGCTCGTGCCGTCCGGCCTGAGGAGATCCCCTGTCCCACTGACTCGCTGTCCTATCACCCTACTATCCTCCCAGTCACCACTTGCGCACACCACCAGCCACTCGTCGCTCGGCATGCAGTAGGAGACGTCGGGCACGTCTTCATTGGCATCTCCTGTCATGATGGGGAAGTTGGTTGTCGGATCGGGAGACGCCGGCGGCCCAAGCAGGGAGCCTTCCGAACTCACAATCTGACCGTAGACGTCCACTTGCCCATGGCGATAGTCCGCCCACGCTGCTAGGAAGGTCTGGTGCCTATCGTTGAAAGAGACCACGCTGTAGTGAGCTGCTGCCGGGTTTGTGGAGATGCCAAAGCAGCTATCCGCTTCGGACGTGGCTACGGGGATGTGCTGACCGTCCATGTCCAGCAGCGCCGCGTACACGTCCCAGTTGCCTTCCCACTGCCACGTGCCGGATGTGTCATTGCGGAAGTCCTCAAACACAACCAGGTAACGTCCTGCATATTTGTCGAAGGCAACATGTGGCCAGTACTGGTCACCAACGGCCTGGCAGATGGGAAAACTGCTTCCTCGCAGGGTTCCGTCACCTTTGACGAATTGCCCCCAAACATCACTGCCCGTCGTGTCAGCATTGCGGTACTCTTCCCAAACTACGAGGTATTCGTCGCGGTTTGGGTTGTACGAGGCCTGAGGCCACCCCTGTAGACCTTCGCCTGTGCACACTTCCACGATCGGATCGAGCACTTGTGCCGAAACAGTGAGCGCAACCAGACAGCTCAGCAAGGCACCCCCCAGCGGTAAAACGCGTGTCCATTTCATCTGCCTCTCCTTCGTAGGTGAGCTGCTGTCCGATTGGCTCCATGAGAACTCCTCCTGGGCCCAGCCGGATTGTACCCTTATTTCTACCTGGCAACTCGTAACCCAGTGATGGCCCCACTTCCCTTCGGGCTTCCCTATGGCGAAATGTGGAACCCTAGCATTTCCTCGCCACCAAGCCCTCAAGGGAGAGAAATCGCCTTTTCCGCGCACCCTGACTTGGGGAGAAGGCAGTCGCTTTCATCTTGTCCTTCTATGTTAACCATATTTCTTCCCAAAATCAAGCGGTATTTCACCGGCACCTTTGTGCATCTGTGCCACCTCCTGGCGGAATCGTGCCCTTGGCGCGTCCTGATCCACACGCCCCCAGACGACAATAATGTTCGCCCGGTCCCTACGGACGGCTCCACCAGGAGTGCGCGATATGTCCGGTAGATGCTGCCAGTGGCCAGCAGCCTTCACAGCAATGTCCTGACACGCGTCAGCGATGACCATACGGTTCGTCTCGAGCGTGGGCGGTGCCCAGTCGTCTGGGCGATTCACCATGAAGCCGCCCCCTTTTGCGGCAATCTCGGGAGTGCCAGCGAGAGAACCATCATCGGTCCCCTCTGCGTCGGCCGAAAGGGCGTGACTCTTGATGGGGTCTACTGCGGCGGCGCTGCTTTCTGGCTTGTCGCAGGCGGGGAGGGTGAAAAAGACTTTTTCTTCTGATCGTGCAGGCCTTCACAGATGAAGAACTTGACGAGGCCCACGGCCAGCCCCAAGCCCCTGGCGAACGCTCTCAGAAAGGTGATTGGTGCCAGTGCGACGTATCGCATCCGCCCGGTTCTCCTGATGATCGCCACCGGTCTGGGAATTTGCATTGCCACTACTGCCGACATCAAGACGGAGACTAAATAGGCAACCAGGGTCAGATGAGCGAGAGGGAGCAGGACCAAAATGAGCAGGGCCAGGGGTGGTTGAATGAGATCAAGCAGTCCGCCGTAAACATCGCCGCGCATCATACGCGGGTGCCCGCGGTAGAGTTTGATCCGCCAGTAGCCGTGCCAGAACTGATCGGTCAAGTATTGCCAGAGCTTGGTGGGATGATAGTGAGCTACCTTGGCCTCTCGGGTGAAGACCAGCTTGTAGCCGTGCTCAATCACCCGATAGGCCAGGTCATTATCCTCTCCACTGGCCATGCGGTAAGACTCGTCGAAGCCGCCAACTTCCTCCAGAACACGCCTCCGGTATGAAGCGTTGAACGAGCCAAGGTAGTCCACGTACCTGGGCATCTTGAGATGCCGTTGCACAATCTCCTCGTGCACACAGCCAGCGAGCAGGTTGTCTGCATTGGCAATATCGTACGTCCCGCCAACGCCAGCAATGTCATCCGAGGCGTATTCAACCACAAGTTGGGCAACCCAGTTCTTTGCCGGCACGCAGTCCGCATCGGTGAAACAGACGATCCTTCCATCTGCCGCCAGCCAGCCGGTGTTTCTGGCACTTGCTGGCCCACGGTTGTGCTGGTAGATATATCTCACGGGGTACTTCTGGACGATGGAGCCCGTGTTGTCACTAGACCCATCATCCACGACAATGATTTCTACCTTGCCCTCTGGATATTCCTGCTGCAAGCAGGCCTCGATAGCGAAGGGCAAGGTCTTCGAAGCGTTGTAGGCAGGTATTACGATCGATATTTCTGGATGCTCAACTTCCGGCATGGCGGTAGACCTGTTTGTTGGTAACGATCACTGCCCGATTGGCCGCAGCTCCCACAACCTGTAATGCCGGAACGTAACCCCGTTGGTGCACTGCTGCTGGCAGGCAACGTCGGAAGAAGGTCAATGCCGGCCCCCCGAGTCCGCTCTGCCCACAGATCCGTTCGGATGGGAAAGGCTGTTGGCGGAGTGTTCCTCGGCTACTGCAGGATCGCCACTCACACCTTGCCCAGACACA
>JBBIKH010000133.1:0-9693 GCA_037445575.1 bacterium
AGAGAGGGGCTCATTCTCATGCAGGGCATCGAGCCTTGCATCTATGCCTATCCCCTCGATGAGTGGGCCCGTCTGACCAAACTCTTTGAGAGCCAATGGAGCAATTTGAAGCAGAAGTATCGCTTCAATAGGCGTTGGGCGATGCCCAGTATGTTGGTGCAGTTTGACCCGCAAGGGAGGATCGCGCTGCCGGCCAGCTTGCGCGAGCACGCCCGCATTGAGGACGAGGTGATCGTGGGGGGCGTCGTTGATCATTTGGAGCTTTGGAATCCGGACTTGTTGCGGGAGGCGATGCAGAGCGTCGAGCAGGAATTTGCCGAAATGTTTGGCAACCTAGTGCACCTCGGTGCCGGGGGTAAAGGCAGCAGCGGCCCCGAAGTGACTGAATAGGGGCAAGGCATTGTCGCCGTGCCGGTGACATTTCATGAACCTGTGCTTGTCGAAGCAGTGGGTCGCTACTGGTTGCACCGGCCGCAGGGTCTCTTTGTGGACGCGACCGTGGGTGGTGGCGGCTATGAGCGGCTCCTGTTGCCCAGGTACGGCCCTGGAGTGCGGGTGGTTGGCATTGACCTGGACAGGGAGGCCTTGGCGGCAGCAGCAGAAGCCTTGCGGGAGATCAGGTCCCGAGTGGTGTTGCACCAAGGCAACTTTCGCGACCTAGGGCGAATACTGCAACAACTGGGAATTGAGCGCGTTGACGGGATCCTTTTCGATTTAGGAGTGAGCAGCCACCAGTTGGATAGCCCAAGTCGCGGCTTTTCCTATCGCTTTGAGGGCCCCTTGGACATGCGCATGGATCCCAGTCTGTCCACGACCGCGGCGGATATCATCGCTCGGAGCTCGGCCGAGGAATTGGCTTCCCTGCTGTACACGCTCGGGGAGGAGCGGCATGCGCGCCGTATTGCTGCTGCCATCGTGCGGGCACGGCAGAAGGGGCCCCTCCGCACCACGACGCAGCTGGCAGCCGTAATCCGCAGTGCGGTGCATGGGCCGTACCAGGTAAAGACGCTATCGCGTTGTTTCCAGGCGCTGCGCATGGCTGTCAACCAGGAGCATGAGGCGCTGCGTCAGGCCTTGGAACAGGTGCCAGGACTCCTGAAACCTGGCGGCAGGGCCGTGGTCCTTTCCTACGAGTCTATCAGCGACCGCATCACCAAGAACTTTTTTGCACAGGAAGAACGGGGGTGCGTTTGTCCATCCTCGGTGCCGATGTGCGTGTGCGGGAGGAAGCCTACGATGCGTGTGCTCACCAGGCGTCCGCTGCTTCCTTCCGCCGAGGAGAGGCAGCGTAACCCGCGAAGCAGAGGGGCAAAGTTGCGTGCTGCCGAGCGATTGCCTTGACGCGCAAGGGCGGTGGGCCTTGTGGGGAAGAGACCAGCAGCAATGGGCTTTGCATCAGCCACCAGAAACACTACATGGCTCGGCTCCAGGTCGGCGACAGCGCGCCACCGCCTGCGACGGCAACGGCGCCGGCTTCTCCGTTATGTCGCGGCGTTGGTGCTCGGCAGTGGTGCCCTACTCTTGTACGTGTGGCAGTGGGTGCACGCCCAGGAGCTCATGCGCCAGATTGCCTCACACCAAAAGCGCGTGGCAGTACTTAGCAAGGAGGTGGCGCAACTAGAGGCGACCAGGGAAGCGCTCCTCGCCTTTGACCGCATTACCGCTCGGGCAGGGCAGGAGCTCAATTTGGGCTTCTATAACAAGCATAACCTGGTGGTGCCCCCCGGTCTGCGCAGTTTGGTGGAAGAAGATCGCCGGCAAAGCGGTGAGCAATGAGACGCGCGGGGCACAAGGTGGTGGTTGCTGCTGATCGCTCGAGGGTTGGCGCAAAAGGTACCTGCGGTGCAGATTTACGGGCCACAACAGGAGAGACGCAACGACATCGCCACCTTTCTCTGGTTTCGGGGGCTGGTCACGGCGTTGTTTCTGGTGGTGGCACTTCGGCTCGTGGAGGTGCAGGCCATCAGGCCTAACGTATACAGGCAGAAGATGCCCGTGGTGAGGCTGACCAAGGTAGCGCCAAGCCGAGGCGAGATCCTGGATCGGGACGGCGTGCGCTTGGTGATCAACAAGCCGGCGGTGTCGGTGGGGTATGACTTGCGGCAGAGCGGCAACCACGGGCTGGCCATGCGCCAGTTGGCGCCCCTCTTGCGGCAGACGCCGGAGGCGCTGCAGGCGAAGTTGGCCCGCGGCGGCCCGTTCGTCTGGCTTGCGCGGAGGCTGTCTCCAGAAGTGGGCGACCAGGTGCGGGGCCTGGGCCTAGCCCAGGTTCGAGTGGTAGACGAGTGGCGGCGTGCCTACCCTCTTGGCTCCACTGCCTGCCACCTGCTGGGCTTCACCGACGTGGACAATCGCGGTTTGGCAGGCATTGAACACGCGTGGGACGATCGCCTCTTCGGCAAGCCTGGTCATGCCTACCTGCACTTGGATGCGCGCGGTCGGGTGTTTCGGATGCCAGGTGCGCCGCAAATGGACCCCGTGCCAGGAGAGTCCCTTATTCTTACCATACACCGAGTTGTGCAGCGCATCTGTGAGGAGGAGCTCGAAGAGACACTTCGCCAGTTCAATGCGTCCAGTGCCTGCGCAGTGGTGGTGGAGCCCAGCACCGGCCACGTGCTGGCCATGGCCAGTGCTCCCCTGTTTGACCCCAGCGAGGGGACGAATGTCCATCCCGACCTCTATCGCCTCCGTCCCATCACCGATGCCTATGAACTCGGCTCAGTCATGAAGCTGGTCCCCATGGCCGCGGTCATTCAGGAACGGCTCCGTTCACCCGAGGAGACAGTTTTCTGCGAGAATGGCCGCTATCGCATCTACGATCGGGTGATTGAGGATCACGAGCCCTACGGCTGGCTCACCGTGCGCGAGGTGCTGGTCAATTCCAGCAACATCGGCATGGCAAAGATCGGGTTGAAGATCGCGCCCGAGGTGTTACTCCGCTACGAGCGCGCCTTTGGCTTCGGTGAGCTGACAGGAATAGAGCTGAAGGGCGAGGTGCGTGGCATCCTGCCGAGTTTGAACCAGTGGAGTGCATTTACCCCTGCAGCCCTCAGCTACGGCTACGAAATCTCGGCAACGCCCCTACAGCTCGTTATGGCTTACGCGGCCGTAGCCAATGGTGGCGTGCTCATGCGGCCGAAGGTGGTGATGGGCACCGTAAAACAAGGCAAGGAGGAGCTGAGTCTCGGTGAGCCGGAGGCAGTGCGCCGCGTCATCTCCGAGTCGACGGCCAATGTGCTCAACGAGATGCTCATTGAGGTGGTCAACCACGGAACCGGGCGCAAGGCGCAGATACCTGGAGTGCGGGTAGCGGGCAAAACTGGGACGGCGCGAAAGCTGAAGGCGAATGGTCACGGTCACGAAGAGGGCCGGTATCTTTCCTCGTTCGTTGGTTACTACCCTGCGGAGGTGGGCAAAGCGGAGTACTGCATCCTGGTGGTGGTCGACGATCCCCGAGGTCAGTACTACGCGGCGGACGTCGCCGCCCCGACTTTCAAGAGGATTCTGCAGCGCATCCTGAAGTGGCGCGGGGAGCAAGAGGTTGTTCCGCCGGTAGAGGAGGCAGAGCATGTGCCTACCCCTTCGCCGGCCACGCTCGTGGCTGTGCCGTCCTTGCAGCACCGCGATGTGGCGACCTGCAGGGCGGTCTTGCGCGACCTTGGTCTCCGTGTGCAATGGAGGGGCAAAGGGGATTTTGTCCAGAAGCAATACCCGGAGCCAGGGTCCCAGGTGAGCATCGGCTCGACGATCGTGCTCGAGTTAGGTACTGAGGAGAGTTTGGCTACGGGCGAACACCTGTTGATGCCGCGCCTCATCGGCCTGACTGCTCGCGAGGCAATCAACCGCCTTACTCTGCTTGGCATGCAGGTGGAGGTGGCGGGGGCCGGCAGGGTCGTGCGCCAGAAGCCCGCACCCGGGGAGCCTATTCGGCGGGGTGGACGATGTACCTTGGAGTGCCAGTCTGGCATGGCACTGGTCGATGCCCCACGCTGGTGAGAAGGAGGTCTGTGAGCGGCCTGACGGTGGCAAACGACAGCGTTGGACTGCGCCTGGGCGAGGTGGTGCACTGCTGTGGCGCAGCACAAGGCTACGTGGGCGGCCACAGCGCGCTCCGGGACTCTATTCGCGCCATCAGCACCGACAGTCGCACGGTACAAGCAGGCGACCTGTTCATTGCCATCAAGGGGGAGCGCTTTGACGGGCACCAGTTCGTGGGCCAGGCACTGGCGCGCGGAGCCGTGGCGGCTGTGGTGAGCGAGCGCGCCCTCCCTGCGCTGGTGAGCATCCACCCCGGCGGAGTGTTTATCGGCGTGCCGGACACGCTGGCAGCCTTAGGGCAGATCGCTCACTACCATCGCGGGCGCTTTTCCGTGCCAATCGTGGCGCTCACCGGCTCCGTGGGCAAGACCACCACCAAGGAGCTGATCGCTGCCGTCATGGGCCGCCGCTTCAGGACCCTGAAGAGCAAAAAGTCGTTCAACAACACTATTGGCGTGGCCCTGACGTTGCTGGAGCTCCGTTCCCACCACCAGGCGGTGGTCTTGGAGATGGGCACCAATCACTTCGGCGAGATTGCTGCCCTTTGTCGCATGGCCGAGCCAGAGTTCGGCGTAATCTTGAACATCGCTGAGGCCCACTTGGAATTCTTTGGCAACCTGGAGGGGGTCCTCAGGGCAAAGATGGAGCTGTTCGAGGGGTTAGTGGGGGAGCGCGTGGGCATCTACAATGCAGACGACCCGTTGTTGGCGGCCCAGCGAATGCCCGTACGTCGGACGGTGACCTTTGGCATGGAAAAGCCGGCGGACGTCAGAGGCCAGTTTCGCGGTTTGGATGAACACGGCTGTGCGCGCCTTTCGCTCAGGCGAAACTTGGTGCAGCTGCGCATTCCTGGCAAGCACGTCGTGATGAACGCGCTGGCGGCGGCAGCTGTAGGCATGGAGTTTGGGGTCCCGGTCCGGGAGATAAAGGCAGGGCTTGAGGAGGTGGAGCATATCCCCGAGCGGCTGGAAGTCATCGAGGTGGCGGGTGTGCGCATCATAGACGATGCCTACAACAGCAATCTGCGCTCCGCCAGGGCAGCTCTGGAGTTTGTCCGCGAGCTGAAGGTGGCTCCAGGGGGCAGGCGTATTGCGGCGCTCGCCGACATGTTGGAACTGGGACAAGCCACCGGGCCAGCACACCGACGCCTGGGTGAACTTGTGGCGGAAAACGACATCGACATGCTGTTCGGCTTTGGCGAGGCAACTTTCGACACCGTAGCAGCGGCCAAGGGTGCAGGCGTAGAGGCAGAGCACTTTGCAGACAAGCAGGCGATGATTCATTCACTGGTGAGCGTGCTCAGGGAAGGGGACGTCCTGCTGGTCAAGGGGTCGCGGGGCATGAAAATGGAGGAGGTAGTGGAGGGCGTGCGCAAACAGCTGCAACGTAACGATTAGCACAGGAGCCATATGCTGTTCCACTTGCTCTTTCCGCTCAGAGAACAGATTTCGGGGCTCAATGTGTTCCGCTACCAGTCGTTTCGTGCTGGAGGAGCGGCTATCACGGCCCTGTTCATAGCTTTTCTGTTCGGACCGTACATGATCCGGAAGGTACGTGCCCTGGGATGGGGTCAGGAGGTTCGTTCCGACGGGCCGCGGACCCACCTGGTAAAGCAGGGGACGCCCACGTTTGGTGGGATCATCATCTTGGTGGCGACAGTCATCCCTCTGCTTCTTTGGTGCCGGCTGGACAATCTCTACGTGCTCTTGGTGCTCCTGGCGACGGTGTTCATGGGCGCCGTCGGCTTCATGGATGACTATTTGAAAGTGGTAAAGAAGCTGCCCAAGGGGCTTATCGGTCGGTACAAGATTGCCGGCCAGGTACTGTTGGGATGCATCGTGGGTTCGGTGTTGTATTTCTTCCCGCCGGTGGCAGATGTGCGCTCGGCGACCACGCTGCCATTTTTCAAGAACTACTTGGTGGACTTTGGCGTGTTCTACATTCCCGTGGTAGTGTTCATCATCACCGCCACCAGCAACTCTGCCAACTTGGCGGATGGGGCGGACGGACTATGCATCGGGCTCAGCGGCATCGCAGCGGCAGCGTTTGGGGTGATTGCCTACGTGACCGGTCGGGTGGACTTTTCTCGATACCTGAACATCACCTACCTTCCCGGCGCCGGCGAGCTGATGGTCTACGCGGCGGCCCTTGTGGGGGCGTGTCTTGGGTTCCTGTGGTTCAACGCCTACCCGGCCGAGATATTCATGGGGGACACAGGTGCGCTTAGCCTCGGCGCCTCGTTGGGCACCATGGCTGTTCTGATAAAGAAAGAGTTGCTCTTGCCGATTATCTGTGGGGTGTTCATGGCCGAGAGCATCTCAGTGATGGTGCAGGTGGCGGTCTTCAAGAGGACCGGACGGAGGGTGTTCCGCATGGCGCCACTTCACCACCACTTTGAAATTGGTGAGAAGGCCTGGCCGGAACCGAAGATGGTAGTGCGGTTCTGGATTATTGGCATTCTGCTGGTGTTGCTTAGTTTGGCCACATTTAAGGTGCGGTAGGTCCACGTGCGTCATCGACCGCAAAGACGGCTGCCACGCGCTAGGCGGGCTCTGTTGGGGCTGTTCGAGGGAGAGGATAGCCCAGTGGGGTTCGACTATGTGCTGCTCATGGCGGTGGGGGTCTTACTGGCTATTGGCCTGGTTGAGGTCTACTCATCAAGCTCCCACACCGCTGCATGGCAGCACAATGACCCGCACTATTTTTTCAAGAGCCATCTGTTTCGGCTTCTGGTTGGGGGGCTAGCGATGGCGGCGGTGATGCACGTACCGGTGCGCGCCTGGGTCAGGATAGCCGACGGACTGCTTGTCATCAGCGTAGTGCTCCTGCTTTGCGTCCTGGTGTGGGGTGTGTCAGTGCACGGCGGCAGGCGTTGGCTGCGCATTGGAGGCTTTCTCTTCCAGCCGTCAGAGATTGCCCGCGTGGGCTTGATTATCTTCCTCGCCACGCGGCTCGGGGCATGGACGCTCAGGCGTGCCGACGAAGACTGGCTCAGGTATCTGCTGCCTGCCTTTATTGCGGCCACGGTCGTGGCAGGTCTGATTGCCAAAGAGCCGGACATCGATACTGCCGGGCTGGTGGTCATTGTCTTCATACTGATGTTGGTCTTTGCCGGTGTCGACCGCAATCTTGTGCTGTTGACCGCAGCGACGGCCCTTTCGGCCGCGACCGTGCTTATGGTGGTGTTTGGTCACTTTCAGTCCAGGATAGCGGGCTGGCTCGCCTCATGGTTGGGCTTGGGAGCCGGAAGCACCGGGGCAAATGATCAGGTGACCGCCTCATTAGCCGGGCTTGCCAATGGCGGACTGTTGCGGCTCAGGCCAGGGCAAGGCGTGTTGAAATACAGCTTTCTGCCCATGGCCTTTAGCGACTTTGTTTTTGCGATCGTCGGCGAGGAGTTTGGCCTTCTGGGCACGTTGACAGTGGTCGCGCTGTTTGGCGTAGTCACCTGGCGGGGCGTGCGGATAGCGATCCACGCACGTTCGCCGGAGGGACGGTTGTTGGCAATGGGACTGACCGCCAGCATTTCCCTGTACGCGGTTCTGAACATGCTGGTGGTGACGGGCTTGGCTCCGACCAGCGGTTTGCCGCTCCCGTTCATAAGCTACGGCGGGACGGCCATCGTGGTGAATATGGTCACAGTGGGTATCCTCCTGGCCATTTCCCGCGAGGCAATCCAGGGCGCGGAGGGATACTTGAGCACGGCCGGCTACCGGGAGCGCGTGTTGCGGCGCTGGCCGGCGCGCAGGTTGAATGCTTCGCTAGGGGCGCGGCGGTTCACATAGGCGAAAAGCCAATGGTAACGCAGGCTGCGGAGGGACGGCGGGTTTTTGTGTTCGCAGGAGGAGGGACTGGTGGTCACCTCTACCCGGCCATCGCTCTGGCCGAAGAACTGCGGCGACGCGTGCCCGACGCGGAGGTCGTGTTCGTGGGCACCCCCCGTGGATTGGAGGCGAAGGTGGTGCCGCGCCTGGGATGGCCGCTCCACGTGATTGCGGTGCGTGGGATGCGGCGGCGGCTGACGGCCGCCAATGTGATGGTGCCGGTGCGGGCTGCGGCCAGCCTTGCCCAATCGCTGGTGCTGTTACGGCGCTTGCGGCCAGCCGCAGTGGTGGGCACGGGGGGTTACGTTAGTGGACCCGTGTTGGTAGCGGCCTGGTTACTTGGTTTGCCCCGTCTGATCCAGGAGCAGAACGTACGGCCGGGGGCGACAACGCTGCTCTTGGCGCGCATCGTGCATGAAGTGCACGTGAGCTACCAGGAGTCGATCGCATTCTTCCGAAACCAGGGGAAAGTGCGGTTGTCCGGCAATCCGGTGCGCAGGTACCCGCCGCAGTTGTCGCCGCAGCAGGCTCGTCAGAATCTGGGGCTGGCGCCCGATAAGAAAACGGTGTTGGTCTTTGGCGGTAGCCAAGGGGCCCACCGCATCAACGAGGCGATGCTGGGAGCGTTGCCGGCGCTGATGACTCGCCCAGACGTGCAGCTCATATGGGGCACGGGCAGCAATGACTTTGCAAGGGTGGCGGGCGCGGCAGCCACGTGGAAGGATCGCGTGCTGGTGCGGGAGTACATCGACGACATCTACACCGCCTACCGTGCCAGCGATCTGGCGGTGTGCCGGGCAGGGGCCATCACCCTGGCGGAGTTGCAACTGTTTGGTCTACCGGCACTTTTGGTGCCGTATCCTTTCGCCGCCGCTCAGCACCAGGAGTGGAATGCGCGAACCCTGGCGCAGCACGGTGCGGCGCGGGTTGTACTCGACAGAGACTTTACCGCGGAGCGTTGCGTAGTGGAATTGACGCCGCTGCTGGAGGACGAGGAGGGGCTGAAGCGGATGGGAGCACGGATGGCCGAGCTAGCTCGGCCGGAGGCAGCGGCGCGCATTGTAGAGGCGATCTTGGCGCTGGCGGCTCGTGCCGACGCGCATGCTGGCGATGCAGAGCCCAAGGGGTGAGAGTGAAGGGTGAGGAAGGGTGCGACTTCCTTCGGAACGGGCGCTGCGCAAGGGAAAGTCGAGTGCGGGCCGCCAAGGCCAAGATCGCGTTAACCCATAGAGAGGTTTCGGCGTGTACTATCGGGGCGTCACCTATCGTCAGCCGCGGGGCAGAAGGAAGCTGCTCGCCACTATCGGACGCCTAGCGCTGGCCTTGTGGACGGTCGCGGTCCTGGTGGGGCTCATTGTGCCCACGGGAAAGCGCGGGCCATCCTCGCCAAACAGGCTGGCACCGGCTTCCGCTGTTGCCGCGCAGGCGAATGGTTCCTTAAACAGGCGGGCAGAGGACAGCAGGGCGGGCGGCATTCCTTTGAGCGCCTTGCCTGACCTCAACGGGTTACGGCTGCCCAAGGCGACGCCCCTGGCTTTTCTCAATTCGACTAGGTGGGCGCTGGACCGGACGGGCCGGCTCGTGGCGCCGGAGGTGCTGGTGCGTCGAAGGGACCTGCCGGTGATCAGTTGCGCGCACGCGCATGTTGACCCCGAGCGTTGCCAGGTGCTGACCAGCGACGTACTTGAGGCTCTGCAATTCCTCGAGGTTGCGCACGAGGTGAGCCCCGCACTCTTTTCCCGCATCTCGCAGGTGCTGGTGCATGCAGAGCTGGGGCCAATTCTCTTTCTGGAAAACGGCGCGCTCCCTGTGTTTGTCGGCAGGGGCCACA
>JBBIKH010000134.1:0-9680 GCA_037445575.1 bacterium
TGTCGGACCTGAAAAGGCTGAGCGCCACCACGTCGGGAGCCAGTTCGGTCTGATGACGCTTGTAACCAAGACGGAAATTCCACGTCAACTTGTCGGTGCCGGGTCGGGAGGAGGAACCGGTCAGAATTAGCTCCACCTGCCACCAGCGATCATGGACGCGGATGTTGTCGTGGATGTGCCAGTGCCCGGTGGAGATCAAAAGGCCCGCCAGGGCTGATCCTGCTTGGCGCACCCGCACGTTGGTACTGTCCACAGGCTGGTAGTAGCCGAGGAAGACAAGGTTCCCGACCAGGACAGAAAGGGCGTATGGCTCCTCAGGGCCAGAGCCCAAAGAGCGCAAAAGGTTGAACCCTGCCACCTCAAGACGGTCGAACTGCCCAGGGTGGTAGGTCTCCAGATGGCTGCTGAGCGTGGCCAGCGGGTATACCGTCCCTTGCACCACCAGGTGCCTTGGGGCAAAGAACCGCTTGGCGAAATAGGCATAGATGCGCCCCTCTTGCCCCGGGAGGAACACCGGCGTGCCTCCTCTACG
This sequence comes from bacterium, assembly GCA_037445575.1. Lineage (GTDB taxonomy): Bacteria > Zhuqueibacterota > Zhuqueibacteria > JANLFK01 > Oleimicrobiaceae > Oleimicrobium. The sequence goes on from JBBIKH010000134.1 coordinate 533, forward strand.
TGCAGTGTTGACGAAGGCGCTGGCGTAGGCCTTGTAGGCGCCCAAGGATAGGGTAGCCCCCGTTTCAAATCCCGCCACTCGCCCGCTACTGCTCAGAACCTGAGCCGCGGAGGCCCATTCGGGGAGGAGTATCCCCACCGCAATCAGCACCGCAGTGCCTGGCGTTTTCATGGTGGTCGGTCTGCCTCTGTTCGTCGGTATGCTCGGTCCGTGTTTCTTGTCGAGCTGGCTCCTGTCCGCTGGTTGTGGTGACCCCCATGTCTCACCCTCTGTCCCGTGGTTGCCGTGCGCGCACGGACTGCCGGGCATGGGGCGGGTGCCTGTGGGGTGCCCAGCTGAGTAGGGATGCTGACAGGCCCCGGCCGATGATTAGGCCAGCTCTGGCGTGAAAACTGCCCGCGCGCCCCATAGACTTTGCCCTATGCCTGCGATCGTCACCACTTTCCCGTTGACAGAAAACGGGAAATTTTGTATATAACACCGGCTCAAAAGTAAGCAATTTTCGCAGGAACTCCAAGCGATTCTTGGTCGTTCAATTCGGCGAATTGTGTTCCTGTGTGGGCAGAGTGGAGGTCAAAACAGAGGAAGCGCTATGATTGAACTCCAAAACCTGACCAAACGGTACGGCTTGACCACTGCCCTCGAGGATGTGACCTGCACGATCAAAAAGGGCGAGATCGTGGGTTTCGTGGGGCCGAATGGCGCCGGGAAGACAACGGCGATGAAGATCATCACCACCTACACGGCTCCAACCTCGGGGACGGCGCGGGTCGGTGGCTACGACGTCTTGGAGAGCCCCTACGACGTGCGCCGCATCATTGGCTATCTGCCGGAGACAGTGCCGCTGTACGCGGACATGTTGGTGTCAGAGTACTTGCGCTTCATTGGCGAAGCCCGGCACCTGAACGGCAAACTCAACGAGCGCATGGCCTGGGTAATTGAAGCCTGTGGGCTGCAGCCTGTGCTCAAGCGCAAGATCGGTGTGTTGTCCAAAGGATTCAAACAGCGCACCTGTCTTGCCCAGGCTCTTATCCACGACCCTGACGTGTTGATTCTTGACGAGCCCACTTCTGGTCTTGACCCGCTGCAGATCATCGGCATCCGCAACCTAATCAAGCAGCTGGCCCACGACAAGACCATCATTCTCAGCACCCACATCCTGCCGGAGGTAGCCACCGTTGCCGATCGGGTGTTGGTCATCAACAAGGGAAAGCTGGTGGCTGACGGCAACTTTGAGGATCTGCGCAGGCAGCTCACCACCCGCACCTCCCTGTCGCTGGCAGTCAAGGCGCCGCGCAAAGAGGTAGAGCAGCACCTAAAGGCTCTCGGCAATGTGGTGGAGGTCACCTTCCAGGACGGCGCCGAACGCGGTGTCACCCGTTGTGTGCTCTCGTATGAGGTGGGCAAGGATCTCATCAGCGACCTGAACCGAATTATCCGCGACGCCCAATGGGACATTGTCGAGTTCCACCAGGAGAAGCTCTCGCTGGAAGACTCGTTCATCCTCCTCACCCGGGGTGGCAGCGAGGAAGACCTTCCCGAAAAGGGCAATCCAGCACAGGCGTAGCCAGGGAGGCGAGGCATGAAAGACATCTGGATCATTTTCAAACGCGAGTTCGCCGCCTATTTCTATTCACCCATCGCTTACGTGTTCAGCATCATTTTCATCCTGCTGAACTGCGGGCTGTACATGTTCCATTTCTTCTTCTTCGGCAATGCCGACATGCGTGCGTTCTTCTCGGCGCTGCCGGTGACGTTGGCGTTGATCTTCATTCCCGCCATATCCATGCGTCTCTGGTCGGAGGAAAAGAAGTTAGGCACCATTGAGCTGTTGCTGACGCTGCCGATGAAGGCGGAGCACGTGGTGTTGGGTAAGTACCTGGCAGGACTTGCCTTCTATCTGGTGGCGCTGGCGGGTACCTTGGCCATACCCATCATGCTGCTCTTCTTGGGCAAGCCGGACTTTGGCCCCATCGTCGGGGGCTATTTCGGCTCAGTGCTTCTGGGCGCCTTCTACCTGGCGGTCGGCATTTTCATTTCAGGCTTTTTCGCCGACCAGATCGTTTCGCTCATCATCACCAGCTTGGTGTGCGGCTTTTTCGCCCTCATCGGCTGGCAATACGTGCCCATGGTCATCGATGGGTGGATTCCGGGGCTCGGTGACTTTCTGTATAGCTACGTTGGCGTAACGCGTCACTTCAACGACATCGCCCGCGGGGTCATCGATTTTAGGAGCATTGTCTACTTCCTCTCCTTGAGTGCTCTGTTCATCGTGCTGAACATCAAGTACTTGGATGGGAGAAAGTACTAGCCATGAAGAACCTACGCGCGCTTTTCATCAGGACCTTTCTGATCGGCGGAGGGCTGTTGGTAGGGATTGCCCTCCTTGTGATCATGGTTTTCGACAACCTCAACATCGGTCGCTTTGACCTGACCGCCGAACAGGTGTACAAGCTTTCGCCTTCGGTGGAGAAGATCCTCTCGCGCCTGGAGGCGCCCATTGAGATCACTTACTATGTGTCCTCTTCGGAAAAGATGCCCACCAAATGGAAAAACCTGGAGCGGGATGTTATCGACAAGCTGGAGGAACTGAAGCTTGCCTCCAAGGGGCGAGTGACCTACAAGGTATTTGACCCCTCCGCAGAGGAAGAGCGCGAGGCGTTCGAGGAACGTCGCGCCAAGGAGAAAGAAGAGAAGACTGGGGAGGCGAGCAAGCCGACCACGCGCAAACGCATTGCCGAGCGGTTGGCGGAAAAGGGCGTGGTGCCGTTCGGGGTGCAGAGCGCCGAGCGGGACGAGTTTGCGGTCAAGCGCATCTACTCCTCCCTGGTGCTGTCCTACTTGGATCGCAAGGAGGATGTGATCGAAGAGGTGCGCCCGGAGATGTTCGGCAGCTTGGAGTACGAGATTGTGTCGCGCATCTTCAAGCTTATCTCTACCAAGCGGCCCAAGGTGGGGTTCTTCCCGGATCAGCCGGAGACGCTGCCCCAATATCGGCAGTTCCAACAGTCGCCGCCCGATGCCTACGGCATGGCGGTGGAGCTGTTGCGCAACGCCGGCTACGATGTTATCCGGACCAACATCACCAAGGACGACACCATCCCGGGTGATATCCAGACCATGGTGATGATGATCGACGAGCCCCTCACAGAGCGGCAGTTCTATGAGATCGACCGCTTGGTACACAAAGGGGTGAGGCTGGTGCTTGCCGGGCAGATGTACAACTATCAGATCTACCCCTCGCGCAGCGGTGCCGGCGGGTTCGACGTGCAGGCCATGCCCACGCGCATCAACATCAACGGGTTGGTCAAGAACTATGGCTTCGAGATTGACGACAAGATCTTCATGGACAGAAGCGCTGCCTTTGTGCAGGTGCCAACCTATCGGACGCGGCGCATGGGCATTTTCCAGATCCAGGAGCAGCGCTACGAGCCGGTGAGCAAGCCGGTCATCATCAAAGTGAACCAGGAGAACATCAACAACCGGGTCTCGGTGGCGAACAAGATCACTGAGCTGTTCTACATGTACGGCAGCAGGCTCAATCTGTACGACGAGATCCTGAAGAAGGACAACCTGAAAGCTACCGTTCTCTTCACCTCCAGCAATCACAGCTGGACCACGGAGAGCTTCGGGTATCGGCCGGTGGATACCTCGGAACCGGCTTCTGGCGACTTTTTGCGGCGACAACCCTTGGGCGTGCTGATTGAGGGCACATTCTCGTCTCGTTATCTCGACCAGCAGCCACCAAAGTGGTCTGGTGAGGGATCCGGGGTGGACAGCTCGGCTGCGCCGCTCATCACCGGCCCCGCTGTTCCCACCAAGATCATCGCCTATGGCTGCAGCAACATGTTCAAAGACGACGTGCTGCGCGCGGTGGATAGCCACAAGGCGCTGTTGCTTAACAGCGTGGATGCCCTGACCCTAGGCGATGAGTTGATCCACATCCGCGCCAAGAATATCGAGGCACGACGCATCAAGGAGACGAGCGCCTTTGGCAAGTCGCTGGCCAAGTTCTTCGTCGTCTGGTTCCCGGCCCTCTGCTTTGTGGCGTTGGGTGTCGTCCTGAGCATGCGCCGCAAGATGAAGTGACGCCGGGCCCCATACCGCAAGGAAGATGCCGGTAAGGAACGAGGGAAGCGCTATGATGAAGGAGAAGCAACTTTACATCCTGGGCGGAGTCTTCTGCGCGCTCTTGCTTCTGTTTTTCGTGACCAAGCCGCGCATGAAGACGGTCAACGTTGATGAGCTGCAGCAGAACATAGTCATCGGCGTCAGCCGCGATGACGTCCAAGCCATCGATGTCTAAAAACAGACCCCCGGTGGCGAGATCCGCATGGAGTTTGTGAAGAAGGACAAGCAGTGGTACATCCCCACCAAGTTGAACGCCAAGGCTCGGGAGTACAGTGTCAACCGCATCATCGACGACCTTCTGGAGATGACCGGAAGGGTGCGGGCGACCGACCCCAAACACTTTGCCACTTTCCAGGTTGGCGATGAGCAGGGTGTCCACGTCATCCTCAAGGACGCAGCGCAAAAACCCCTGGCCAACGTGATCGTGGGCAAAAGGGGCGAGGACTATAACAGCGGCTTTGTCCGTTTTGCCGATCGCGACAAGATCTATGCGGTGGACAAGAACCTCCTTTCGAGCTTGGCGATCTACGGTGAACTGGACACACTGTCGCGCTTTAACGAGAACTCCTTTATCGATCTGACTGCGGTGAAGCTTGAGAAAAAGGATTTGGAGCTTGTGGCGCTGGTCAGCCGCGACAAGGAGCTCGTTGTCCGGCGTGTGGAAAAAGCCGCCTCTTCCTCTGTTGGTTCGGATTCGGCGGCAGCCAAGCCCGAGTACGAGTGGGTGCTGGTGCGCGGCGGACGGCAGTTCAAGATCGACCAGAAGGAGGTGGACAGATTCCTGGGCGACGTAACCTACGTGTACGCCCAGGAGCTCGTCGACCGAATTGCCAACACCCTGGCCGACCTGGGTAAGCAGAGCCGTTACCAGTTTGACCGCCCGGGGATGTATCTGGTCTTCATGAAGCAGAACGACCCGTCACGTTACAACGTGGTGTTCGGCCGCGAATTCGAGAAGGACAAGGGCTATTTCATGTGGGTGCAGTACGATGCCCTTGTCTACAAAGTCGCCAAGACTAAATACGACGCCCTGACCAAGTGGATCGATGAGTTGCCGAAAAAAGTGAGCAAAGCATAGGCGGCCCCTTGCTTGGCCCTCCCGACGATGGAATCGGGAGGGCTTTTTCGTTGGGGGGCTTCCGTTTGGTGAGAAAGCCGCAGGAACTGTTTGGCAAAGAAAGACGGCGTGGGGACGCGCTCTGAGACGCAGCTTCTGGCGGCAACCTTCGAAGCCAGTTCGCGGAGGCGAAATGGACGACGCCCTTTGTGTGCCCGTCGGATTGCGTTGGCCCTCATGCCCTTGCCCAAGCAGGGCCGGTTGGTGAACTCCATCGTGCCCTTTCCGCCACATTGCTCCAGTGGGAAGCGAAAAATTGGTTGCTTTTGCACGACGGAATGCGTATCTTAGCCTGCGCCGGTTACGGGCAGATGGCAATAGCTGAGGGAGGTCACTTGACAGGCCTAAGAACGTGTTCCTGGGGGCTGGTGATATTGGCTCTCCTAAGTGTGCTGTGCGGCAGGGACCAGAGGCGTTATTTCCTGGAACGGGTGGGAAACACCCAGATCGTGCAGATGTACGCGGACGGGTTCGATAGTCTGCCTTTGCAGCAGAAGATTCTGGCCTATCATCTCTGCCAGGCGGCCATCGCCGGACGCGACATCATGTATGACCAAAACCATCGCCATGCCCTTGAGATCCGCCGCCTCCTGGAAGAGATCATCACGCACGCCGAGGGGATTGAGCCCTCGCTGCTGGAAAAGATAGTGCGCTATGCGAAGATGGTGTGGATCAACAACGGGCACTACTACAGCCGCTCGTTTGCCAAGTTCGTGCCGGACTTTACCCCGGATGAGCTCCTCACTGCCGCTCGCATTGCCGTAGGCAACGGGGCAGCAATCGACCTCCAGGAGGGGGAGTCTCTGGAGGCGAAACTCGAACGACTGCGCGCCACCATCTTCGACCCGAACTACGAGCCGTTCAAGACCAACAAAACCCCAGGCCCAGGTCAGGATATTCTGACTGCCAGCCCCAACAACCTGTACGAAGGGGTGACTTTAGGCGAGGTAGAACAGTTCGCAGAGCAGCACCCCTTGAACTCGCGTCTTGTGAAGAGGAATGGCCGGCTGGTGGAGGAGGTGTATCGGATCGGGACCGATAGCATCCCCGCCGGACGCTATGCTGCTCAGCTTGCGGCAGTGGTCTCTCAGCTTGAAAAGGCGGTGGCAGTTGCAGAGGGTGCGCAGCGTCAGGCACTTCAACACCTGATTACCTACTATCGCACCGGGGATATTCAGGAGTTCTACAACTTTTACCTCATCTGGGTACGCGATAACCCATTGGTGGACACCATCAACGGTTTCGTGGAGACCTACATGGACGCCTGTTCGGGCAAGGGTGCGTGGGAAGGGATCGTCTTCTTCGTCGACGAGCAGGCGACGGCCAAGATGAGGGCCTTGGCGGACGCGGCGCAGTATTTCGAGGACCGAGCGCCATGGGACGATGCGTACAAGAAAAAGGGTGTGCATCCTCCGGTGGCCAATGCCATCAAGGTGCTGACGCAGACCGGGGATCAGGGGCCGATCGGGTGGGTAGGGATTAACCTCCCCAATGAGCAATGGATTCGTGAACAGCACGGCAGCAAGAGCATTACTTTGCAGAATATGATCGCCGCGCGGCGACGTGCGCAGTCCGATGCCTTGCTGCGGGAGTTCTGCGCCACCCCCGCGGAGCTGGCGCGCGCCAAACGCTGGGGGGACGAGGCTGCGGATGCATGCTTGGCCCTGCACGAGATCGTCGGCCATGGAAGCGGCAAGGCGGACCCGATGCTGGGTGGGGACCCTTCCGATTTCTTGCGCGAATACTACTCCACCCTGGAGGAAGCCCGGGCCGACCTAATGGTCCTGTGGAACATCTTCGATCCCAAGCTGGTGGAGATCGGTATGGTGAGCAACAGCCAGGAGGTCGGCAAGGCTGCCTACGACGACTATGTGCGCGATGACCTGACGATGCTTTGCCTGTACCCGCATGCCTCTACCATCGAGGAAGATCACGATCGGGCTGTGCATCTAATCGTCAGCTATCTGCGCGCCACCACTAAGGCGGTCGCGCTGGTGCGCAAAGGGGGCAAGTCGTATCTGCGCGTGGCGGACTATGAGGAGATGCGCGCGGGGGTAGGGCGTCTGCTGGCGGAAATCATGCGCATCAAGGCCAAGGGGGACTATGCGGCGGCGCGTGAGCTGGTAATGACCTACGGCAGTTCCTTCGACCCGGCGTTGCGGGACGAGGTTGTGGCCCGCTTTGCTCGTTTGGACCTGCCAGCCTACACCGCCTACGTCAATCCTGAGTTGACCCTGGTCACCGATGCCCAAGGTACTCCCACTGATGTGCTGGTGACCTATCCCTGTGACTTCCAGCGTCAGATGTTGCGGTATGCCGGTTGTCTGCCGTAGCTCTGACCTGGTCAGTCCTCGACCCCAAGCTTAAGGTGACGCCCATGGAGCAAGAGAAACGGATTACGTTCCAGGACCTGGTGGTGTGGCAGCGGAGCCACCAACTGAGCGTTGAGATCTTCCGAGCCACCAAAAAGTTCCCCAAAGAGGAGCGCGACGTTCTCGGCGCAGAACTGCGCAGGGCCATTGCTGCGGTGCCCGCAAACATTGCTGCAGGGTTCCGCTGCAGAATACAACCGGAGAAGCTGCGCCTATACAACGACAGCCTGTCCGCACTGGAGCATGCGCGCTACTACCTCATCCTTGCACGCGACCTGGGCTTTATCAAAGACTATGAGCCGCTCTGGAACTTGGCAGAGGAAGTGGGACGGATGCTGAGTCGCCTGGTGCGATCGGCGCGCCCGCAACAGAACCGCGGTCAATCGTAACCACCCTCTGGGAGATCGGCCGGCCCCCTGAGGTTGCTCTTGCCCCCGATGCTGGAGGCGCCGGCGTCTCGTCCTGGGTTTGAATAGCCTGGCGGGCCTATTGGTCTGCCCTTCAAAGCCGAGGGCATCATGCGTCGCGATTGCTTGCTGGTGCAATTGCTGCTGACAGTGTTAGCAATGGCCGGTAGTTCTGCGCAAGGGACGCGCATCCGCGGCGTGGTACGCGATAGGCAGACGGGTGAGCCCTTGCCCTTGGCCAATATCTGGCTTGAGGGAACCTACCGCGGTACCACCAGCAACGCTCAGGGGGAGTTCACGCTGGAAATCCCCAGCCTGCCGGCCACGGTGCGCGTGCGCTACATTGGCTACCACTCGCAGCAAATACCCATCACTGCCACTTCGCCCGAGGTAGTGGAGATCCTCCTCCAACCGGCTGTGGTTGAATTGCCGCCCGTGGTGGTTACAGGTGAGGACCCTGCGGTGGCCATCATGCGGGAGGTGGTGAAACGAAAACAGCAATGGCGCGCAAAGTTACAGACGTTTGCCGCCGAGGCATATTCCCGTCTTTCGGTTGCCAATGACACGGCTATGGTCATGATTCTCGAGAGCACCTCCTGCTTGTTCTGGGACGGAAAGCGAGGGTCGCGGGAAGTGATTACCTCGCGCACCCAGACGGCGAACGTGCCGAAAGAGGCAATGATTTTTGCCCTCGGTTTTCCCAACTTTTACGACGATGATGTGGATCTAGGGGGAAGCAAGTTCATCGGGGTGACCAACCCCGAGGCCCTGGAGCACTATGAGTTTGCCCTTCTCGGGCGCCGGAGGATGGACCAGGGGATTGTGTACGACATCGCGGTGCGTCCGAAGAGCAAGTTGCAGCCCTGCTTTGCAGGTACCGTCTCGGTGTTGGATTCGGCCTATGCATTGGTGGCTGTGGACCTGCAGCCTGGCGGTGCCTTGCAGCTGCCGTTTCCGGTGCAGGAGTGGCGGATGCGCCTGCGGCAGCAGTTCCACAGCTTCGGGCAGGAGTTCTGGCTGCCGGTGGACATGCAGGAGCAAGGTGAGGTGCTGGTGGGGGTGCCAGGGCTGCAATTCCCAACCATGAAGTACGATCGGCTGGCCAGGCTTATCGACTGTCA
>JBBIKH010000135.1:0-9663 GCA_037445575.1 bacterium
ACCGTTCCGGCATGAGCCTCCGCTCCGCAAGGTCTTTTGCTCCCGAGAAGGACGTCAACGGTCGGTTGGCTCGCAAAGGGCTCGCGGTCGCGCCCCTTGCGGCTAAGGTCGCATTGCCCGTGGGAGCTGCCGGGCAACAGGGGGCGTGGAAATTGAACTGCCATTTGCTTCGGGGCGCGTTCTTGCGGAGGGGGACTGTCGGGCCGAACCTCCTTCGATGAGACCACCCGCAGGTGAGGAGCTGCACAGCTGCCGACGGTCGCGGGCCTTAGACGCAGCCGGAGCCGCTGCGACAGCCTAGCGCCCAGGGTTGAGGGCTCTTGAGGCCATTTGTCCCGCGTGGTCATGGCGTGTCGCCGGCGCCTGGCACAGAAGGGAGTGCTGGAAGGTCTGGTGATGGGGAGCCACAGATTCCCGGCGTTCAGGAGGCTTGCAGGGCGCTGCGCAGCGGAGTTGACCTCAAAGCTCGATGCCACGGCGGGAGGCAACGCCGCGCTCGTAATAGTGTCGCCTGCAATGCATCTCAGTTACCAGGTCGGCGGCCTCCAGGATTGCGGCCGGGGCATTCCTGCCGGTAAGTACCAACTCCACGTGCACCGGTTTGGCGGCGATGAGGGCGAGCACCTTTTGCACGGGAATGAGTCCAAAGTCCATCGCCACGTTGACCTCGTCCAGCACGACGATGTCATAATTGCCGCTTTGGAGGGAGGCCTCCGCCAAGCGAAGCGCCTCCCCTGCCAGACGCACATCCTCGGGGTCAGGGTTGGCTCTGTCGACAAAGCTGGATCTCCCCATCTGGGTGATGGTGATCAGGTCACCCAGGTGTTTAGCCGCGGCTATCTCCCCGTAGCGGATGTCACCCTTCATGAACTGGATGACGTGGCTCCGCAGGCCATGGCCGGCAGCGCGGAAGACCAGCCCCAGCGCTGCCGTCGTCTTGCCTTTGCCGTCACCGGTGTAGACCTGCACATAGCCGCGTGACAGCCGATGTCTGTCCACGGTCTCTTACTTTAGCTTCTTGATCTCTGCCGTCACCAATGGCACGACCTTGAACAAGTCGCCCACAACGCCATAGTCAGCCACCTTGAAAATGTTGGCCTCGGGGTCTTTGTTGATGGCGACAATGCATTTGGACGAAGACATCCCCGCCAGGTGTTGCGTCGCACCGGAGATGCCGCAGGCGATGTAGAGGTTCGGGGAGATGGTCTTGCCGGTTTGCCCCACTTGGTGCTGATGGTCCATCCAGCCGGCGTCCACCGCCGAGCGTGATGCTCCCACGGCGCCGCCCAACAGCCTGGCCAGCTCCGCAAGCAGCGCAAAATTCTCCGGGCCTTTCATGCCGCGCCCGCCAGAGACCACGATCTCCGCCTCAGAGACGTCCGGCATCTCGCCCGTTGTGTAGCTCGTCTCAAGGACGGCGACCTTGCGCGAGGGTTCGCTCAGTGCGCAGGACACGTCCACTACCTCCGGTGCTCCGCCTGTCTGTGATTCCGGCACCGGAAAGACGTTGGGGCGTAGTGTGACGATCGGCGCAGGAGAGCTGGAGAGCGCAACTCTGGCCCGCAGCTTGCCGGCGAACACCGGTCTGGTGACCACAACGTGCTTGTCGGCAAGCGCGAGGGCGATGCAGTCGGTTGCAAGGGCCGCCCGCAAGCGAGCCGCAAGGCGCGCCGATAGGTCTTTGCCAAGAGCTGTCGCCCCCATGAGAATCAAGCGTGGCGAACTGTGCGTGCAAATCGCCTGCAAGGCATCTGTGTAATGGCAGGGCTCAACATGGGTGAATTCGGGCCCTGTCACCCTGTAGACCTGCTTAACCCCCACCTCGCCGAGGCGCTGGATGGCCCGATCATTCGCCTCGCCGATGAGAGCTGCAGCGACGCTCGCGCCCAGCGGTGCAGCAACCTTGCAGGCAGCACCTACTGCCTCTAAGGTCGCGCGACGCGGCGCCCCGTCCTTTGTCTCAGCCCATACGAGCACTTGTCCAGACATCTATTGCTTCCTCCCGATCTCTTGCCAGTGGGGTTAGATGACCTTCGCTTCTTCTCGCAGGAGGCGCACCAGCTCCACAGCGGTCACCTCTGGTTCTCCTTGCAGGATCTTCCCCTTGCCGCGCGCCGGGGGTGCCTCCAGCTGCTCCACCTGATACACAGGGCGAAGCGCGTCCGCTGCCAGGCCAAGCGATGAGGGGGTCAGGACCTTGATCTCTTTCTTCTTGGCGAGCATCAAACCGCGCAGCGCCGGGTAGCGGGGTTCGTTGAGGCCCTTTTGGGCGGTGACCACCGCGGGCAACTGAACCTCGACCTTCTGTGTGCCGCCATCAATTTCCTTGCGACATACTGCTTTGCCGTTAGTGATCTCTAACTTTGTGACCACCGCCACGTGGGGAAGACCCAACAGTTCCGCCACAAAAGTGCCGACAGCTCCTATGTCGTCATCTATGGCCTGCTTTCCGCAGAGAATCAGATCGAACGGATCTAGCGAGACCGCCTTGGCCAGGAGTTGTGCGTAGCCGAAGGTGTCCAGGTCCGGGAGGCCACTGGGGTCGAGGCGCACGGCGTCGTCGGCGCCCATGGCAAGGCAGGTGCGCAATGCCTCCTCACTCCGCGGGGGGCCGACGGTCATCACCACCACACGTCCCCCCTTGGCTTCCTTGAGGCGAATGGCCTCCTCGACTGCGAATTCGTCATAAGGGTTGACAATGAACTTGATCCCCGACTCCACAATGCGCCCCGGCGCACTGTTGTCCGGACGTACGGTTGCTTCGGTGTCCGGCACCTGTTTGACCAAGACCACAACGTTCATCTGTTTCACCTCTCATGGCTGGTGAGTCCTGACTGATGAGTTCTAAAGATATAACAAAAGACCAAATTGTCAATAGAAATCTCCTATGTGTCGGGTTGCCTGTGCACGCCTGGGTACGTGCCTGTGGTCCTTGCCAGTCCCTCGTGCCTTTGGGCCCAGATACTGCCCACGGCTGCTCTTGACCCGGCAACAGGCTGCCGATGGAACTCGAAGATGCCGGGCACGAGCGGGCGGCTTTGCGGCTTCTCCATCACCCGGCTGAGAGAAAGAGCCGTGCATCGGTGGCCCGTTCGGGATAACAAAGCGCTTTACATTTTGCAAGCGATTTGTTATATTTCGCGCACACTGAGCGCCGCCGTGTGGAACGCGTGCTCTCAGACGCGAGTAGAGTGGGCTTAGAAAGGGAGGAGCCTGTTTATAATGCATGTGCGTGAGCTGTTATCAGTTTTGCCCGAAGCAAGAGAAGAGTCTCCACTTCCGGATTTGGACGCTAGGGCTGTTGTGTACGATCCGCTCCGGGTTGTCCCTGGAGCGGTCTTTGTCGCCATCAATGTGTATACCCAACTGGACAAGGTGGAAATCCCCGATGGGCATGAGAAGATCGGCGAGGCAGTAGCAAGGGGTGCTGTGGTTGTGGTCGCCGAGAAGGACGTTCCGGTCCCCGCGCCAGCGACGAAAGTGCTTGTGCCCGACTCGCGAGCTGCTTTGGCTCTGCTGGCAGGCAAGTTCTATGGCTACCCGTCGCGGCAGTTGAAACTGATCGGCGTGACCGGAACCAACGGCAAGACCACCACCACCCACATCGTGGAGAGCATTCTTGGTCAGAAAGTGGGCGTGGGTTTGATCGGCACCCTCTACTACAAGATCAACGGCACCATTCACCAGTCCAAAGACACAACCCCTGAACCGCCTGACCTGCACGCCATCTTCCGGGAAATGGCAGACGAGCACGTCACCTACTGCGTGTTTGAGGTCTCATCGCACGGGATCGACTTTCATCGCGTGGATGGGTGCGACTTTGAGGTCGCAGTATTCACCAACCTCACGCAGGATCATCTGGACTACCACCGCACCATGGAGAACTATCGCCGCACCAAAATGCGCCTGTTCCAGTGGTTGGCGCCGGATAAGCACGCAGTCATCAACATCGACGATGGCTCTGCCGATTATTTCGTCGGTGCGACAAGGGCTAAGGTGCTGACCTATGGAGTGAAAAAGGAAGCGGACATCATGGCGCGGGAGATCCGCTTGTCGGTGAGCGGCACAGACTATCAGCTGTGCACACCTGTCGGCGTCGTGCCTGTGCACACCCGTCTGCTTGGGATGTTCAACGTCTACAATGCCCTTGCTGCAGTTGGGGTAGCCCTCAGTCAGGGGTTCGACCTGGAGACGATCCAACAGGGGCTGGCGCAACCCATACGTGTAGCGGGTCGGTTTGAGCTGGTCGATCGCGGGCAGACCTTTACTGTCGTGGTCGACTATGCCCACACGCCGGACGGCATGACCAACGTGTTGGGCCTGGCCCGGTCGCTGCAGCCGAGAAGGGTGATCACTGTGTTTGGCTGCGGCGGCGATCGCGACAAGGAGAAGCGTCCCCTTATGGGCCAGATCGCCAGCAAGATGAGCGATCTGGTGATCGTCACCGCCGACAATCCGCGCAACGAGGACCCCGCGCAGATTGCCGCCGAGATTGTGGCCGGGATGGGGAGCACGCCGCATCAGGTGATCCTCGATCGCCGCGAGGCCATCGCTTATGCCCTCCGCCAGGCTGGCGCGGGCGATATCGTCATGCTTTTGGGGAAAGGGCATGAGTCAACACAGACGCTGAAGGATCGTACGGTGCCGTTCAACGACGCACAGGTGGCGGCTGAGCTGCTTGAGGAGCTGGTCGCCTAAGCTCAGGAAGATGGTATGAAGCGACGTCGATCGCTTATGAGGAGGTTCGGACGCAGGGAGGCCGCTCGCCCAAGCTGGGCACTGGTGGTGTGGCTGCTATTCGGCTGCGCAGGAGCAACAGGAGGGGAGAGCATGGACGAGGTAGGGCAGGGTATCGTGTGGGCGAAGATCCAGAGCTCAGAGACCGTCGAATGCCTGCTGGGGAGGGAGGCGCCGGGCCTCACCCTGGCCGACATCACCATTGTGCCCCCGGCCAAAGTGAAGGCACTCCACCAGGATGGCCGCAAAGTAGTGCTCACCACCGCCCCGCTCAAGTTGACAGAGGCCTGCACGTTGCGCATCCGCGGTGTTGGCGAAAAAGAGCTGTACCCGGATGGTGTGTTGGATGGCTTCTACTCGGACAAGCCACTCGGCTGCCACGTGGAGAAGGGGCGCACGGTGTTTCGCATTTTTGCTCCACGGGCGCGGCAGGTGACCCTGGTGCTCTACGACCGCCACGACGCCGAGCAGGGAAGCGAACACCGTATGCGCCGCGATCGGCAGGGTGTGTGGGAATGCACCGTGCGCGGCGAGTGTGTGGGGAAGTACTATGCCTTCCGCGTAGCCGGACCCAAAAGTCCCACGGAAATGTTCGACCCCACGCGAGATGTGGTCGACCCGTATGCGCGCGCGGTGGCAACGCAGAACCACTTCCGTCACCCAGGGAAAGCCCTGGTGCTTGCGAGAGACGATTTCGACTGGGAAGGTGATACTTGGGTTACAATCCCTCCACGCGATCTCATCATCTACGAACTGCACGTACGCGACATGACCGCTCACTCCAGTTCGGGTGTGCCGGCGGACTTGCGCGGCACCTACCTCGGTCTTGCTCACCCAGGTGCGAAAGGCGGGATCGACTACATCAAGAGCCTGGGAGTCAACGCCGTCGAACTCTTGCCAGTTCACGAGTTTGCCAACATGGAGCCGCCCTACAAGGACAGCTCTGTGTTGCCGGTCAACACTTGGAACCCGTATGCGCGCAACCACTGGGGGTACATGACGTCCTACTTCTTCGCGCCTGAATCCTACTATGCCACTGGTGGTACCATGCAACCTGGCCAGTACTGCGGGGTGGATGGCCGCCAGGTGCGGGAGTTCAAGGAACTGGTGAAGGCCTTCCACAAGGCGGGGATTGCGGTGCTCCTGGACGTCGTCTACAACCACGTCGCACAGTACGAGTGGAACTGCTTCAAGTTGATTGACAAAAAGTACTATTTTCGCCTCGACAATGAGCAGAACTTTACTTCCCAGAGCTGGTGCGGCAATGACTTTAGGACGGAACGCCCCATGGCGCGCCGGCTCATCTTGGACAGCGTCAGGTACTGGATGACCGAATTTCACATAGATGGCTTTCGCTTCGATTTGGCGGCGCTCATTGACTGGCAAACCTGCGAGGAGATTATCGCTGAGGCGCGGCGCATCAACCCGCATGTGATCATTATCGCCGAAGCTTGGGCAGCAGGCAAGTACGAGCTGGCGGGATTTTCGGACCGGGGGTGGGCGTCCTGGAATGACCAGATCCGCAACGGCGTCAAAGGACAGAATCCGTACGACGGCCTGGGCTTCATCTTTGGCAAGTGGCAGGGCGGCAATAGCCTGCACAGCATCCAGAACTATGTGCTTGGCACGCTCCGCTCCGAAGGTGGTTTATACCTGGACCCAGCTCACTCCGTCAACTACCTGGAGTCCCATGACGATCACACCTTCGGTGATTTTGTCCGGATAGGAAATGGGGACATCCGCGAGGGCGAGGTGGTGGTTGACCTCGACGCCCACGTGCGCCTGACCGAACGACAGATGCGGCTCAACAAGCTGGGCGCCCTGTTCCTGTTGACCTCGCAAGGCATGGTCATGATCGCCGAAGGGCAGGAATTCGCGCGCAGCAAGGTCATAGCCCACAATGATGTTCCCGACGTGCCCTTCGGGACCATCGACCACAACAGCTACAACAAGGACGACGAGACCAACTACCTTAACTATCAGCATGCGGAGATCAACCGCGAGTTGGTGGACTACTACCGCGGGCTGATCGCCCTCCGCAAGGCCCACCCCTCTTTCAGGCGCGCAGGCAAGGAGCAGATCCACTTCTTCAGCGGCCCGCTACTTTTCTCGTTCGGCTTCTTGATTGACGGACGGCAGCTGGGCGACAGTCATGACTTTGTGGTTCTTCTGAATGGTGACCCGCAAGCAGAGGCGGTAATGCCGCTTCCCCCTGGCACATGGCAGGTGGTGGTTGACCACCGCCGGGCGGGGGTTGAACCATTCGGGGCGCCCGCACGGAGCGCTGTGAAAGTGCCGGCGACCTCAGGCATGGTTTTGCGGCGCATCCAGGAGGACTGAAGGGGCATCGGGGCTGACGGCAGGTAAGGCTTCGACAGGGAACGGATTGCCTAGGGCAGGAAAACTACGGGTCGACACAGATGAGCAGAGCGCAGCGCATCTACGACGTAATCGCGGCCGGGCACATTTGCCTGGATATTATCCCGGCTTTCCCTGACACGAAGGTCAAGGACATCAGCGTACTGCTGCGTCCCGGAAAGCTGGTCAACGTGGGTTCGGCGGCAATCAGCACAGGCGGCCCAGTCTCCAACACCGGCTTGGCCATGAAGAAGCTTGGCTTGAAGGTGGCCTTTATGGCAAAAGTGGGTGATGACGACTTTGGCCGCCTAATCCGCGAACGTCTGCGACGGGAAGGCGGTGACGCCGGCATCTCCGTTGCCCCTGGCGAGGCGTCCTCATATACCGTGGCGATTGCCCCTCCCGGCATCGACCGCATCTTCCTCCACAACCCTGGCACGAACGACACCTTCGGTGCCGAGGACGTGGACTATGCGGTGGTAGCCCAGGCCAAGCTCTTCCATTTGGGGTATCCACCCCTGATGAGGCGCCTTTTTGCCAATCAAGGAGAAGAGCTGGTGGCCATCTTCCGCCGCGCGCACGAGGCTGGCACCATTACCTCGCTGGACATGTCGCTTCCCGATCCGGCCAGTGAGTCGGGGCGAGCACCGTGGCGGCAGATTCTGGAGCGTTTGCTTCCGTATGTGGACCTCTTTCTGCCCAGTGTGGGCGAAGCCTTGTACATGATGGCACCGGAGGAGTTCCTGGCCGAAAAAGGGCGCGCCGCAGGGGGCGATGTCGTCGAGAACCTCACTGCATCCACGTACTCGCACCTGGCCTCCCAATTCCTGGCAATGGGGGCTAAGGTGGTCATGCTCAAGGCTGCCGTACACGGCACCTATCTGCGCACCGCCCACGTGGGGGCCCTAGGCGACCAAGCGCTGGGGCTGCCTCGCCAACCGGAGGAGTGGTCGCAGCGGGAGCTGTGGTGTCCGTCGTTCCATGTGCCGCGCATTGCCAGCGCCACCGGCTCAGGCGATTCGGCCATCGCAGGTTTTCTCGCCGCCTTTGTGCGCGGCTACGACCCAGTCACTACCCTCAAATACGCGAATTGCCTTGGCTACCAGAACCTGCACGCGCTGGATGCCCTGAGTGGAATTCGTACCTGGGAGGAGACCACCGCGCAGTTGGCCAGCGGTACCTTGCCCGTGAACCCCCTCACGATTGATGAGCCAGGATGGCGCTGGCAAGAGTCACTGGGGGTGTGGGTTGGACCCGCGGACAAAGGCACAACGAAGCCATAGCGAGCTCGGACAGGTGGGCTTCGCGCACGGGGAGTGGAAGCCTGCCCACGGACGAGAAGGAGGTCGTATGCCCATCCCAGACTACCAGAGCCTGATGATGCCTCTCTTGAGGCTTGCCGAAAGTGGGCAAGAACAGGCATTGCGCCCAGCTGTGGAGCGCCTGGCGGAAGACTGTGGTCTTAGCCAAGCCGAAAGGGAAGAGCTGCTCCCCAGTGGCACGCAGCGCCTGTTCGACAATAGGGTTGGCTGGGCACTCACCTACCTGGTGAAAGCAGGTCTGATGGAGCGTCCGCGGCGGGGCTTTTTCCGCATTACCGAACGGGGCAAACAAGTGTTGCAGCACCCGCCGGCAGAGCTCAACGCCAAGTACCTGGAGCGCTTTGCGGAGTTCCGCGCGTTCAGGGAGCGCGAGACAGTGCCGAAGAGGATGGGGAGGCGAAAGGAGACAGAGGAAGCCCGTACTCCCGCGGAGGTGCTCGAGGATGCTCATCGGCGGCTGCGAGAGGAACTGGCGAGCGAACTGCTGGAGCAGGTGAAGCGTGGCTCGCCAGGCTTTTTCGAACGGTTGGTCGTTGACCTCCTGGTACGGATGGGGTATGGCGGCACACGCGCCGATGCCGGCAAAGCGGTGGGGAGAAGTGGGGACGGGGGTGTTGACGGTATCATCAACGAGGACCGCTTGGGTCTTGACGTTGTCTACATTCAAGCAAAACGTTGGGACCAACCGGTTGGCAGGCCCGAGATACAGAAATTTGTCGGCGCCTTGCAGGGGCACAAGGCGAAAAAAGGGGTGTTCATTACCACTGGCTCCTTTACCCGCGATGCACAGGAATATGCCAAGCACATCGACATGCGCATCGTGTTGATCGACGGCAGGCAGCTGGCCGAATTGATGATCGATTGCAACCTGGGAGTGACGACAGTTGCCTCCTATGAGACCAAGCGCATCGACGGGGACTACTTCGAACATGAATGAGTGCCGGAGGTATCGTCGGCTGGCAGGGGCAGGGCCATGTGCGATTGTCCTTAGCGCGGAGAGAGTCTTATGCGCCCGGTGATGACTGCGCGCCAAATGGCGGAGTGCGACCGGCGGGCCATAGAGGAATGCAGCATACCTGGTGTGGTGCTCATGGAGAACGCCGGCCGCGGGGTGGCACAGGTGGCTGAGGAACTTCTTGGCCAGGTCGAGGGCAAGGAGGTCGCCGTCTTCTGTGGCAAGGGGAACAACGGTGGGGACGGGTTCGTGGTGGCACGGCATCTCTTCAACAAGGGAGCACGGGTGCGC
>JBBIKH010000136.1:0-5147 GCA_037445575.1 bacterium
AGCTCGAACAGCCGTCGCGCCGCAACGGCATCCACTTTGGGGACCTGATTGCCTACAAAGCCACGCACAGCGTAGTAGTGGGTGCCGCCAAGCTCCTGCTTAGTCACGCCCACCGCGTAGATCAGGTCTCCGGGCTCTTTGAAGTCCATCGACACCGCCTTGCGGCAGTCGGGCATGATGCTGATGGCGGAAATGAGCAAGGTCGGCGGGATGGCGATGGTTTCTCCTTGTTCCGTGGTGTACTCGTTGTTCAGGCTGTCCTTGCCGGAAATGAACGGGGTGCCAAAGGCCTTGGCGATGTCGTAACAGGCCTGGGCAGCGCGGACAAGTGACCCCAGACGGTCGGGTTTGTCTGGGTTGCCCCAGCAAAAGTTGTCCAGGAGGGCAGTGCGGCTCACCTTGCCGCCGACGGCCACCACGTTGCGCAGCGCCTCGTCGATGGCGGCCGCGGCCATCCAGTAGGGGTCGATCTGACCGTATTTTGGGTTGATGCCATTGGCAATGACCAAGGCACGATAGGAATCCAAACGGGGGCGCACGATGCTGGCGTCGCCTGGGCCGTCGTTAGTGGCACCAACCAGGGGCTTCAGGGCGCTCCCCCCTTGCACCTCATGGTCGTACTGCCGCACAACCCACTCTTTGCTGCAGACGTTCCAGGAGCCGAGGATCTGATGCAAGTACGGAGTGAGGTCCGAGGGATCGGGGAAAGCCGGCTCTTCCCAGACAGGTGCCTGCCATCGGGCCTCTCGCACTCTTCGAGGCAGCCCTTCATGAAGGAACTCCATGTCCAAGTCGCCGACCACTTCCCCCTGGTACCGGACCACCAGGCGCCGGTCATTGGTGAGCCGGCCGATGACGGTGGCTTCTACGTCCTCGCTGGCGAAGAGGGCAAGCGCCTCCTGCAGCTTCTCGGGAGGCACAAAGATCACCATGCGCTCCTGGGCCTCGGAGATCCAGATTTCGGTGTAGCTAAGGCCTTGGTACTTGAGTGGCACCTGTTCCAAGTCCACGACCGCGCCTGTGTCTCGGGCCAGTTCCCCAACCGCCGAGGAGAGCCCTCCTGCCCCGCAATCGGTGATCGCCCGGTAAAGTCCGCGGTCACGGGCCTGAAGGAGCGTGTCCACCACTTTCTTTTCGGTGATGGCATTGCCGATCTGCACTGCCCCGCCCCATTCGACCTCTGACTCGACCGTGAGCTCCCCGGAAGAGCAAGTGGCGCCGTGGATGCCGTCACGCCCGGTGCGCCCCCCTACCACCACGATATAGTCCCCAGGCACACTCTCCTTGCGATGCATGCCCTTTGGCAGCAGTCCCACGGTGCCACAGTACACCAACGGATTGCCGATGTAGCGCTCGTCGAACAGCACCGCCCCGTTCACCGTGGGGATGCCCATGCGATTGCCATAGTCGCGCACACCAGCCACCACCCCCTTCATGATCCGCTTAGGATGCAACACCCCCTTGGGCAGGCGTTCCAGCGGCAGGTCCGGAGGCCCAAAGCAGAAGACGTCGGTATTGACAATTGGCTTTGCCCCGAGGCCGGTGCCCAAGGGGTCGCGGATCACTCCGCCGATGCCGGTATTGGCCCCTCCATACGGCTCCACCGCAGAGGGATGATTGTGCGTCTCCACCTTGAAGCAGACGTCATACTCGTCGTCGAACTCGATGACCCCTGAGTTGTCCACAAACACCGAGACACACCAGGGCAGCGCCAGTTCGCGGGTGACGCGCATGACGGTTTGCTTGAGGAGGTTGTCAATGGTGGCGCCATTGTAGTTGATGAGGCCGCGAAGGGTCTTGTGGCTACAGTGTTCTGACCAGGTCTGAGCAAGTGTCTCCAGCTCAAGGTCCGTGGGGTTCCGTCCCAGACTGCGAAACTGCTCCTGAATGGCGCGCATTTCCTCCAAGTTGAGGAACAGGCTGCGCTCCTTGCTGATCGCCTGCAGACGGGCGTCATCTGCATGCAGGAGGTCCACGTGTTGCCGTTTGAAGGAGTACTGAATCGCGCCATGGAAGACTTGTTCTCCCGGGCGCACCACGTGCTCCACCACCTTGTTGGCAAGGAGCTTGTCGATGATGAGTTGCTGTTGGCCTTCGGTGAGAGGACCACGCAGCCGGTACTTGCGCGCGGTCTTGACTGCTCTGACGGAGGTGATCCCCAAATCCCGTATCCCCTTCATGGCGCTCTCTTCCACCGGGTCCATGACCCCCGGATTGTACGTGATCTCCACGTCCCACACATCCCATCCAGGGGCGGGAAGCACTTCTCCATCGATCCGATAGACTTGCGTCACCGCGTCGGCGAGCAGCTCGGAGGCGATGCGCTCCTTCTCATGGGGAGCAATTTCGCCCAGCAGGTAGTAGATCAGCACCGCATGCTGGCACTCAATCCCCGCCATTCCCAGATCGTGGAGGCCGGAAGTGACTGCTGCCGCAGCTGTGTCCAGGAAGTCAGCTTTGAGGGCAATCTCGATACGGGTGATCACCGTTCCACCTCAGAAGATGTCCACGCGAGGTCTTCGGGCGCTACTTTTCCTCGTCCAGGAGCATGTGGAGCAATCGTTCGCGGTCCACCGGGACGACCCCCACTTCTTCGCACACCAGGCCCGCAGCGTAGTTGGCGATGGTAGCTGCCTCTGGAGGGGATGCCCCTGCCGCGTAGGCCGCCGTGTACACGCCGATCACGGTGTCGCCCGCGCCTGAGACATCGTGCACCTTGCGCGCCTTGGTGGGCACATGGGCCACCGCGCCGTTGTCCTGAAACAGGTACATTCCGTCCTCCCCCAGGGTGAGCAGCACGTTGGCACATCGCAGCTTTTCCAGGAGCTTCTTGCCGGCAGCCCGCACCTGCTCGTCGCCGAGCAGCCGCATGCCCAGCACCTCCTCGGTTTCCCGGCGGTTCGGTTTGATCGTGCAGACCTCCTGGTATTCGAAAAAATGGTCGAACTTGGGGTCCACCATGACCGGCAGGTCATGGGTGCGGGCCAGCGCGAGCACGCCCCGAATGAGAGCCGACGTGATGAGCCCCTTGTTATAGTCCTCGATGATGAGTCCGTGCGCCTGGGGAAGAACCTCCGCCAGCACATCGAGAATCCGGCCGCACACCTCCTCGGCGATTGGGTGGCGCGCCTCGCGGTCAATGCGCACCACATGTTGGTTGTGGGCAATCACCCGCGTCTTGACAGTGGTGCCGCGACTGGGGTCAGTGACAATGCCATGGGCCCCAAAACCCATTTCCTCCATCAGCTGGCGCAGCTGGCCCCCGTGCGCATCGTCACCGACCACGCCTACGGGGATAGGCATTGCGCCCAAGGAGGCGAGGTTGTGGGCCACATTTGCCGCCCCGCCCAGGCGTACTGATTCTGCCTCCACTACCACCACAGGCACCGGCGCCTCGGGAGAAATGCGCTCCACGGAACCCCAGATGTACCGGTCCAGCATCACGTCCCCCAGTACCACAATGCGGAGCTCGCGGAAGGCGTCGAACAACCGGCGAACACGAGCTGCAGAAAGAGCAATCATAGGTCCTCTGCGAATAGGTTCAGAAACCTGAGCAAAGATAGTGAAATTCCGCCTTATTGTCAACAGATAAGGAAATCCCGCAAAACAAAAAGGCACTGCGCCTGACGGCACAGTGCCTGTCGTCGTTTTCGATGGAGCCGAGGCTAGATCATGTGCCGACGCTGTTCCTTAACTTCAATGCGCAGCTTTTCCACGCCACGGCGCACGTCATCCAGTGCCTTTTCCGTCCAGTCTCGGGCACGCTCTCGCCAGGCATCGATGTCTGGCTTCTCAAACTCAAAGTGAAAAACCCGTCCGCGCGGAAAGAAGAATTCTCGCCTCGGGGTTTCTTCCCACCACCACACCCTTGGGGTCCCCTTGCCAAACACGCGCACCCGTGGCCGCTTGTCCAGCTTCACGGTAACCTCCGCGCGTGTGCCCTTGCGGACATAGCCCACAACGACCGAGTCGCCTTCTTCCTTGTCGGCAACGGCTTCCACCACGTCTTCGACATCCTGCACCGAGTCCCCGTCAATGCTGACAATGACATCCCCTGGCAGCAGACCGGCCTTCTCTGCCGGGCTCTTCTTCTGGACCTCCGTGATAAGGACGCCCTCGTCTTCCTTGACGCCAAAGTACTCCGCCAAGGAGGCGTTCAACTCCTGAAGCTCCACCCCCAGCCAGCACCCATCCGTCCAGAAGACCCCTTCCAGGCGGGGCAGAGGCGGGATGACAACCCGCTCGGTGACCTGGGGTGCCCGTCCGAGGGTCACTTCCACTTGCCGACGATCCCCTTCCCGGAGGTACTCTACGGTGACCTTGTCACCAGGCTTCTTGGCCTTCACTCCGCTGATGAGGTCATCCGGCTCTTGCACCTTCTCGCCGTCCAGCCGGACGATCACATCGTCTTCCTGCAGGCCGGCTTTGTCAGCCGGGCTGTCAGGAACAACCTCAACCACGACTACCCCCTCACGGCCTTTGACGCCGAGCTCCTTGCGCCGCTCCTTGTCAAGCTCTTGGATATAGACCCCCAACCAAGCCCGCCGCTCGCCCTTGGTCTTGGTAACTATCACCCGCTGACCAGCGACGACCTGAGCAGCCAGGAGCGCGACTAGCGCCACCACCAGCCACAAACGCCTCTTCACTGTTATGTCCTCCCTTTTTCCGGTGATTGCACGTGTAAGACTCTACAGTTCCGGAACAGGAACCCTCCCGCGGTCGGGCGGAACCACTTCCTTTGACTTGCGCACAGGGCGAAAAGTTTCACCGGGCGGGCAAGGCACCGTCGCCTGCGGGTATGGGGCTGGTCGATAGATGAAGACGGCACAGCACAACCCTGCCCTGGGGAGGCCTTTGGCCCGCAGCACCTGCATCATCGCAAGGTAGAGGAAAAGTCAAGGGGATTGTTCAGGAAAGCCTAGGCGAGGCCGCGAGCCCGATGCGACCTCCCTTGCCCGGGTTCGTTCAAAGCTCGGCACTGCCCAGTGGCGTGGTCAACCAGACGCTCCTGGTCTTGAGGTGTTGCCCCTGTTCTCGCACTTCTTGTCTACGGAGCTTCCACACAGCCCGGCGCAATGCCAAGCGGGAAAAGAGCTTGACTTTCAGCGGCGAGTGGCGTACATTTGGCAGAGTCAACGCAGTTCCTT
>JBBIKH010000136.1:5160-9643 GCA_037445575.1 bacterium
AGGCAGACCCAGTGCACGTTCAGATAACCCGCAGGATATCCGGCCGTCCGAACTGGGGGGCGATCTATGGCACCTTGGTCATTGTCGGCCTGGTCGCCGCTCGCTTTTTGCGCCCATTGCTGCGCTTGGCGCCTCCGTGTACCTTTCATGTGCTCACCGGCCTTCCCTGTCCCAGTTGCGGGGCCACCCGCAGCGCCGTCTTTCTCGCCGAAGGCCGCTTGATCGATTCCGTGCGCGTGAATCCCCTTTTCTTCGGAGGATATGTGGCGCTGCTGTTTTGGGCCTCTGCCGCGCTCTGCCTGACTGTCAGTAAGCGGGAGCTGCTGGTCACCTGCACCAAGGGGGAGAAACGAGCGCTGCGCATTGGGGCGGCAGGCGTGGTCATTGCCAACTGGCTCTACCTCATCCTCAGCCATGCAATAGAGCACTATTCTCTGTAGGGAGGTTGTGGGGCGCAACTTTGCCGCCAAGCGGCCGTAACAAGGGGCAGGATCGCGGACACGGATCCACTTGGGAGAGCAATCGCAGGCACCAGGAGGACAGACGCATGCGCAGAAAATGTCCCTCATGTGGCAAGATGCCAGAAATCCCGGAAGGCGGTGGCTATTGCAGCCATTGTGGCACCTATATTCCACCCCGCGTGCCGTCTGGGAGCTCACCCCCCGTTGCCCCGGCTGCTGCTGCAGAAGGCTGCCCGTGGGAAGAGACGGAGCGCATCGGCTTCTGGAAAGGGTTGTGGGACACCGTTACCGGTGTGCTCTTCAACCCCAGCACTTTTTTCACGCGCATGCCGGTGGTGGGCGGCATCGGCAAGCCGCTCCTCTTCGGCCTGCTGGTGGGGAGCCTGAGCAGCATTGTCGAGCACGTCGTCGCCCTCTCCACATGGTGGTGGCCCATGGGCCTGCGACACTACCCAGGGATGGCCGATTTCCCGCAACTATTCCCGATGTGGATGTCGCGCACCGCACTGTTGCCATTCGCCATCCTCAGCGCGCCAATGATGGTCCTCGTGGGCATGTTCCTGTGGGCAGGGATAATGCACCTCTGCCTCATGCTCGTGGGGGGAGCCCAAAGAGGCTTCGAAGCTACCTTCCGCGTGGTGGCCTATAGCGAGGCAGCAGCCCTCTTTCGCCTTTTGCCCATCTGCGGCGGTATTGTCGCCCTGCCATGGATGATCGTCGTGCAGGTGATCGGCTTCAAGCATGCGCACCAGATCTCCTCAGGGAAAGCAATTGGTGCTGTTCTTCTGCCCCTCGTCTTGTGCTGCGGATGCATCGCAAGTCTGGTGTTCACCTTAGGCATTGGGGTATTTTCCGCACTCGGCCCCGGGATTTTCAGATAAGCCCAATGGCCAAGGACACGGCCCTTTCTTCGAGGAAATAGCCGAGCGCCGTATTTGCGGATGCAGAGCTCGGCATGCGGCGTGGCCTCATCCTATGCTGGCGATGCGTAGAGGCGCCGGGCCAGTTCCTGACCGCTCTGCCCGATTCGGGGAAATAGGCCTCTTCTCGCCGGGAGCTTCCTTGTCGTGCCGGTCACGGCGTTCGGGGCCGCGCCTGCACTATAAGCAACCTAACTCGTACGTCCGGGGGGCTATCCGCCCCTTGACCCTCCCCTGGGCTGCCCGGCTTCGCCCAGGGGTGCAAACCCTTTTCTCCCTCGTGGAGCAGACGAGCTGCGGAGCCTGTGCTCACTGGCTCGCGAGTTGAACCGGCGGGGTCGGTTTAGCCGTCCCACCGGGCGCCCCCTCCCGCTCTGGCACACGAACCCAGATGGTGCAAAGGGCTTGATTTTGCCCCGGTGATGTCGTATATTGGGCATGCCATGGTTACGGACTTTAACCTCGGGAAAAGATGAAAAGGTCCTCTTCCTCAGTGCAGGTGGGATTCACCATCGAGCGATTTCGCGGCATCGAGCCATCGGTGCTTCTGGGGCTGACTCGCCTTCTTGGTCTGGAGTACGCGGAGATCACGCGCACGGTGTTCACCGAACTTGACCGCGTGGTGCCGCGCGTGCGTCACCTGCGGACCGGCTTTCACCTCCCCCTGGTCAACGATGACGGCTGGGATTTCTCCTGCCCCGAGTTCCAAGGAGAAATCGACAGGCTCATCGATCTGATCAACGCCAACCGTGAGGCCCTGCGCATTGCCCATTGCATTGCCCATCCGCCTGAACCGGAGCTGAGCGGGCGAGTGCGAAGCTCTTTGGACGTGCTGCTGCGTAACCTGGCGCGACTGGAGTTGCCAGTGTATTTGGAAAACGTGCCAGGGCAGTCCATGGAGGAGTTTTGGGCTGTGTTCAGCAGCGCACAGGAGGTTCTCGGGCCACAGCTTCTGGGCATGTGCTTCGACGCCTCGCACTGCTATCTGCGAGGACTGGACCCGGTGGCACAGCTGCACGCGCTGAACGGGCACATCGGCTGCGTGCACTTGTCCGATTGCAGGCCGGGCAGCGACGATCACCTGGCCTTCGGACTGGGAGGCGTGCTTCCCATCGACAAGATCCTCGCCACCCTTCGCACGCTGCGTTTCCGCGGCGTCGTCAACTTGGAAAATCTCCCTCGCTCACTGGACGACTTGCGCCCGGCCATCGACAGATATCTTAGGGTGCTGCGCGCGCTCCACCCGCGCAAGTATGTGACCACCAAGCTGCGCATGCTGGCGGTGCGTCCGGTGCTTGCCCATCTCACTCCTCCTCAAGCGTAGCTCCCGCCGTCAAGGTCAGGCCGCTGCGCGAATTGTCTCATGTCTTGCTGACTCTCCTCTTCTGCTACACAAGTCTCCGCGTTTCATTTCCCGCCGTAGAGCTTTTCCCACCACTCTGGCTGACCCTTGAGCCAGCGGTCGAACCAAGCGAGGATGGTCTTCGTCCACCGGATTCTCTTGCCAAACTCCATGATCGTGTGGTCCTGCCCTTCCACTTGTACCAACTCCACCGGCCGGCCCAATAACTTCAGGGCGGTGTAAAACTGGATGCTCTCCCCTGGCGGTACGTTGGTGTCGGAGGTGCCGTGGAGCAGCAGCAGCGGGGTCTTTACGCGGTCAGCCCGAAACAGCGGGCTCTGGTCCACGTAGATGTCCCTGCGATTCCACGGGAAACTGTTGGCCGTGGCGGTGGAGCTGTAGAGATAGCCCCAGTAGCCTTCGCCCCAGTAGGAAGCAATTGAGCTAATGCCGGCGTGGGCAACAGCCGCGGCGAAGATGTTCGTCTTGGTGGTGAGGAGCATGGTCATGAAGCCGCCGTAGGAAGCGCCAATGCACCCCACGCGGGCGCTATCCACGAATGGGTGGCTGCGCAGAAAGAGCTGAACCCCTTCCACAATCTCCTCTGACACGCGCCTTCCCCAATCGTTCACGTGGGAGGCTGAGAAGGCTTGGCCAAACCCAGTGGCGCCACTCGGCTCCAACACATACACGACGTAACCATTGGCTGCCCACAGTTCTTTGGGGTATCGGCCGCCAAAGTCACGAGTCACCGGACTTGTGCCGCCGTAGTAGTAGACGATGCACGGATATTTCTTGCTCGCGTTAAAGTCCGGCGGGAGGTAAACGTGCCCTGCGATAGTCCTCCCCAGCGAACTGACAAAGTCCCACGGTTCACAGCGGCCGAACCGGACGTGCTGATACGCCGTCCTTGCAGGGTCCGCAAGTATTCGCACCTGGCGCTTGCGCAAATCGAGGACGAAGGCCTTTTGCGGCACGCTTGCCGAGGAGCCGAGGTAGGCAGCCACTGGAGCCCGCAGTGCCAACTCCAGGCCGCCGATAACCTCCGCACCGGTCTCTATCTGCGCAAATGTCCTTGTGGGGATGTCGTAGCGGAACAGGTGCACCTGTGCTCGGTCGGTGGCCACAAAGTAGATGCAAGGTTCGAGGCGGCTCCACACTGCCTGGCCTATCGCCGGGTCAAAATCCTTGGTGATGGGATCCACAGCGCCGGTGCCCAGGTCGTAGAGGAAGGCTTGCGTGTCATACTCGTTGGGAATCACGCCCTCTGGCACGTTCTTCCCCACGCCGTCGAATGATGAAGGGCCACCCAGGACCAGAAGCCTTTGCCCATCTGGCGACCACTGGGCGCTGCCCGTCCAGCCGCTGGTCCACAGCGAATCGACCTCCATGGTGGCAAGGTCCAGAGTGTAGTAGGCGGTCTTGGAATAGGGGCGCTCGGCAAAATCCTCCCAAGAACGGGTGAACAGCAATTTCCTCCCGTCTGGGCTGATGCTGTTGAGGGCAGTGGTCAGATAGCCGGCGGTGAGCCTGGAGCGAACCCCCTGTGGCACCGAAACACGGTAGAGGAAATCCCTGTTCCGCCAGGTGGGCCAGCGATCGGGCATCCCTTGCAGGCGCTTGAGTCCCGATTTGTCAGGCTCAGGCTTTTCGGTCACTGCGTACACCACAAATCTGCCGTTCGGAGCCCAGGTGTAGTTCGAAAAGTCCTGCACGTCCCGGAGGAGGGACGTGGTGGTGCCCCGGTCCAGGGCGACGAT
>JBBIKH010000137.1:0-9550 GCA_037445575.1 bacterium
CGATGAGCTTAGAGTGGATGTGGGCCTCGATTTGGCGGGCGAAGAGCATCATGACATGGGAGGGTCACAGATGACGCGGCGCACGACCTCGGCTGTTGCGGCAGGCAAAGCGGCTGAAGCGCGGTTCTGTCTCTCATTTGGCCGCCACCGCGTGCCGGTGGAGTTGGCAGGTGACGGAGTGATGATACGGGTCGCCAGTCAAAACGGCTCGCTGCGGTACGCGCGTGAAGGCGCAGGGGGCAGCGTCGAAGCGGTGGTGGTTGCTGCTGCCCCACGCTTGATTGTCAACCCGGTAGAGCCGGTGAACCTGCCTCAGCCGATTTGCTCCACCTTCATGCTTCGGCTAACCAGGAGTCTCCTGTTGGAACCCAAGGGGACCTGTACGGTCTTTGTGACTTTCCCTATCGAAGTCGGGGTCTTTGTGGCAGGGCGGCGGGAGGTGGAGATGGTGGATGTGTTCTCCCTGGTCCCGAGCAAGTTTGGCCTCTACGGCCCGCAAGGCAGCGGCAAATTGTGCAGGTACTGGAAAAGCGACCTACACCTCTCCTTGCCGTCGACGAATCCTCTGCATCAGGGGATCATGGAGCTGAATGTTCGCAATACCACCAGCCGGTGGGTCACGGTCACCAGAGCTGTGTTCAACGCTTATGGCATGAAACTCTTTTTCGACAGCGCCATGGTTGCCATGCGTGCCGAGTGCAAGATCACCGGACCTGACCTGGCCGAAACCTACTTCCTGGACGAGCCGCTCAAAGAGGGCATGAAAAAGTCGTTGGAGGTCTACCGGGCGCGGAGGGTCTCCATCACGGCCAGTAAGTTTGTTATGGAGCATGGCATATGATCCGCGACCTAAAGATTTACGGCAACATCACCGTGGTCAAGCTCGCCTTTGCCCTGCTCATCCTGGTAGCAGCCCTGGTGGCGGGCAAGATCGTGGCCGTGAGCTTGCGCAGGGCCCTGCGAGAGAAGGTGCCCGACCACTATCTGGATATCCTCTCCAAGGTGGCCTACTACCTGATTGTCGCAGGAGGGGCGATGTGGGCCCTCTCCGCGCTGGGCGTCTCCCTCTCGGGGCTCATGGTGGCGGGCGGAGTGGCTGGACTGGTCCTTGGTTTTGCAAGCCAGCAAATCGTGGGCAACGTGGTCTCCGGCGTGTTTCTCATGATCGAGCGCCCCATAAAGATCGGAGATCAGGTCAACATCGAGGCCACCTCGGGTTTTGTAGAGAGCATCCGCATCATTTCCACAACGATCCGCACGTACGACGGCGTGGTGGTGCGCATGCCGAACGAGAAGGTGTTTACCTCCAACATCACCAACTATGTGGCCCTGAACTGTCGGCGCATTGACTATGTGGTGAGCATCCGCTATGAAGACGACGCAGAGGTAGCTGCAAGGGTCATCAAGCGTGTGTTGGAAGAACATCCCTTTGTGCTCGTGGAGCCCGAGCCAGAGGTGTTCGTGGATAGCTTGGGCGACAGCGGCGTGAATTTGACGGTGCGTTTTTGGTCGCCTGTGGTCAGGTGGTATGCAACACGCACTGCGCTGCTGTGGCTCATCAAGCGGGCATTGGAGGCAGAGGGCATTGAGATTCCCTTTCCGCAGCGGGTGGTACGGCTCGCTGGGCAGGGGAAGCTGGCTAGTGGCGAAGAAGAGGCAGAGAATAGACGCAAGTGAAGAGCCAAGATGAAATCGTGCTGCGCGTTACCGGCATGACGTGTGCTGTTTGTGCGAGGACGGTAGAAAAGGCTTTGCGCACCGTGGACGGCGTGCACGGGGTGGAGGTCAACCTCAACAGTGAGCGCGCGCACGTGGTGTACGACGCGGGGCGGGCGCCTGTGTCCGCTTTGGTGCGCGCCGTGGAAGGGGCGGGCTACGGCGTGGCCCGTGAAGAGATGACGCTGAGAGTGGGAGGGATGAGTTGCGCAATGTGCGCGCGCACCATCGAGAGTGCCCTCGCACGGATTCCCGGGGTTATCGCCGCCACAGTGCATCTTGGCACCGAGACAGCCCATGTCACGGTGCTGCCCGGGGTGGTGTCCGCCAGGCAGCTCCAGGAGGCCATCGAGAGGGCG
Source organism: bacterium (assembly GCA_037445575.1). Classification (GTDB taxonomy): domain Bacteria; phylum Zhuqueibacterota; class Zhuqueibacteria; order JANLFK01; family Oleimicrobiaceae; genus Oleimicrobium. The sequence continues at coordinate 2,076 of JBBIKH010000137.1, forward strand.
GGGTACCAGTACCTGGGCCTGGGGACGATGGGTGCAGAGCCAGAGGATGAGGCAGGCCACAAGCAGGAGATGGCACGCCGACGTCGGCGCTTCCTCGTGGGTTTTGTGGCCGCGTTGGTCGTGATGGTTGCCATGTACCTGCCGGTGCGGTGGCCCCTGCCTTTGGCCTACCTGCTGTTCTTGATTTCTGCGCCAGCCTTTGTGTACGTTGGGGGCCCAATCTTCCGCGCGGCGGGCCGCGCGCTCCGTCACCGCACCCTGGACATGAACGTGATGTATGCTCTGGGAATGGGCGTGGCGTTTGTCGCCAGCCTGTTGGCGACGCTCCATCTGTTGCCCCACGACTTTCTCTTCTACGAGACGGCACTGATGTTGGCTGCTTTTCTCACTCTGGGTCGTTACCTCGAAGCACGAGCTAAGAAAAAGACCTCGGCGGCCATTAAGAAGCTCATGGGCCTTCGTCCGCGGACGGCGACGGTGGTGAGGGACGGGGAGCGGGTGGAGGTGCCGGTGGATGAGGTGCGCGTGGGGGAGATCCTCATTGTCCGACCAGGGGAGCGGTTGGCGGTGGATGGGGTGGTCACTTCTGGCGGCAGCTACGTGGACGAGTCAATGGTGACCGGCGAGCCGGTACCCGTGTTCAAGGGCCCTGGCGACAAGGTGATAGCCGGCACGCTCAACACCAATAGCGCGCTTCACTACCGGGCGGAGAAGGTAGGCGCTGCCACCTTGTTGGCACAGATCGTCCAGCTTGTGGAAAAGACCCAGGCCAGCAAACCGCCGGTCCAGCGCCTGGCCGACCGGGTGGTGGCCGTCTTTATCCCGATTGTCCTCACCGTGGCCCTGCTGGCATTTGTCATCTGGTATGTTGTGCTCGGGCAGTCACTGCTGTTTTCGCTCACCACTCTCATCTCCGTGCTGGTGATCGCCTGTCCGTGCGCCCTTGGACTTGCTACGCCTACAGCGGTGACGGTGGGCGTAGGACGGGGAGCGGAGCTCGGCGTGCTGATCAAGAATGCAGAGGTGCTTGAGGTGGCGCCGCGCCTGACCACCGTTGTGGTGGACAAGACCGGGACTTTGACCCGCGGGCGTCCTACCGTGAGCGAGGTCAAAGGCTTCGGCCTGCCGCCCCATGAAGTATTGGCCGTGGCTGCTGCAGTGGAAAAGAATTCCCAGCATCCCCTGGCGCAAGCCATTGTGCGCCGGGCGCAGGAGGAAGGGGTGACCGCAGAGGAAGCCGAGGAGCTGAACACCATCGGCGGCAAAGGAGTGACCGCAGCACTTCGTGGCCAGCGGGTGGCTATCGGCAACCGAGCACTGATTGCCCAGCTGGGCATCGCCGTGCCGGAAGAGGTGGACAAAGCACTCGCGGTGGCAGAAGGCCGAGGGTGTACCGCCAGCCTCGTGGCGGTAGGGGATGAGGTGGTGGGCTTTATCGCCCTCACTGATGAGCTCAAGCCGAGTAGTGCAGAGGCCATCCGCGCGCTGCAAGGCATGGGTGTGCGCGTGGTGATGGTGACAGGCGATAGCGCTCTTGCTGCCCACGAGATCGCTCGCCAGGCGGAGATCAAAGAGGTAGTTGCCGAAGTCATGCCCCAGGACAAGGCAGCGAGGGTTAAGCAGCTCCAGGAGCGAGGCGAGACAGTGGCCTTTGTAGGCGACGGTATCAACGACGCGCCGGCCATGGCTCAGGCGGACGTGGGAATCGCCATAGGCGGCGGCACAGATATCGCCGTGGAGGCGGGAGATGTGGTGCTCGTCAAAGATGACCTTCTGGACGCAGTGGCCGCCATCCAGTTGAGTAGAAAGGTGATGCAGCGCATCCGGCAGAACCTCTTCTGGGCATTTGCCTACAACATTGTGCTCATACCCGTGGCAGCCGGCTTCCTGTGGCCGGCCTTCCACATCACCCTGCGGCCCGAGATAGCCGGGCTGGCCATGGCGATGAGTTCGGTCACGGTAGTCACGCTCTCGCTGACGCTCAAGCGCTACGTGCCGCCGGCGAGACGGAGTGCGGCGCCTGGTTTGCGGTGAGGAGGATTCGTGTCGAAAGTGGCAATCATCGGCGCTGGGGATGTTGGGGCAACAGTGGCCTACACGGTGCAGATGGCAGGATTGGCCACGGAGCTGGTGCTGGTCGATCTCGACCTGCAGAAGGCGCAGGGCGAGGCTCTGGATATGAGCCACGGGCTCTTTTTCACCGGGCCGATGAAGATACGCGGCGGGGAACTGGCAGCGTGTCAGGGCGCAGCCGTTGTGGTGATCGCGGCCGGCGCGCGACAGAAGCCTGGTGAGACGAGGCTTCAGCTGGTGCAGCGCAACGCTGCTATCTGCGCTTCCCTTGCCCGCGACCTGGGTCGCCTCTGCCCGGATGCTGCTGTCATCGTCACCACCAACCCTGTGGATGTGATGACCTATGTGGTGCAAAAGGCCGCCGGCCTGCCGGCCCGACAAGTCCTTGGCTCTGGCACCGTACTGGACTCGGCGCGCTTTCGCTTCGCCCTCAGTCAGTATTGTCAGGTTGACCCGCGCAACGTGCATGCCTACGTCATCGGCGAACACGGCGACAGCGAGGTCTTTCTCTGGAGTTCAGTGAATATGGCCGGGGTGCCGTTGGCCAGGTTCTGCCAGGGGTGCGCCCGCCAATGCACCCCTGGTTTTCGGGAGCGCATTGAGCACAGTGTGCGCAACTCCGCTTACCACATCATTGAGGCCAAAGGGTACACCAACTATGGAGTGAGCCAGGCGATCCTGCGCATCATAGGGGCCATCCTCCGGGATGAGCATAGCCTTTTGACCGTCTCCACCCTCCTCAACGGCGAATATGGGCTGGCCGACGTCTGCCTGAGCGTGCCGTGCGTCGTGGGACGAAAAGGGGTGCTGCGCGTGGTCGAGGCGGAGTTGACAGCAGAAGAGAGCGCAGCACTGCAACGATCAGCCGATGTGATCAGGTCAAACGTTCCGCAGGCCATAGGCTAGGGGCAAACGGTAAGGAGGTTCGCATGTCACACCACTATCCAAAGGTCGGGGACCAGGCGCCGGACTTTGAACTGCCGGCGGTGGGGAACAAGAAAGTGCGCCTCAGCCAGTTCCGAGGCAAGAAGAACGTCGTCCTTTCCTTCCACCCCTTGGCGTGGACGGGAATTTGCGCGGCGCAGATGCAGGACCTGCAGGCCAACATCAAGCTGTTGACCGACAAGGACACCGTGGCGCTAGGGATCAGCGTCGACAGTGTGCCCTCAAAGAAGGCATGGGCCGAATCCCTCGGGATCACGGAGGTGGAATTCCTGTCTGACTTTGAGCCCAAAGGGGCGGTGGCCAAGCTCTACGGCATCTACCGCGAAGAAGGCTTCAGCGAACGCGCCGTCTTTGTCGTGGACAAGCAGGGAATCATCCGCTTTGCCAAGATCTACCCCATCAAGGAAAAGCCTGACGTTGGGGAATTCTGTGCCGTGCTGTAGACGCCCTTGGGTACCACTGCTCATGGCAAGCACGGCGACTCTGCAGCGCTCGTGCTGAGGCGTCGGGGGGAATGGCAATGGGTGAGGATGTGCGTTTGCGACCGCGCTTCACCACCGAGGAGGCGGCGGCGCTGGCAAAGAGGCTCTACCGCCTGGACGGCGACGTCACCGAGCTTTCCAGTGAGCGGGACCAGAACTTTCTGCTGCGGACGAGCACCGGAGAGCAGTACGTCCTGAAGGTGGCCAACCGCGCGGCCGAGCGTCAGGTGCTGGAATGCCAGAATATGGTCATGGCCGCCTTGCGCGTGGAGGGCATCCCTTGTCCGCACGTTCTCCCCACGGTCGACGGCCAGACCATAGTGGAGGCCACTGACCCCCACGGCAGATCGCACCTGGTGCGTCTGGTCACCTTTTTGCCCGGTACTCCCCTGGCTTTGGTCAAGCCGCATACCCCCGCGCTCTGGCGGAAGGTGGGGACCCTTTTTGGCAAGATTGACCGCATCCTGGCATCGCTTGATTGCCCAGCGCTGGCGCGGGAACTGGACTGGGACCTGCAGGGCGCGGAGGGTGTAATCAGTAGGTGCAGCCGCTACCTTTCGGACCCGGAGAAACGGGCGCTCATCCGCGGCTACAGGGAGCGTTTTGCCCAGGTGGTAGACAGATTGCCGGGGCTGCGGCGCAGCCTCATTCACAACGACGGCAACGACTACAACCTCTTGGTCGGCCCGCCGGCATGGGAGCGGGAGCTGGTGGGGCTACTGGACTTTGGCGACATGGTCGTCAGCTATACGGTGGCAGAGGTGGCGGTAGCTGCTGCCTACGCCATGCTGCACAGCCACGACCCTGTGGGCGCCGCAGCCGAAGTCGCCGCCGGCTACCATGCCGTCTTCCCTTTGCAGGAAGATGAGCTGGAAGTTCTGTACCCGCTGATTTGCATGCGCCTCTGCCTCAGTGCCTGCTTGGCCGCTCGCCAGCGACGGTTGGTGCGGGACAACGACTACTTGTCCATATCTGAACAGGGAGTGTGGGAGACTTTGCAGCGGCTGCGCCTCGTGCCGCCGCGCCTGGCGCACTATCGTCTGCGGCAGGCGTGTGGCCTTGAGCCCTGTCCCTATGGCACGAAGGTGGAAACGTGGCTGGCTAAGAACCGCCAAGGACTGGGGCCTGTGTTGAGGCCCGACCTCATGCGCAACGCCGTGGTGTTCGACTTTGGTGTGGGAGGACGCGACGCCGGGTCACCACCCCAGTGGCAGGACGTAACGGCCCTGGCAAAGTCGCTGTTCGACAAGATTGCTGCTGCCGATGCCAAGGTGGGCGTAGGGCTTTATGGCGAGGCCCGCCCGTTCTACACCAGCCCTTTGTTTGCGGGGAGCGAGCCGCGCACCGTGCACCTGGGCGTTGATCTGTTTGTGAGTGCGGGGGAGCCGGTCTATGCGCCACTTGCCGGCACGGTGCTGAGCGTGCACGACAATTGCGGCCCCCAAGACTATGGCCCTACAGTTATCCTTAGGCACGGTCCCACCGATGAGACGCCGGAATTCTTCACGCTCTATGGGCATTTGAGCAAGAAGACTCTGGAGGCCATTCGGCCGGGAATGGCGGTGGCGCAGGGTGACCTCATCGGCTGGGTGGGCACCAGCGACGAAAACGGCGGGTGGCCGCCCCACGTGCATGTGCAGGTCATCGCTGATCTGCTGGGCTACCAGGGGGATTTCCCCGGAGTCGCCCCGCCGAGTCAGCGGGAGGTGTGGCTGAGCATCTGTCCGGATCCCACGCCCCTTTTGGGTGGCACTCCGAGCTGCGTTGCGGCGGACCCGCAAGGGACTGTTGACGAGCTTCTGAGCAAACGCCGCCGCTTCTTTTCGCCTGTGCTCGCCATTGCGTACCGTCGCCCCCTGCACCTGGTGCGCGGCTACATGCAGTTCCTCTATGACGACCAGGGTCGCGTCTACCTGGATGCAGTCAATAACGTGCCGCATGTGGGACATAGCCACCCGCGAGTGGTGGAGGCGGCTCAGCGGCAGATGGCTTTGCTCAACACCAACACTCGCTATCTCCACAGCTTACTTGTGGAGTATGCCGAGCGCCTTACCGCGACGCTGCCAGAGCCGCTCCGAGTGTGCTTCTTCGTCTGTTCCGGCAGCGAGGCGAACGAGCTCGCCCTGCGGCTGGCACGCGCCTTTACCGGCGGCAAGGACGTGATTGTGGTAGATGGCGCCTACCATGGCAACACGACCTCGCTGATCGATATTAGCCCCTACAAGTTCCGGGGACCGGGCGGGAGGGGAGCCCCACCCTATGTGCATGTCGTGCCCACCCCCGATGTCTATCGCGGTCTGTCCCGCAAGGGGCTGCCCGAGGTTGGTAAGAAGTACGCCTCGCATGTGCAGCAGACGGTGGCGGCACTGGCAGGCCAAGGACTGCCACCGGCGACCTTTATTTGCGAGTCGCTCATGGGGTGCGCAGGACAAATTGTGCTTCCTGACGGCTTTCTGGTGGAAGCGTACAAGGCCGTGCGCGAGGGGGGCGGTGTCTGCATCGCCGACGAAGTGCAGGTGGGATTCGGCAGGGTGGGCACCCACTTCTGGGGATTCCAGCTCCAGGGGGTAGTGCCGGACATTGTCACTTTGGGCAAACCGATCGGCAACGGCTTCCCTCTGGCAGCAGTGATCACTACCCCGGAGATTGCTGCTGCGTTCGACACCGGCATGGAGTACTTTAACACCTTTGGGGGCAATCCGGTGGCCTGCGCCGTCGGTTTGGCCGTGTTGGACGTCATCGCTGAGGAACGTCTGCAGGAGAACGCGCTCAAGGTGGGTGCTCACTTGAAGAGCGCGCTCACAGAGCTCATGGCGCGCCATGCCATCATCGGGGACGTGCGAGGCGAAGGGCTCTTCTTAGGCGTGGAATTGGTGCTGGACCGCGAGACACTTGTCCCGGCTGGCGAGCAGGCCGCCTATGTGGTGGAGAGGATGAAGGATATGGGCGTACTGATCGGCCGCGATGGCCCTTTTGCCAATGTGCTGAAGATCAAACCCCCTTTAGTCTTCACCATGGAGGACGCCGATCGGCTCGTAGGCGCCCTCGATCAAGTGCTTGGCGAAGACTTTGGCGTGAAGGTAGCCGGACCAATGGGCTGACGAGGCCCCGTTGCGCTCCGCCGCATGGGGCCTCGCCTCTTATTGACGGCGTGGTGTCGCGAGCTGCGCCAAACGAACTCACCACGGCAACGGGGAGCTCATTCTCGCAGGTGCTGCACCTCAGCCAGCCATCTTCTCCGCAAAGCTCCCGACGGCAGCCCGCAAGGCGGACATGCAACGGCTGAACACCGGCTTAAAGACCTCCGGCGGTGAGCAGAACATCTCGATGCTGGCCCACACGTTGTCGCGCACCGGAAAGATCTTTGCTACCTTGGTCTCGGCAGTGGCCTGGAGGGCTGCCTGTTCCACCTTCACGCGCTCCTTGTTGCTCTCGATGGGCCAAAAGTTGGGGAATACGAGGCGGAAAAACTCGTCGTCCCGCTCATCGATGAGGATCGCGTAGGTGCGCCCCTCCGCCTTGAAGATCACGTCGCCGTCCTGGTCGATGGTGGGGGTAAACCCTTCCTCGAGCAGGAATTTTTCGTACATCTTTGCCCGCTGCTTCTTGTCCATGAGCTCGCTCCTCACGTTTTCTGATTCCATGCTGCACTCTGTCCTTCCCCGCGCGGAAGCTAAAGCTGCCCTTTGTGGATAAGCCTCGGGGCAGCAGCGCAGGGCTCAACAGCGCATAAACTTGGCAGAGCTTGGGGGTCAGCGCATCGACTTTGTGCAGGCTGGAGGTGGGATCGCCGAGCTCATTGATGAGGATAGGGGCAATTTCACACTCAAGAGCAGCCGCCGAGCACCAGCATGTGCAAAGCCTCTGCGAAAGAGGGCTCTCTGCCTTCGCATAAAATATCGGCAAAACTGCGGTGAAACGCAAGTCATTTTTTTTTCGGCCATGGAGAGGTCAGGCAAAACCTTACCAGGTATC
>JBBIKH010000138.1:0-9548 GCA_037445575.1 bacterium
TGCGCGCCCCCCCTGAAGAGGAAATGATGATGAGGGGCCACCGCTCCTTGAGCGCCACATCTGCCGCCCTGGCCACCTTCTCCCCTACCACGGAGCCCATGCTCCCCCCAATGAACGCAAAATCCATCGCACAGAGGACGACCTTGACGCCAGAGATGGTACCCGTGAAGGTGCGGATTGCCTCAGGCAGACCGGAGGTCTTCATCGCCTCCTTTATGCGATCGCGGTAACGTTTGCTGTCTTTGAACCCCAGGGGGTCGACCGACAGCAGGTTATCGTTGAACGGCTCGGCCGAACCTTCGTCCAGGAGAATCCGCACATAGTCGCGGCTGCCGATGCGGAAGTGAAACCCACATTTCATGCACACATGCGCATGGTTGGCCAGCTCTTTGCGATAGAGGATCTCCCCACACTGTTCGCATTTGACCCATAGGCCGTTGGGCAAATCTCTTTTCGCCTGGGCGATCAACCCCTTCTTTGTGCGCTTGAACCAGTCCATCGCTGCTCCGTCACAGTCCGATATTGAGACTCATCAACAAGGCGTCTTCGCCGTTATCTTCGTAGTAGCCGCGGCGCACCCCGACCTTGCGGAAGCCCATCTGCTGGTACAGGGCGATCGCCGCCGCGTTGGAGACTCGCACCTCAAGATGGGCCACCAGGCACCCGATGCGGCGGCCATAGGCAAGAACTGTCTGCAGCAAGCACCGCCCTATGCCCAGCCGTCGAAACGCGGCCGATACGGCCAGGTTGCCGACGTGAATCTCCGGTGGCACTACCCAACTGATGGCGTAGCCGACGATCTTGTCCTCGACGGTACCCACGACGCTGAGCACCACGTCCCGGTCCGCAACGCAAGAAGCGAAGCTGCGCGCCGACCAGGGGGAGGAGAAGCATTCTTGTTCGATACTCACCACCTCCGCCACATCCGCCAATTCCATGTGGCGGATCAGCAGCGTTCTCCCGTCCTGAAGAAGCAGAGCAGCCGGCAGCACGCCCGAGGCAATCACGTTCCCTTCGCTGTTGCAGGTGGTCTTCACCGGGTCTCACCTTCCCATCACTTCGGCATAACTGTCCTCGGTGTCGCCGCTACGAATTCCAGGACGTAGAGCGGCTCCAAGGCCACGATGTCGTCGTGGTCTCCTACCGCAAGCCTCTTCTCCCCGAGAAGGGCGACGGTTGCGGCGCTGGGCAAGCTGCGCTCGGAAAGGTCCACTCGTGCTCGCTGCCGCACAGCAGCCAGGGTCTCCGTTTCGAGATCCCGACAGCCGGGTCCGATGAGCATCGCGCCCACCGGCACTTGTTGCGGCAGGGCATCCGCCGCAATCATGTGCACAGGCCCGTGCGGCTGCAAGCCGTCGCCTTGGCGGCGGAATTCGCCCACGTAGAACAGCCCCGCCTTCGCCCGCACGACGGACCACACAATGCGGGCATCCTCAGGGGCGTGGGCTGCCAGCGCCTGGAGGGTGGAGACTCCCACCACCTTCGCCCCCGTCGCAAAGGCCAGCCCTTTCGCCGCAGCAAGTCCGATCCGCAAGCCGGTGAATGAACCAGGGCCGATCGACACGGCGAGTCCCTGCACGTCGCCAGGCTTCATCTGGCAGAAACCAAGGAGGGCCCGTAGCATGGCGTGCAGGCGTTCGTTGTGCAGGCCGGGGCCCACAATGCGCATCTCCCCGAGCAGCCTTCCTCCGTCCACCAGGGCGACAGCGCACACGGCCGTTGCCGTCTCAATCCCCAGCACCAGCATTGGCCTCTCCTGCGCCGGTGCCGCGCCGCGCGATGGTGATATGCCGCCGGTTAGGTTGCTCCACGCCGCAGCTGGCAATAGTAACTTCCACACGCTTCTCCGGTAGAAAACGAAGCGCGCGTTCCGCCCACTCCACCAGACAGACGCCTTCCCCGTAGAAGTACTCATCGAGCCCGAGTTCGCGCAGCTCTTCCTCCCGCTGGATGCGGTAGAAATCGAAATGGTAGACCGGCAGCCGCCCCCGATATTCGTTGATCAACACGAACGACGGGCTTGCGACAAAACGCCCCACCCCTAGACCACGGCACACACCTTGGATGAACTTTGTCTTGCCGGCCCCCAACTCTCCAAAGAGGGCGACGACGTCGCCAGGTCCAAGCTGAGGGGCCAACAGCTCGCCAAGCGCGATAGTCTCCCCTTCACTGTCGGTGAAACGCTCTAAGGGAAGACTCGGGTGCTGCCGGAGCTCGCGGCTGGCGACCATATGCGGAACGGCCCTTCTACTTCGGGTCCAGCCGCATCACCGGCAGGATCATCTCCTCCATCGATGCCCCGCCGTGTTGCAGGCTATCCCGATAGTAGCTCAGATAGTGGTGGTAGTTGGTCGGGTACACGAAGTAAAAGTCCTCTTTGGCGATCAGATAGTCGGTGTTCAGACCCCGCGGCGGAAGTTTGAAGGTAGCCGGATTGCGCACGATGATGGCGTGCTTGGGGTCTACCTTCAGGCTCTTGCCGAACTTGTAGCGCAGGTTCGTCGACGTCTCCCGATCGCCGATCACCTTCGCACCGCGCGCCACACGAATGCTGCCATGGTCAGAAGTGAGCACCACCGTCGCCCCCGCCGCAGCTAACTCCTGCAGCGCGCGGAAGATGTGGGAATGCTCAAACCACGACTTGGTCAGCGAGCGGTAGGCCGGCTCATCCACCGTGATCTCCTTGAGCACTTCAGATTCGCTTCGACTGTGCGCCAAGATATCCACAAAGTTCACCACGATGGACACCAGCGGCGATCCCGCAAGGCTGCGCGCGGTCTTTTCCACGTTGCGCGCTTCCTCCAGGTCGAGGATCTTGATGTACTTAGGCTCGGAGCGCAACCTAACACCCAGCCTCTGCAACTGAAGATCCAGGAGCTGGCGCTCATTCCGGTTCTGGCTCTGCTCGTCGTCCAGTCCTTTCAGCCAGAAATCGGGAAACAGGTTGCCCAGCTCGGCGGGAAAAAGCCCACTGAAAATGGCGTTGCGAGAGTAGGGGGTGGCCGTGGGCAGAATCGAATAGTAGTAGTCGGCACTGATGTGGAAATAGGGGTAAAGCATCGGCTGGATGACCAGCCACTGATCGAGGCGCAAATTGTCAATGACCATGAAGACGGTGTTTCTGCCCACTTTCAGCAGTGGCGCAAGGAAGGTCCCCACCACGTCCACAGAAAGAGGCGGGCGGTCGCCATCCCGCATCCAGGTGGGGTAATTTGCTTCGATGAAGCGGCCGAACTCGATGTTACAGGCGCGCCTTTGATCAGCCAGCGTCTGCCGCAAGCCCAAGTCAGGGTGCTGGTCCAGCTCCACCTCCCACTGGCTCAAGCGCAGATGCAGGTTCATCCACTCTCGCCACCCAGGTGAGGCGGCAACGGCAGAGGCTATCTGGGCGAATTCTGCCACATAATCCCTGGACAGGCGCGCACTCTCGATCTTGCGCCCTTCCAAAAACTTTTTGCAGATGAGCAGGATCTGGCTGGGGTTCACCGGCTTGGTGAGATAGTCGCTAATTTTGGCGCCAATGGCATCCTCCATCAACGACTCCTCTTCGCTCTTTGTCACCATGACCACTGGCAGGGAGGGCCTGAGCTCCTTCATGCGCGAGAGCGCCGACAGCCCATCCATGCCGTTGAGCATCTCGTCCAGCAGCACCAGGTCAAAGTCTTGGCGTCTGATGAGCTCGATGCCATCCTCGGCGTTTGCCACCGGCGTCACCGAAAACCCTTTGCTCTCCAGAAAAAGGATGTGCGGGCGGAGTAGTTCGATCTCGTCGTCCACCCACAGGATCTCGCCCTTTTTCTCTCCCTGCACGGCCACGGTCCTTCCCACCACAGATGGTTGCTTCGTGTGCTCTAAACTTAACGATTCTTCAGGAGTAAATCAACCCCTTTTTGCCACCTGGGCTGTTGCTCATTCATAGCGAAGCGCATGCACAGGATCGACTTTGGCAGCACGTCGTGCCGGAACAAGCCCGGCCAGAATGCTCACCAGCACGGCGAATGCCACTCCGCCAAGAACCAGCCACCAGGTGATATGGAAAAAGTCTATCGCCTGTGCACCCTGTTCGATGAGAAAGCGGTTGGCCACGGCGTTGGCCACCTTGGTCACAGCCCACCCCAGCACGAGGCCGCCCATTCCTCCGAGCCATCCGATGGCAGCCGATTCGGTGACAAAGAGCAGTTTGACTTCGGCAGAGGTCGCCCCCACTGCCTTCATGATGCCGATTTCTCTGTACCGCTCCAGCACGGACATGACCATAGTGTTGATGATCCCCAACGCTGCCACCACCAGGGCAACGGTACCCACTGCTCCAAGAAGAGCGTCGAAAATGAGGAACCCTTTTTTCAACTCTTTGAGCTCGTTCAGTACGGTAAAGGTTCCGTAGCCCATGGCCTCGAAGGTTTCGACCAACGGTTCCACCATCTCCACCTTGGCCGCACGCACATACACGGCGGGGTAGCCACCCCCGGCCTGGAATCCCGCAATGATGTCCGTCAGCGAGGCTACCGCACCCAGACGTTCCTTGAGGCCTCGTGGCATGACCATGCTCGGCATGCCTGCTGGACCAAACTCCTGATGCTGCCACACGCCCACCAAAGTCGCCTGCGCCCGCATGGGCGCCAGCAGCTCTTCTGCTCGCGGCAAGGTCGGGCCGGAGAACAAGCGCATTAGCCGCGGCAAATCGAGGCCTGCAGCAACAAGCTCCACCGTACAACCCACCAGCGAATCAGGCCGTTGAAAGCCCATGCGGCGCAGCACCATGTCCGAGCAAGCCACCTCCGCAGCGGTGTCACTGGCCAGAAACCGCCCCCAGGTGAGAGTGCGAAATGGGGCATAGCGGGCAACGGTCACCGGCACCACGTGCGCCATGGTCTGCCGCTCGCGCCCGTGAAGGCGCAGGCGCACGGGCACCACCACTTCCGGGTAGGCCATCTCCACTCCCGGCATCGCGGCGATGAAAGCTACTACACTATCGGTGAGCGCTTTGGGCTCCTCGTTCGGCGTCACCTCCCATCTGGCGTTGATCGCCGGCTGTCGCGGGAGCACGCGAATCGCCGCAAACGCGTCCAACTGGGCAAGCGCCGCAGAGACGTTCTTTTGCATGCCCGTACCGAACGAGACCATGGAGACCAGCGCACCGATGCCAATGGTGACCCCTCCGCTAGTGAGGGCGGTGCGCAGGCGATTGCGTCGCAAGTTGCCCCAGGCCAGTCGCACAATGTCCTGCACGTTCACCGGAGCACCTCCTCCCCCACAAGGCGACCGTAGGAAAGGCGAACGATGCGGTGCGCCAAACGCCTGGCCATGGGTTCATCATGAGTCACCAAGATGACCGTCTTGCCCTCATTTCTGTTCAGACTCGCCAGCAGCTGGAGGATCTCCTGCGCCGTAGTGCTGTCCAGGTTTCCGGTAGGTTCATCGGCTAGGAGCAGGTCTGGTCCGTTGGCCAGTGCTCGGGCCAAGGCGGTCCGCTGCATTTCACCTCCAGAGAGTTCGCCAGGCCGATGGTCCAGCCGCGCTCCGAGCCCAAGGGCACTCAACAACTCTCTTGCCTGCTTCTTTCGCGCCGCGGGATGGACACCGGCAAACACCAAGGGCAGCGCCACGTTCTCCGCGGCCGTCAACGCTGGAATGAGATTGAACGCCTGGAAAACCATCCCCACCGTGCGCTTGCGATGCTCGGCCAGGGCTCGTTCGGAGAGTCCTCCCAGATCATGGCCAGCCACGATGACCTGGCCCGCTGTGGGCCTATCTATCCCCGCGATGAGGTTGAGGAGCGTCGACTTTCCTGAACCGGAGCTACCCACCACTGCCACAAACTCCCCGCCGCGCACCTCCAAGCACACGCCATCAAGCGCTTTTACCACCGCCTGGCCCATGCGGTAGTGGCGGCAGACGTTTCTCAACACAACAATCTGGTCAGCGTACATGGGCATCCTCAGGACAGAAGTGAAGGGCAGAAGCCAGCAGGTTACCCTTAGGCGGGCGCGCTACTACTTCTCGCGGAAATCGTGAACATAGTCCCAGTCCTCGCCAGGGGGGTTCTGGATGCACTGCAGGCAGCGCCTCGTGTACAGGCGCGAGGGGCCATCCGAGGGAAAATAGCGCAACACGCGCCGGAACTCTTTGAGCGCCTGATACCACTGACGTTGCCGGTATGCCGCAAGCCCCCGGGTGTAGGCGTCGATGATGAGCTCCTGTTCGATCCACGCTACGCTGTCCATGCCGCGGAGCTCATAGATCCGCACCGGCTTCTTTTTTCCCATGACCCGCACCACATCCAACTCACGGACTATTGCCTTTGCCCCCACCTGGCGGTAGGTGTTCTCGCCAATAATGATCGTGGTCTGATAGAACTTGTTCGCCCCTTCCAGACGCGATGCCAGGTTCACATCGTCGCCGATCACCGTGTAGTCAAACAGCTGCGCCGAGCCAAGATTGCCCACGATCATCTGCCCGGTGTTGATCCCCACCCCCATCTGAAAGTACTCATGGCGCGCCGCTGACCACCGCTTCTGGAGCTCCCGTAACTCCTTGACCATTTCCAGTGCGGTGCGACACGCCCGCTCTGCGTGGTCGGCAAAGTAGAATGGCGCCCCAAAAAGGGCCATGATCTGATCACCCACGAACTTGTCCAACGTACCATCATAGCGGAAAATGACATCCACCATGACGGTGAAATACTGCGACAAGCGCTGGACGATCTCCTCGGGCTGGTGGTGCTCCACGTAGCGTGTAAAGCCGCGGATGTCGGAAAAGAGCACGGTGAGCTCCTTGCGCTCACCACCGAACTTGGGCAGTTCGCCGCTCTCCAACATCTTGTCGACAATGCTGCGGGCTACATAGTGTTGAAATGTCTGTCGGTAGAAACGCTTTGCCCGCCGCTCGGCCGTGGCTACGTGGACCGTGTTCGCAATGTAGCTTGTTGCCAGAGCAAGAATAGGCGTGACCAGCGGAACAATCAGGCGAGCTTTGACAAAAAGGTAAAAGCTGGTGCCGGACAGCGACCCGAGCATGAGAACGATCATCGCCAAGCCCCACGTGGGCTTGAGCAGACGGGCCACCAGGGCAGCCAACAGCGATATGGCCATCACGAGCGCGATCCACACCCCAGACGGGAGCGCTGTAAGAAAATCTCCACGCAGCATGGTATCGATGGCGTTGGCGTGTACCTCAACCCCTGGCATCTTCTGTCGTCTGCCGCCGAACTCGAAGAAGGGTGTGGGCTTGTTGTCCCCCAGCTCCTCGGCGCTCGCCCCAATCAGCACGATTTTGTCCTGGAAAGGGCTCTCGCCAAATTCCAGCGGCTGCTGGACATGCCTCTCTTTTCGCTTGAACAGCTCCATGTAGTCCACGTCCGCATCGCCGCGCAGCTGGAACTCTGCGTCATCCAGAACGTCCGCCAACGAGTAGGTGGGAAAGGTGCCAGCAGGCCCCCGGAAGTTGATGAGCATGGTGTGGGCATCGTGTTTACGGATGCGCCTCTTCCCGACCACCAGCTCCTGAGTCCCGTTGGGATCAAAGCTGGTGACTGGCGCCCCTTCCACGAGACCTACCACCTGCACCCCCAACGAGTACCAGGTGGCATTTTGTGCAGGCGCAAAAAGCAGGTAGCGACGCAGGAAACCGTCCGGATCGTGGTCATAGTTGACGATGCCAATGCGCGAGGCGGCGCCAAGCAGGCCATCGAACGGTTTCAACACGTAGGAAGAAAGCACCCCGTGCGGGCCTTGATCGTACACGACCTTGGCCGCCAGCACGACGTTGCCCGCCTCGCGGACGGCGCGCACGAGGGCTGCATCGTCCTCCGGATTGGCTACCGAGGGCTCGGTGAACTCGATGTCCAGCACAATCAGCCGGGCACCGGCGTCTCGGAGATTGCGCACTGCCCGGGCGAAATAGGAGCGGGGATAGGGCCACTTGCCCGGTACACTTGCGAACGCCTCGTCGTCCACGGCCACAATGGTGATCAGCGTATCCGGGGCCGCCAGCGGTCCGCGCAGAGCAAAGCGCGCATCCACAGTGCGCAGTTCAAGATTCTGGAAGACCGGGATCTGACCGAGCACCAGCGCCACAACAGCTGCCAGCACCGACAGCAACAAACAGACTGTCCACCGGCTTTTCAGGAACCTTTCCACCACTGTTCCTTTTCGCGAGTGGCCACTCTATGACAAGGCGCACTGGCCTGCAGCTGCCCCTCAGGGGAGTGGTTCGTGGGGCCTGCGGCCATAGACCTTCTCATAGGAACGACAGAAAACACAAGCTCTCTCCTCCACCAAGCGAACCAGCCGGAAGGCCAGTCCACGCTGGGTGCGACGCGCCCTTCTGCAGAGTGGGCAGCGTACGCACACCGCCGCCAGCAATGACGTCACTCTCTCGTGCGCCATGCATCCCTCCGAGTCAGCACTGTGGCAACCAGGCCCATTGGCCACCCGTACTCTGCGTAGCACCCCGCAACTGGAGGCTCCACCCGCATCGCGCTGCCTCTGCAGTGAGAGACCACCTTCCTTTCACTGCTGTATGACTCCATGCGGGCTCGGCGCCCACACCATATTTTTGAGCTCGGTCCAGACCTTGTACACCTTCTTCTCGACATCGTCGGCCGTCTTCAGGGCAATAGTGCCCACATTGGGATCCGAGATGTATGCGGGTATGCCGCTCAAAGTCGTCTCGTGCAGGAACAGCCAGTTGACCATTGCCAGGTCAAGCCCCTTGGTGAGCTCCAAGAACCGCACTAAGAAATCCGCCTGAGTTTTCTCTCCATCTGCGCCCGCGGAACTCCAGCCGATTTCCGTAAAGGCCAGTGGCTTGGTGACGTACTGCTTTAGCCGCCCATAGTAGTCATCCGGAATGTCGGCCGGGGTGGGGAACTGGCGATAGGGGTAGGTGGTGAGCCCGATCAGGTCCACCAGCTCATTGCATCGTTGCAGGAGCTCCCACTGGTTAGCCTCCAGCAGATGATTGTAGGAGAAGACGACAAGAACATGCGTCGTAGGGGATGCGGACTTGATCGCCGCATATGCCTCGCCGAGCAAGGACAGATAGCTATCCACCTCATTTGGGTGGGAGAAAAAGTAGTCGTTTACCTCATTGCCAAGGGAAAAATATTCGGGCTTAAAGTCCTCTGCTATGCCCTTCGCCTCGTTCCGCCAAAGGTCTCTGAAGGTCGAGTCCGACAAACTCGGAGTGATGCCCGGTGGTGCATCGATGACATACTCCAGGCCATGAGCCCCTTGCCTTATCGTGGCGAAGTTGAGGGTGACAAACGGTCGCAGCCCATACACCCGTACGGCCGTGATGACCCGATTCTGCTTCAGCAGGTCGCGCTGCCCGATGCCCTGTTTCTCCACCCACACCATGCAGACCTCGGCAATCCTTCCCGTCTCCTCATAAGCTTTGATCAGATCCTCGAAGGTACTGTTGGGCGCATGGGCAGGGTTAGGCACAAGCCCGAGGGGAAAACGCCTCTCCGTAATGGGCAGGTTTTGACCGGGTAGCACAGGGTTCGGTTCTTCCTCACAGCTAACAGCAAGCGCGCAGATGAGCAT
>JBBIKH010000139.1:0-9456 GCA_037445575.1 bacterium
AACCCGGGCCACCGGGCTGCACACGGCGATAGAACTCGCGCAAGTT
Source organism: bacterium (assembly GCA_037445575.1). GTDB lineage: Bacteria > Zhuqueibacterota > Zhuqueibacteria > JANLFK01 > Oleimicrobiaceae > Oleimicrobium. Next base: position 47 of record JBBIKH010000139.1, read on the forward strand.
GGCCATGTCCACCGGCTTGGTCACCAAAGTGGTCGTCAGCCACACCACCAGGGAAATGGGCACTGTGTAGAGCAACGTCCAGGGGAACTCTCTGGCCGGCAAAGTGAACTTGCCCACCACCCACAAGGAAAGCAATCCCGAAAGGAGAGCTGCGACCACACCGCCCCAATTCTCCTGCGCTTGCGCTGGCTTGATCAAGACAAAGCCGGCCAACACTGCCAGGGTCGCGCCCACGGCACTTTGGAGGAGAAGCCGTACCGTGCCCATCTTTGGTACAAAGAGCACCAGTGCCACCACTGCCAAGATGGTGAGGATGGCCGACATCTCCGACCACGCGTTCACCCGCCACCAATACCAGCGGCAGATGTAGACTACCCCAATCCCTGCCACGATTGCCGAAAAGAGCAGCCAGGCCTTGAAAATGTCGTTCATCAGGAAGGTCACGCCACCGCCCAAGAGCGCCATCAGCACGGTGGCCACCACCCCTACCACCACGTAGTGCCGTTCACTGGCATTGGGTCGCACAAAAGGACGGTAGAAATCATTCACCAGATACGAGGCCCCCCAGTTGATCTGGGTTGCAATGGTGGACATGAAGGCGGCCAAAAACGAAGCCAGCATAAGCCCCAGCAAGCCAGGCCGCAGAAGATCCAGCATCACAGCGATGTATCCCACCTCCGGGTCAGGCCCATTGGTGTGCGGATTGATGATGCCGGGGAACCGTGCAGCAGCCACGATGCCCACTACAATCCACGGCCAGGGGCGCAAGCAAAAGTGGGCGATGTTGAACCACAAGTACCCGAGAAAGGCGTGCTTCTCGTTCTTGGCGGAAATCATGCGCTGGGCGAAATAGGCGCCGCCGTCGGTGTTGCCCACCGTCCACCAGAGGAGCAGAATGTAAAGCAAGAAGATGGCAAAGTCCTGGGTGTTGGCCGCCGAGGGGACTACGCTCAACATCGAGGCCGCTTTCTGCGTGCCGTACAAGCGAGGCAGCTCCCCAAGCAGCGCTCCCATGCCCCCTGCGTGCGCTACTGCATAGATGGCCAGGAAAATGGTCATCCCCATGGCCAAAAAGAATTGGAAAAAATCGGTGACCAACACTCCCCAGAGGCCAGACACCGCCGAGTAGAGCATGGTAATCGCAATGCAGGTCGGCACGGCAATGTTCTTCGGGATATTGAAGGTGAGGCCCATGATCTTGGTCATGGAAAGATTAACCCAGCCCATGATGAGGCAGTTGTACGGTAAGGCGAAATAAAGGGCGCGAAACCCCCGCAGAATGCGCGCCGGTCTCCCGGAGTAGCGCAGCGTGACCAGCTCAGTGTCGGTGATGATGCCTGCCCGACGCCAGAGGCGGGAGAAGAAGAACACCCCGATCACGAACATCGGCACCTGTGACCACCAAAACCAGTTGCCCCAAATCCCCTGCTTGACCACCAGGCCGCTGATGGCCAGGGGTGTGTCGGCGGCGAACGTGGTGGCCACCATTGACGTGCCCAGCAGCCACCAAGGCACCCCATGCCCAGAGGCGAAATAGTCGGCCATGCTCCTGGTGCCACGCCGCCGGAAGTAGAGCCCGATGAGCACCGACAGGGCAAGAAAAGCGGCGATGATACTCCAATCGACGAGAGTCAGCTGGCGCGAGAAGGAAAAACGCGTGCTGACCTCCAGCGCCTCTGTCGTCGGTGTCTGCATTGTGCTCCCTCCTCTTGCCTCGAACCTCCATCACCAAACTTCTTGAACGAACGTAGGGCAGCCGCGACCATCTGGCCCTACCAGCACCTCGCGCGGGGCCCTTGCCGCCCGGCCAAAGCCGCGCCGTGGGAACGCCTGCGAGCAAAGGTACCGAAGTGACCTTAGCTCACTCCCCAAGTTGGCTCGGCCCCCCTGCCCCATGCATGCTCAGCTCAGCTTGTACCCGTCACTGCGGCCTCAGCCGGTACAACCCGCCCAGCGGACCCCCGTGCAGGGTCGGGACGATGCTCCGGCACGCGGGTGCCCAACCATGTCACAAAATCCCTCCCCAACGCTGCACGAGGCCCCCCGACCTCTGAAAGCCAACACCCCTCACCTGAGCATGGGAAGAACCAGCGAACGCTTTTCGAAAACCCAAAGAGGCGTTCACTGCCATTGCCCGGCCAAGCAATGCCTTTCTCGTCCTCGATCGGCGCCAGTTCAGCGCCCGCCCACGGCTTCGGAAGTTGATCTCCGTCCTCGTCTCGCCATGGCCCCTTCTCGCCCAAGGCAAGAACTTGCTATGCCCAGTGGCTGGCCTTTTTCTCCCAGTCCTCCCTCAGGATACCCATCACCCAAAAGTCCACGTAGCGGCCACGCCGGTACATGGCCTGGCGCAGCACTCCCTCCTTGACGAAACCGGCCTTCTCGTAGATGCGGATTGCCGGAGCGTTCTCCGCGCAGACGTGCAGCTGGATGCGATGCAGATTTAGAGTGGCAAAGGCATAGTCGACCATTAGCCGCGTGGCCTCACCGCCGAACCCCTTGGACCATGCCTGCGGTTCGAGCAGGGCAAGGTAGAATATGGCCGCCCGGCTCACATAGTCAAGGCGAAAGAAAGCCGTCACGCCCACTGCCTGCACCGGATCGTTGCTGCAGATGGTGAAGAGGATCGCCTCCCGGCTTTCCAGCTGCTGGCTGAGGCGGGTGCGCAGCGCCGAGCGCGTTACCGGGAAGGCCAGAAAGAGTGCGTCCCGCACCGCGGGGTCGTTCTCACCCCGGTAAAACAGCTCCAAGTCAGCTTCCACATCGAGCGGCCTGAGATGGATACGCTCGCCTCGCAGGAACACCACGCCTTCCATTGATCGGTCAACCTCCCTAGCAGACGGACTGACCGCCTCACAGCAGGCCGCGCCGCATCGCCTCCCGTTTAACAGGCCCCCAGAAGCCGATGGGCCGCGACATCACATAGTACTTCACCAGGTGGTCCATGTCTTCTGGTTTGGTCAACAGGGTCACCGGCACATAGACGAGCGCGTTCAGCACCATCAGCGACCAGAACTGGAGATAGTCCGGGAGCTCGGGGATGAGCCCAAATCGCGGCAGGACCCACACCACCAACCAGCTCAGCCCCAAATTGGCAGCCCATGCGCTCAGATAGCCCCAGGAGTTGAAGCGCCACCAGATCACTTGCAGAATGTTGGGCAGCCACACGCCCGCCGCCATGATCCAGAGCGCGAAGATCAACCAGGCGGTGATCTCCTCGCCGATAATGAGGCCAAAGACAAAGGAGCCGCCCAGGACGATCAATGTCGCGATCCTGCCCACCCACACCAGGCGCCGCTCACTTGCCCGCGGATTGACGTAATGGTGGTAGAAGTCGCGCGTCGCGTACATAGCCCCCAAGTTCAAATGGGTGGAAATGGTCGACAGATGGATGGCCAAGATGCCGGCAAAGAAGAATCCCACCATCCCCACCGGCAGGTACTTGAAACCGATCACGTACCAGCCCATTTCATAATCTTTCTGCGCGGCGATGTGAGGGAAGAGCACGAAAAAGCCGAGCACTGCAACGGCCCACATGGTGTTGCGGATGAGGGTAGCTAACGTCCCTGCCCAGATCGAGTACGAGGCGTCGCGCACGCTCTTTGCCGACTGGATACGCTGCGCCTCCGTGTACCAGTCGATGCTCGTCCCCATCCCAAAACCGCCCAGAAGGGCAACCACCAGCATAGTGATGAACCAGGCCACAGGGAACTGGCCGCGGAACATGCCGGTGAAGCTCAGCGGATTGATGCGCCACTTCTGGCCCTGGTAGTGGCTCTCCTCCACTGGCAACCAACTGCTGCCGCCATCCAAGGACGCCTCCACTCTCACCAGCCTGCGGTCGTGTTGCGGGGCCCACACCACGGTGGTGGTTTCGCCCATACGGAGGGTGTCGGACGGCCCAGGATAGAGCACAGTGCCAGGCGCGGCAGTGGCCAAAAGCGCCGCCTTCACCTTTTCTTTCCCTGCGGCCTGCGCCGTGCGGCCCTGCGTACGAACGACGACAAAAGCGCCTTCGCTCTCCGCCAAGGTCTGGCCCGTTGCTGCATCGCGGACACGAAGAGCACCCAGGGCTACCGGCTCGCGCAGGTTGGGGACCGTCCACGTGCAGCTGCTGTTCATGCCGCTCAGGCGTTTGACGATGGCCCGTGGCCCACCAGCCGCTGCCACCCCCCATGCCGAGACCATGGTGATCATGATGAAGGCGATCACCCCTTGCTGAAAATCGGCCATGACCACACCCCAGTAGCCAGCGGCCAGCACGTAGATGACGCAAATGGACGAAAAGGTGACCAGCCCCACCCACAGGGGCCACCCGAAGAAGACATTGCACAGCTTCCCCATCGCGATCCCCACCCAGCCCAGGATGAACATGTTCATGAACACCTGCCAACCAGCGACCCAGCCGCGCAGCATCTCGCTCCCCAAGCCACCGAACCGAAGGCTCTGCCACTCCGCCTGGCTGTAGGCCAGCGAGCGGCGGAAGATTCGCGCCGACACAAAGGAGCTCACGGCTGCCCACGCGCAGAAAAAGGTGTACCAGAGCCCGGCCAGGCCATATTTGTAAATTACCCCCGTGACCCAAATGGGGGTATCGGTGGCGGTGTGCGTGGCATACACCGAAGAAGCAGGCAACCACCACGGCAAACCCCGCCCGGCAAGGAAAAAGTCAGACTGGGAACGCTTGCCCAGCCTGTAGAAGAACACGCCGCACACGATCATCAACAGGGTGAACAACAGCAACCACAGCCAATCCAAAGGGGCGAAGAGACTTGTCATGGTTCAGCCTCCACACTCCGTTTGCGATTCGCCCGGCGACCTTTGCGGACCTACATGCCCTTCATAAACCGCCGGATGAGCAGATAGGTGAGCAGAAGAGAGACGAGAAAAACGCCAGCGGGCAACACGACGCCCAGCACAGGGCTACCCAGACGCATCGGCTCCAAGAACTCAGTCATTGCTTGCCTCCCCTTGCTGACGGCCACGATACTTGCGGTAGTAGAGGTACGCGAAGACCATGCCGATCAACGAGGCTCCATAGGCGATGGTCATGCCAATTACTACTGCCAATCCTCGGCTCATGCCGTCTCCTCCCAGCGCTGGATGCGCTCCAATTGCGCCAAATGTTCCTTCTGCCTTTTCTCGTATTCGGTGGAGATCACCCGCAGCTTGGGGTCAATGACCCAGTACATGAGGGCGATAAAGACAATGCCCGCCCCCAGTATGATCAAGCCCCCTGGTAGGAACAAGAAGCTCAGCGCCAAACCAATCACGATGGCCACGTAGGCGAGTGCAGAGAGAAGTATGGCGATCCAGTCCTCTCTGCTCCATTCGTCCGCCTGGCGCGATGTCCATGTGCGACGGATGATCGGCATGTCATTCCCTCCTGTCTATATCCGATGCTTCTCACTGACAAGGCAAATGGCCGCCAACACGCCGTGCCAGAACCCTTTTCTCGCCGGCTGTGACCCGCTCCCCAGCCCGAGAACCACGTGGCCACCCTGCAGCCTTTGGCGGGCCGCTTCCGGCCCCCGGGCGTCAATGTGGCCGTCCGCCAATTTCCGTCTGCGAACCACCAGGAGATCAAGCACGGGGCCCCGCCCCCCATACCTCCTGACAAGTCGGGATCAGTCGTTCCCTGAGATCCTCTGCTCCCCCTTTGCTCTAGGCTTCTGGACCGCGTCGGACAGGGGGTTCCACCGTTGCGGCTTGTGCCTCCCAACCGCCTCTGCTCGCGCATCTCGCGCTGTGTTCGCCTCCTCCAGCTCACACAGTTTGTCTCAGCCCCTGCACCCGCCCATTCGCCGAGTTGCCCCTCGTCCCCTGTGTCGCCGGTACCGCAGGATGAACCCGCTTTCCTGCAAACGGCAATGACTGAGCAACAAAGCAACCCTCCAGGCTGGGTCCGACAGCTCAGGAGCCCCCTCCCTCGAGGAGCGCCAGCGGCTGCGCGGGAGGCCAGGGGTGGGTCCCGCCTGCGCAGATAACCTTGTGGATGAGCTCAGAACGAGCCACTGGAGAAGGAGAAATCACGAAGGCATCGCGCACCAGGCGTGCCGCCTCATCCAGAACCGTGGTCTTGTTCGAGAACAGCGAGGCGAGCAAGTCACCTGTTCTCACCTGCTCGCCTACTTTCTTGTGCATGAGGGCACCCGCGTGGTGGTCAATGGCGTCCTCCACGACCTGCCTTCCCCCACCCAAGAGGGAAACGGCGGCACCGATGGCCTTCGCGTCGACGGCTGCCACGAATCCATCCTGCAGGCTGTGCACTTCCACTTCGCACCGCGGCGCCGGATAGGACTCGGGGTTCTCGACGACCGCGACGTCCCCACCCTGGGCCTCCACCATGCGTAGGAATCGTTCATACGCGGCGCCGCTTGCGAGCACATCCTTCAGCAGCCGCTCGGCTTCTGGCAGTGAGGCCGACCTACCTGCAAGCAGCAGCATCAAAGCACCAAGGGCGTAGGTGACCTCCATGAGGTCTCCGTCCATCTCCCCGCGCAGACACTGAATGGCCTCTTTCGTCTCAAGCCAGGCACCTACCATGCGTCCCAGCGGTTGTTCCATGCTCGTGAGCAGCGCCGCTGCAGGCAACCCGTACTCCTGGGCGGTGGAGACAAGGCTTCGCGCCAGTGTTTCCGCCTGGACAGGGTCCCGAAAGAAGGCACCCCTGCCCGTCTTCACGTCCAGCACCAGGCCATCTATCCCCTCGGCGAGCTTTTTGCTGAGGATGCTGGCCGTGACCAGCGGGATGGACTCCACGGTAGCGGTGGCGTCGCGCAGGGCATAGATTCTTCGGTCAGCGGGCACAAGGCGGGCGGTCTGGCCAGCGATGAACACCCCCACTTCGCGAAGCTGCCGCGCCAAGGCCTCGGGTTCAAGGTCGGTGCGGAGTCCGGGGATGGCCTCCAGCTTGTCGAGGGTCCCCCCGGTGTGACCAAGCCCTCGACCGGAGATCATGGGCACCTTCACGTCCGCCGCGGCCACCAGAGGTGCCAGCACCAGGGAGACCTTGTCACCCACACCGCCGGTGCTGTGCTTGTCAACCTTTGGCCCAGGCACGTCGGCAAAGTCCAGCACTTCACCTGACTGCAGCATCACTTCCGTGAGCCAGGCGGTCTCTTCGGTGTCCATGCCCCGGAGAAAGATCGCCATGAGCAGGGCAGCCATCTGGTAGTCGGGCAGACGCCCTTTCACATAGCCGCGCACAAAGTAATCGATCTCTTCGCGGCTTAGTTTCTGGCCGTCGCGTTTGCGGGTGATGATGTCGCGCGCGGTCATGCGATCACAAAGTCGTTTGTCCGCTGGAGACGATGTTGACGCTGGCGCTGGCGCCTATTCGGTCGGCCCCTGCCGCCACCATGGTCTGGGCGGTCGACAAATCGCGAATGCCACCAGCCGCTTTCACCCCCATTTTCTCCCCCACTTCCCGGCGCATGAGGGCCACATCGGCTGGAGTAGCTCCGCCGGTGCTGAAGCCGGTGGAGGTCTTGACAAAGTGGGCGCCCGCCCTTTGCGCCAAAAGGCAGGAATAAATCTTTTCGCGGTCGGTGAGCAGACAGGCTTCGATGATCACCTTCACGCGCGCCGGGGCAGCTGCCTGCACCACCCCACGGATGTCCTCTTCCACATAGCGGTGCTCGCCGGACTTGAGCATACCGATGTTCATGACCATGTCGATCTCGTCGGCACCGTCCTGCACGGCCCGCGCCGCCTCCACTGCTTTCACACGCATGGTGTGCGCACCCAAAGGAAACCCAACCACCGAGCAGACCAATACCCCCGAGCCCCGCACCGCGGCCGCGCAGAGTCTTACCCAACAGGGATTGACACAAACGCTGGCAAAACCGTACCGCACCGCCTCCTCGCATAGACGGATGATCTGCTCTTTGGTGGCATCAGGCTTTAGCAGAGTGTGGTCGATGAGCTTGGCCAGCTCGGTAGCTGGTCTTCCTACACCCAGGCTTGCCCCTATGCGCGCGGCGCCACTCCGCACGATCGCCTCCACTGCCGCGGGATTGCGCACGCTGCACTGCTGGCAGTTGGTACACGTCCCCGTGGTGAGCTCACTGCAAAGCGGCGAGCCCTCCGACTGCTGCAGACGATCCAGCAAACGCTCCACGTTGTCAGATGCTGACTGCATACTCCTCTCTATTCTGCCAAGCCGGCGATTTCGGCTCTCATTGCCTGCACAAGGGTCTGTGCCTGTGTTGCACTCGGCGCTTCGGCGATGATGCGCACGATGGGCTCGGTGTTCGAAGGCCGCACATGTACCCATGCGCGGTCGTACACGATCTTCACCCCATCCAGCAGGTCAAGCTGCTCATGCTGATGGCGCATGGCAAGCTGTTGCACGATGCTGGTGGGATCGGCCCCTGCCGGCAGAGTCACTTTGTCTTTGACCATCTCGTACTGCGGCAGACTGGCGTGCAGCGCCGAGATCGTACCGCCGAACTCCACGAGGTGCTGCAGGGTGAGGGCGATGCCCACAGGCGCATCCCGACCAAGGTGCAGCTCCGGCAACATCACCCCGCCGTTGCCTTCGCCGGCGATGACTGCGCCAACCTCCCGCGCCTTGAGGGCGACGTTGATCTCCCCCACTTTTGTGCGAATCACCTCGGCAGAAAAGGCCGCGGCGATATCGTCGATGGCCCGCGTGGTGGAGGCGTTGACCACCACCTTGCCCGGAGCTCTGCTCAAGATGAATCTGACGGCCAGCGCGAGGGTGTACTCTTCTCCGAGGGGCCTACCCTGCTCGGAGACGATAGCCAGGCGGTCTACGTCCGGGTCAACGGCAAAGCCGATATCGGCCCGGCATCTGCGCACCGCATCGCAAAGCTCTCCGAGGTTCTCCGGACGCGGCTCCGGATCACGGGGAAAACGGCCGGTGGGCTCTTGGTATAGGAAGTGGGCCTCGCACCCGAGGCGTTCGCAGAGCAAAGGCAGGATAACGCCTCCAGCGCCGTGGCAGCAATCAATCACCACCCGAAACCTCCTGCGCCGAATGGCGGGGAGGTCCACAACTTGGAGATTCTCAATAGCCGCCACGTGGTCGGCCACCGCGTCCTCGTAGGTCGTCACCTCGCCCACTCTGTCCCATGGCGCCAGGGGAATCCGCCCCTCGCGCACCAGTCGATTGACCCTTTCCCCCTGTTCCGGGCTCAGGAAAAGGCCATCTGCAGCCACCAACTTGAGAGCGTTCCACTGAATGGGGTTGTGGCTGGCAGTGATAATGATCCCACCCCCAGCACGGAGCTTTTCCACAGCAAGCTGGGCAGTAGGTGTCGGCACCACGCCCAAGTCAATCACGTCGCGACCCACCGAAAGCAACCCCGCACACACGGCGTGCCGGACCATCGGCCCTGTCACGCGCGCATCTCTGCCCACTACTACCGCCCGGTCCTCCACGC
>JBBIKH010000140.1:0-9379 GCA_037445575.1 bacterium
CTGTTCTCACACAAAATTGCCACCCGATCGCCCTGGTTGATGCCCCTCTTTTGCAGCCCGTGCGCGGTGGCGATAACCATCCGCTGGACGTCGTTGTACGTGAGCGGGGGCTCGTCTACAAATGACAGCGCGATATGCGGACCAAACTTCTTGAAGCTGGTCTCTGCAAGGCAACGAAGGGTCAACTCATCCAAGGCGTACATGGCGATCTCTCCTGAGGTTAGTGGTGGTCAGCTCGCGCCGCTCCAGCTCATCGGTCCAATGCCCGCTGCGGAGTGCGGCGCAGCCGGATCAGCTGCTGACGAATGAATTCCTTGGGAAGTACACCAGTTGGTTTGCCATCGATGATGTAGGTCCGACAACTAAAACAGGGCTGCCCGGGTTTGCTCTCCGTATAGATGTCGATGTCGTCCACGAGGATGGTGGGCGAACCCTGAAAACCCATCTGTTGCGCTGTCTCGGCATCTTCCGCCTTAGTTATCCTCACCTCCTCGGCGTCTATGACGCCCTCTTCTATTAGCTGCTGGAGGTTGTGCAGCGTCTCGGCGGCATGCGGGCATCCAGGGAAATACTGGAATTCGATCATGTTCTACCCTTTTGGCTGCGAGGAGTTCCCTTCCTGCGTGCATCAGGTATGCGACGACCAGGTAGACCCGGCAACGTTACTTCATCGGGTGCGCTTCCTTGGCAGTCACGGTAAACGACTCGTACTGGCTGATCCCTACTCCCAGCACAAAAATCGTCCAGCAAAGCGGTACGACGAAGCCGGCCACTTGTGCCCCAAGAATGGAGGCGATGAAGGTGTGAACGCGATTGACCAGCGGGTGGGCCACCACGTTGACGGCGGTGGCAAGGGTAACCGCCGCAATGACCCTTGTGAGATTCAGCCGCAGCCCGCCAAAGAAACCAATCACGTAGACGATGACTCCGAGTAGAAAGGCGACCAACGTGGCTGTATCGCCAAAATTCATGGAGTAACTTGTCGGATCTTGTACCAAGGCGACCTCCCATCTTCGCCGTACAGAACCCGCTCTGCCTTATGCGGACTGGCGCTGTGGAAATTTACTTAGGAAAAACAAGGAAGTCAAGCACAAATTCCACCTCACATTGGACACCCCAGGCGCTCGCGGTGGTGCCCTCCGGCTGGCACGTTTGCGTAGTCATCCCCGGGTGCGCGACTACGGGATGGTCATCACCTTGCCGGGCAGCGCAGCAGGGCGATGGTGGCTCCCCAGCCACCTGCTTCCTGCGGCGCGTCACAGAACTCCACCACCAGGGGATGGGAGCGCAGACAGCGGTGGACCTCCCATTTCAGCCTGCTCTTCCCTTTGCCATGGATAATGCGTACCCTGGTTAAGCCGGAAGCGCAGGCGTGAACGAGGAACTCATCCACGACCTCTCGGATCTGCTCGGGGAAGAACCCATGCAGGTCCAGCTCATCGCGCACCACAAATGGAGGAGGGTCTTGTTCTGAGAAAGGCTCTTTCTGGTGTTCCATAATCAGGAGGTGCAAAAGGAAAAGGCGTGTCGGGGTTCGCCTACCGCTGTTGGGTCAGGGCTCTTTCCAACAACGGGCGGGTGGTCCTTGTCAGGCGGTACTGAGCCAGCTTGTCGATAGGTACCCATGCTGCCTGGCTGGCATCGCTGCCGGCGCGGAGGACACCGCTGCGGTACCTTCCGCGGAAGTCCACCAACACGTAGTGAAAGCGCACCCTCCCCTCGTTGTCGCGCTCGATGTAGTCACAGACGTCTATCAGATCCAGCACCTCCACGTCCACACCGCATTCCTCGTTCACTTCGCGGCGGGCTGCTTCCCTTATGGGTTCACCCAGCTCCACACGGCCGCCTGGCAAAGACCATTGTCCGGCATTGGGGGCCGAGGCCCGCCTCACCAACAACACTGCCCCTTGGTGCTCGACCAAGACAGCAACGCCCACGAGGGGCGTGGGCGGATAGACTGCTTGCAGGGGGTGTTGATGGTCCATGAGCGCTGGTCGGCTAATTGTCTTCCCAGTCGTCAAAATCGCCCCATTCCTCTTCGTCTTCCTCGTCAAAGTACTCTTCTTCTTCCCAGTCTTCCTCTTCGTCGAGGTCCTCGTCCCAGTCCTCTTCCTCATCCCAGTCCTCTTCCCACTCATCCCCCTCCTGGTCTTCGTCCTCCCAGCCGTTGTCCTTCCACGGCTCCTCGTCGGGATCATAGTCCGAGGACCACGCCTTGCCGAGCCACCGACGGGGATCGTCGCCTGCACTCATTGCCAAATCCCTCTCCCGCATTTGCTACTACAGCATTCTCTGACTGGCCGCAAAACTATCAAAATAAAAACTGAAAATCAACAAGATTTTTTTCCACTCCTCATGTCCAGCGGAAAAACAAGCCTTCCAGTTCTCGCAGCATCCTCTGGTCGGCAAAGTGCTCACTCACCCGCACCTGGCCTGCGCGCCCCATCCTCTTGGCGCGCGCCGGATCTTCCAGCAAGGCACACACTGCCTCTGCCAAGGCTTGGGCGTTTCCGGGAGGGACAAGCAGCCCGGTCCTGCCGTGGAGGACAATCTCCGGCATGCTGCTGACAGCGGTCGTCACCACCGGCCTACCGGCCGCCATGGCCTCGATGAGCACGATGCCAAAGCCCTCCCACAGCGAGGGCAGCACCAACATGTCGATGCTGCGCATTACCGCCGGCACATCCTCGCGAAACCCGGTCAAAATCACTGCTCTTGCGAGCCCATAAGCGGCGGCGGTTGTGACGATCCACTCCCTGAGCGGCCCTTCGCCCACGACCAACAGCACTGTTTCCGGGTGGCGACGGTGCACCTCAGCGAAGGCCTGCAGCAGATAGCAGATGCCCTTGCGCTCATCCAGCTGGCCGACAAAGCCGATAACTCTGGCGTGGGCGGGAAGGCGATACTCCTGGCGCAGACGAGGCGAACCGCTGACGAATGGGGCCGGGTCGATGCCGTTATAGATCACGGCAATGCGCTCCTCAGGCAGCCACGGGGCGTTACGCCTCAACGCCCTGGCCGTAGCCTTGGAATTGGCGATCACCATGGAAGCCAACTTGTTGTAGGCAAAGCGATACCGCCACCGATCCTTCAGGGGGTAGTCGATGCCGCGCCTCGGGAACACAGCCCCCACCCCAGCCAGGCGTGCCGCAATACCGGCAAAGCGCAGCTCTTTGTCCATGTTGGTCAGCACCACCTGAATGCGCAGGCGCTTGATGAGGCGGAACACTTGCCAGATCGAAAGAGCATCAAAGTCGCCGCGCATGCGCATCGTCCGCACGGCAATGCCTTGGCGTAGTGCCTCCTGGGCAAGCCGAGTGCCCGGCCGGCAGAGGAGCCACACGCGATGGCCCTTTTCCTTGAGCAGGGCCAGCGTGCGCAGCATCCACACCTCGCCGCCGCCGAACATCTGGATTGAGTTCACAAAAAGGATGCGCAGCCGCCGGCCGCTGTTGCCTTTCATGCGAGCCCTGCCAGTTGGTGAATGCGCGCGACCACGCGCCGACTGTCGTGATACTTCTTTACCCATTCCCTCCCGGCCGCACCGAGTCGCTGCCGCAGACCAGGATCTTCGAGCAAGCGGACCAGCTCCTGGCGGAGATTGGCAGCGTCGACGACGACAAACGGGTGATCCGGGTAGCGTTCCGCAAACCCAGGCGCAAGGCAGGAGCACACCGGAATGCCCATCGCCAGCGCCTCAAGTGAGTTGATGCCATAGCCTAGGTCGCCTAGCTGATCGACGAAGATGTCGCAGTCGGCCTTACGCCGCAATGCCTCCTGGTAGGGCAGCTTTTCGATGAGCACCATCTCCACGCCGTACTCCTCTGCCAGGGAGAGGATCACCGGGATGATGACGTCGCTCCCCTTTGCCTTGCGACTGGTGGGGGCGTGGCCGATGCGCAGCGGGCCGGGCCTACGTTCCTTCGGCGGCTGGAAGCGTTCGACCTCGAACGGGAAGAAGACGTGGTGGATGGAGGGATGGAGCCGCAGGTGGTCGAACTCCACTGTGACAGTCAGGTCTGCGATGTTGTCAATGGCCGGGATGACGCCGCGCGTCCGCAGGTCGCTACCGGTGTAGCAGCAGATGAGGCGCTTGCCCTCTCGTTTGCGGGCCGCCACAAACCGGCCATCGCGCGTGAACTCCAAACCGCCGTCCAGCTGGTACACATCAAAGTGGGCCAAGCCGTGCTCTCGGATCGCCTTTTGGATAGCCGGTGCCCACAGCCTCTCGCGCAGGCGTACCAACCACGCCTCCACCAGCCCGTGCGGTTGCCACGTCACCGGCACCCGCTCCGGAACGCGCGCCACATTGTCCACCCTCAACCTGTCTGGGTCGGTGACGATGCGCTTTGCGAGCCTCGTGCCCCACCAGTCCAAGAAGGGGAGCTCAAGGCAGATGTCCTCTTCAAAGGCGCGGGGGTCGCGAGCAAGGGTGACCAGCCGGCTGTAATGACCCACCGCGCGTTCGGCACGCACCAAGGTCATGGGCACATCGGACGTATTGAACGGGGCGATGTGGAGGATGCGTAGCGGCATGGCGAGCTCACGCTGGGCCCAGGCTCAGGGCCAGGACGTCTTAGATCGCGCGGTGGAACGTGTCCCGGAACACTCCCTGGGCGCCGAACCCCTCCTTGAAATGCCCCAGGCCCCAATTAGGCGCCATGTTCACGGTGAAGATACCGAAATCAAACCAGCTAAAGCCGTCGCGGATAGACTCCTGGAAGATCTGATAGAAGAGCAAATTGACTGGCCGGTACTGCTGGTACTCCTCATTGTGGCTGATGTAGAACGCCAGATTCGTGCGCCTGTTGCAGTAAAAGAGCACCACCCCGGCGATCATCTTTCCCTCCACAAAGGCGGCCACCAAGTGGATATGCTCGGGGAACAGACGCTTGAGGGAAAGGAGCTCGTCGATGGTGTGGGTGGGACGCACATTGTGCCGCATCTTCAGGTTCTGCTGCAGAATCTGGTAGAAATCCTCATAGTCGTCGCAGCGGCGGACCTCCACCCCCAGCTTGAGCGCGCGCCGCACTGCGCGCCGCGATTCGGCGCTAAAGGTATCCAGGACCTGCTCCGGCGCAAAGTTGAGCGGCACCACGCTGGAGATCTCCCGCTTCTTGTAGACAAAGTTTCTCTGAAACAGGGCAAAGTCAATGTAGTTGCTTGGCTTGGCCCAATACACCTGCGGGGGATGTGTCAGTTCCACCACATCGAACTTCTGCGCCCGTGCGTAATCAAGGAGGGCGTCGACCAGCAGGAACGAGTCACGGATGGAGAGGTCCGGCCTCACCACAAAGCCGCCATAGGAAGCGCCGCAGTGGGAGGACAGGACGTTCGAGTTGCCGCGGTCCAGGCGCACCGCCGGCAGCAGCGCCAGCACCCTGCCCCGCTTGCGAAAAATCAGCGAATGGTCCTCGAACCTGCCCGGCGGGTGATACGACAAGAAACGCCGCGTGTGGAAAATGGTGCCGTTGTTCGCCTCCCACACGAAGCGATCCCATTCCTCTGCACAGTGCTCCTGGTAACGGGCGATTTCCACGATGCGCTCCTCAGCGACTGGGTGACGACGCTCAACCTCGCATCAGGGTAACCATGATGGCCTTTTGTACGTGGAGGCGGTTTTCCGCCTCGTCAAACACCACCGAGTGGGGGCCATCTATGACCTCATCGGTTATCTCGTCGCCGCGATGGGCGGGCAGGCAGTGCATCACCAGACAGTCGGGGGCGGCACGTTTCACCAGCTCCTGGTTGACCTGGTAGGGACGGAAGACCTTTTTGCGCGCCTCTGCCTCTGCCTCCTGGCCCATGCTGGCCCACACGTCGGTGTAGATCACCTGCGCCCCTTCGACTGCCTCCTTGGGGTCGCGAAAGAGCTTGATCTCA
Organism: bacterium; assembly: GCA_037445575.1. Taxonomy (GTDB): domain Bacteria; phylum Zhuqueibacterota; class Zhuqueibacteria; order JANLFK01; family Oleimicrobiaceae; genus Oleimicrobium. The sequence goes on from JBBIKH010000140.1 coordinate 5,884, forward strand.
CTAAGCCCTGCGTCGCGGGCGCGCTGAAATATGGCCTGATTCGGGTCATAGCCCTCCGGACAAGCCAGGTGCAACGTGAAGCTCAGACGGGCGGCCATGTTGAGCCAGGAGTTGGCCACATTGTTGCCGTCCCCGATCCAGGCTACTTTGATGCCCTCCATGCGCCCCTTGTGCTCCATGATCGTCAGCACGTCCCCCATCACCTGACAGGGGTGAAGCAGGTCGGTGAGGCCATTGATCACCGGCACCGAGGCGTAGCGGGCCAGCTCCTCAATCATCTCGTGTCCGAACAGGCGCGCCATGATGCCGTCGCAGTAGCGGGAGAGGACCCGTGCCACATCTGCGGCGGACTCGCGCTTGCCGATGCCGACCTCGTTGGGGCCAAGATAGAGGGCGTGCCCTCCTAACTGGAACATGCCCACCTCGAAGGAGACCCGGGTGCGCGCCGAGGGCTTTTCAAAGATCATGGCCAAGGTCTTGCCTTTGAGCAGCGGCTGCAGCTTGCCTTTCTTCGCCTCCCGCTTCAACTTCTTAGCAAGCTCGAGGGTCGCCTTGATTTCTTCGGTGGTAAAGTCGACAATAGCCAGAAAGTCGCGCTTCATCGGTTCCTCCTCCGTCTACAGAATGTAGTGGCTCAGGTCCTCGTCTTCCACGATCCCGCGCAACGTTTCTCGCACCTTCTTTTGGGTGATGGTGACGCTCTTGATGTTCTCATCGGGCAGCTGGTAGAGGATGTCCTCTAGCAGCGTTGTAAGGATGGTGTGGAGCCGGCGAGCCCCGATGTTCTCGGTACGCTCGTTGACTTTGGTGGCCGTCTCACTGATCTCGCGCAACGCGCCGCGCGTGAACCTGATGCGCACCCCTTCGCTCTCCAAAAGGGCCGTGTACTGCTTGATGAGGGCATTCTCCGGCTCGGTCAGGATGCGCATAAAGTCCTCTGTCGTTAGGCTGTGCAGCTCCACCCGAATCGGGAAACGACCTTGCAGTTCCGGGATCAGGTCCGAAGGGCGCGACACGTGGAACGCCCCTGAGGCGATAAACAGGATGTGGTCGGTCCGCACCAGCCCGTATTTCGTGAGCACGGTGGTACCTTCGATGACCGGCAGGAGGTCGCGTTGGACTCCTTCGCGAGAGACATCGGGGCCGACGGCGCTCTTTTCGCCGGCGATCTTGTCGATCTCATCCAAGAAGACAATGCCAGAGTCTTCGACCCGAGCGATGGCTTCGCGCACTACCTCCTCCATGTCGATGAGCTTCTGCAGCTCTTCCTGCACCAGGTAGCGCCGGGCTTCGGCCACCTTCATCTCCCGCTTCTTGACCTTTTTGGGCACCATGGGCCCGAGCAATTCCTGAATGTTCACCCCCATCTCTTCCACCCCCAGCGGGGAGACGATTTGCATCAACGACATGGAGTCCACCGGCACTTCCACTTCTACGGTGCGGTCTTCCAGCTGCCCGGCGCGCAGGCGACGACGAAGCTTTTCTCTGGTGCGCTGTTGGCGTTTGCGTGGCGTGGGATTGTCCTCCTTGCCGTCGCCGCCCTCTGGCAGAAGCAGGTCGAGGAGGCGCTCTTCGGCCTGCCTCTCCGCCCGTGGCTCAAGCTGTTCAGCCTTCTCGTTGCGGGTCATGGCCACCGCAAGATCCACCAAGTCGCGAATAATCGACTCCACGTCGCGACCCACGTAGCCCACCTCGGTGAATTTGGAGGCTTCCACCTTGATGAAGGGGGCGTTTGCCAACTTGGCGAGGCGGCGGGCAATTTCCGTCTTGCCCACCCCGGTGGGGCCAATGAGGATGATGTTGTTGGGCATGATCTCCTCGCGCAGGCGCTCGTCCACCTGCAGCCGCCGCCAGCGATTGCGCAAGGCAATGGCCACCGCCTTCTTGGCTTTGTCCTGCCCCACGATGTAGCGGTCTAGCTCCCGCACAATTTCTCGCGGTGTGAGCTCTTTCATCGGTTAGTCCGCGCCTCCGGCTCGAATAGACTACAGCTCGATCATGGTAATCTTCTTGTTGGTGTAAATGCAGATGGAGGAGGCCACCTGCATCGCTTCCCGCACGATATCGCGGGCGCTGAGGTTGGTATGCTTGAGCAGGGCGCGCGCCGCTGCCAAGGCATAGCCGCCGCCAGAGCCGAGGGCTACCACCTCGTCGTCAGGCTCGATGACCTCTCCGGTACCGGAGATGATAAACGTCTGCTTCTTATCCATCACCGCCAAGGTGGCGTCCAGGCGACGCAGGTAGCGGTCGCTGCGCCAGTCTTTGGCCAGCTCCACCGCCGCGCGCCCCAGGTTGCCGTGCGACTCCTCCAGCCGCTTCTCAAAGCGATCAAACAGAGTCAAGGCATCAGCGGCTGCGCCGGCAAAACCGGCCAACACCGTGTCGTTGTAGATCTTGCGCACCTTCTTCGCGTTGTTCTTCAGCACGGCATCGCCAAAGGTCACCTGGCCGTCGCCGGCCAGGGCCACCTCCCCCTTGTGGCGGACACCCAAGATGGTGGTGGCGTGCATGCGCCCACATCGCCACCATCCACGGCACTCATCGTGCATCATAGGCACCTGCGAGCTCCTCTGTTGCGTTGCTACAAACCCCGTCGCAAGCGGGCAATGGGGATCGACATCTGCTCGCGATACTTTGCCACGGTCCGTCTGGCCACATTGTACCCCTGCGCCTTGAGCATTTCGGCGATCTTCTGGTCATTGAGGGGCCGCTTCGGGTCCTCCTTCTGGATGATCTCCTTGATCAGGTTCTTGATCACCTTGTTGGACACGTCCTCGCCGTCGTCGCGGTGGATCTTCTCACTGAAGAAATACTTCAGCTCAAAAACCCCAAACTCCGTCTGCACGTACTTGCCGTTGGTCACCCGACTCACCGTGGAGATGTCCATGCCAATGTCGTCGGCAATGTCTTTGAGGATCATGGGCTTGATGTGTTCCGGCCCATGCTCAAAAAAGTCACGCTGCCTGCGAATGATGGCTTCCATCACTCGAATGATGGTCTGCCGCCTCTGCTGGATGGAATTGATGAGCCAACGCGCCGACTCCAACCGCTGCCGAATGTAGTCTCTGGCCTCCTTGGGGGTATTCTTCTTGTCGGCCAACATCTCCCGATAGGCTTTGCTAATGCGCAATGACGGGATGTTCCAATCGTTGAGGATGACTTTGAATTCACCATCCTCCTTGACCACCTCCATGTCCGGCACCACATAGTTGTCTTCGTAGGCAACGTACCCTTCCCCAGGCTTGGGGTTGAGCTTCTTGATCTCTTCGATGGCCTCCTTTACTTCCTCCAACGAGACGCCCAAGGTTTTAGCCAGCTTCTCAAACCGTAGGTTCTTAAAATCGTCAAAGTGATCACGGATGATGGTCACCGCCAACGGGTGCGGCTCTTCTTGCTCCAAAAGCTGGATGAGCAGGCACTCCTGCAAATTGCGGGCGCCGATGCCGGGCGGGTCAAAGTGTTGAATGACCTCGAGCACCTTTTCCACCACCTCGGG
>JBBIKH010000141.1:0-465 GCA_037445575.1 bacterium
GAAGTAGCCGTTCTCGTCAGTCTGCGTCCAGTAGCCCTTGATCTGCTCCTTCCCATCCTGGGTCACTTTGGCCATGATGGCCACTTCGATGCTCGGCCGGTAGATCTCAAAACGCTCGTTGTAGTAGTTGTTCACCACAAAGACGGACCCCACGACCAACACCGAGTTCTCGGAGGTGGGCTCGACCAACCCCTGGTAGGTGGTGGCGCAGCTGAAAGCCATTGCTGCGACTGCAGTCACCGGCAACAACATCACGCGGACACGCATCGTAGACCTCCTCTCCTCTTGCTTTAGGGTTGTCCTTGACTCGAGAGCCGGCGGTGGTTAGACCACGGGCTCCGGCCGTACGTAGCGATAGGGCAGGTACTTCGGCTGCCACATGGCGTTGGTGATCACCCGCAGCAACTGCTCGTCATCAGCACGCATACCCAAGCCGGAATCGCGGGCCACCTTGGCAACCGCAAA
>JBBIKH010000141.1:479-9358 GCA_037445575.1 bacterium
GTCGGAGATCGACGGCAGCATCTGCCCGGTGCTTAGCTGTTCGGGGGTGAGCATGTCTGCCAAAGCCCGGGAGGCGGCCATGAACATCTGATCGGTCACCTTGGGCGTGCCCGCCACCAGCGCCCCAAGACCCATGCCCGGAAAGACATAAAGGTTGTTGCACTGAGAGATGACCCGTTTGTTGCCATTCACCATAACGGGAGGGAAAGGGCTGCCGGTGGCACACAGGCACCTGCCCCCGGTGACCCTGAAGGCGACCTCAGGTGTGCACTCCGACTTGCTTGTCGGGTTCGAAAGGGGCAAGATGACCGGCAACTGGCAGTTGTCACTCATTTGCCGAAGCACCGCCTCGTCGAACACCCCTGGCTGGCCGGTGGCGCCGATCAGCACGGTAGCTTTGGCGTTGCGCACAGTATCCAGCAGGCCGATGCGGTTGGGGTCGCTCAGCTGCCAGTCAGCGATTGCTGCCCGCGGCTTGACCCACTCCCGCTGCTCGTCGCTCACCTGCATTCCTTCCACCAGCAGGCCGTCTTTGTCGAGGCCGAAGATGAGCGCCTTTGCCTCGGCGTCGCTCAGTCCCTGCTGCATCAGGCCGGTGTGAATCTGGCGCGCAATGCCGATGCGCGCCTGCCCCTGGCCGAGGATGACAAAGCGCTGATCGCGCAATTGTTCTTTCTTGATGCGCATGGCCGCCAACAGTGCCGCCATCGCGACTGCGCCGGTGCCTTGGATGTCGTCGTCAAACGAGCAGATCCTCTCCCGGTACCGCTCCAGAAGGCGGAAGGCGTTGTGCTTGCCAAAGTCCTCCCATTGCAGGAGGGCGTTAGGGAAGGTGCGGCGCACCCCCATCACGAATTGCTCGATCACCGCATCGTACTTGTCGCCGGTCAGCCGACGCTGCCGAAGCCCGATGTAGAGTGGGTCCCGCAGCGCCTCCTCGTTGTTTGTCCCCACATCGATCAGTACCGGCAGGCAGAAGGCGGGATGTAGCCCGCCCGCGGCCACGTACAGGCTGCTCTTGCCAATGGGGATGCCCATGCCTCCTGCCCCCTGGTCGCCAAGACCCAAGATGCGCTCCCCGTCGGTGGCCACGATCAGCGAGACGTTGGAAAAAGAGACATTGGCAAGCACCTTGTCGATCTTGTGCACGTTGTTGGCGGTCACATATAGGCCCCGGGGGCGCCGAAAGATGTGGCTGAACTGCAGACAAGCTTCGCCCACCGTGGGGGTGTAGACGATGGGCAGCATTTCTTCCAAATGATCGAGCAATAGGCGATAGAAAAGCGTCTCGTTTCGGTCCTGTAGGGAGATCAGGTAGATGTACTTCTCCAGATTGGTGGGCTTGGCCGAAAAGCTTTCGTAAGCCCTTTGGCACTGAAGCTCCAGCGTGGCCACAAGTTCCGGCAAAAGTCCCACCAGGTCCAGCGCCTCGCGCTCCTGGGGGGTGAAGGCCGTGCCCTTGTTGTACATGGGGTGCTCAACAAGACGGTGCCCCTTGAACGGCACCTCGACGTATTCCTCTCCGGTGAAGGGGTCCCTTTGTCTCACGTAGCGTAACATACGTCCTCCAGTTCCACCGCCTGGCCGGGGGCAAGCTCTGGCAATCCGGCCCGGCGGACTCGGTTATAAAATAGACAAAATATCGTGAAAGTCAAGGCAAAATCGGCGCATGAGTGGCCTTTGCTAGGCAAAATCCTCCTCGCTGAAGGTCACCTCCGGATACCGCCGTAGCTCCTGAGTGAAGAGGTCGATAATCTCGCGCAGACGCGACTTGGTGCGTGCTTCGAAACGGAGCACCAGCACCGGTTGCGTATTGGAAGCGCGCACCAGCCCCCACCCGTCGCCGAACAGTACGCGAGCGCCGTCGATGTCGATCACCTGGTATTTGGCCTTGAAACGCTGGACCAACTCGCGCACCACCCTGAATTTGGCCTCATCGGCGCAATGAATGCGGATCTCCGGCGTGGAAACAAAGTGGGGTATCTCAGCCGCAATTTCCGATAAGGGCCGTCCGTCGGCGGCGACCAACTGCAGCAACCGGCCCGACGCGTACAGGGCGTCATCAAAGCCGAAATAGTCGTCGGCAAAGAACATGTGGCCGGACATCTCGCCCGCAAGCGGTGCATGCAGTTCCTTCATGCGGGCCTTCAGAAGCGAGTGGCCGGTCTTCCACATCTCCGGCCTGCCCCCGTGAAGGGTGATGAACTCCTCCAAGGCCTGGGAGCACTTGACATCGAACACGATGGGCGCGCCCGGGTGTCTTGCCAGCACCTCCTTGGCAAATAGCGCCAAGAGCCGGTCTGCAAACACGATCTCACCCTTGTCGTCGATGACCCCAATGCGGTCGGCATCGCCATCGTAGCCGATGCCCACGTCAGCCTGTTGCGCAACCACCGCCTTGCGCAGCTCCACCACGTATTTGGGCACGGTGGGGTCAGGCAAATGGTGAGGGAAGCTACCGTCTGGCTCGCAATAGAGGGCCACCACCTCCATCCCCAAGTCCTCCCAAAGCTGCGGGGCAATGGGTCCGGCGGTGCCGTTGCCCGCGTCGATGACGACTTTGAGGCGCCGTGCAAAGCGAAACTTTTCCTTGAGGGTCCGAACGTAGGCCGGCAGCACGTCCTGGCGCTGCACCGTTCCCTTGCCCTTCGCAAAGTCTCTCTTAGCGATCAGCTCCGCCAGGTGCGCAATGTCGGCGCCGTACATGGAGACCACGCCCTTCTCCGGGTCATGGACCGATATTTTGAATCCGTTGAACTCGATGGGGTTGTGGCTGCCGGTGACCATCACGCCGCCGCCCAGTCCCAGATGAAGGATGCTGAAGTATTGGACCGGCGTGGGGACCTGGCCGATATTCACCACGTGCACGCCCGTGGCCGTGAGGCCGGCGGTTAGGACCTCCTGGAGGTGGGGCGAATCCAGCCGCACGTCGCGCCCCACAGAGAGGCGAGTCACCCCCTTGCGGCGCATGGCGGTGCCGATGGCCTTGCCCACTGCTTCCACCGTCGCGTCGTCAAAATCCTGTTTCACCACCCCCCTGATGTCGTACTCCCGAAAGATCGCTGGATTGATCATGCCCGCTCCCTCTGTCTCCTTGCGAAAACCACTCGTTCCCTGCCTGCCAAGTCAGGCAACACCTCTATCTCCCCCAGGCCTGCCCCTTCCAGCAGGGTTCGCAGCTGGGCGCCCTGGCCCACGCCGATCTCGGCAAAGTAACCTCCTCCTGGGCTGAGGAGTTGGGGCAAAAGGGGGATCAGGATGCGATACAGGGCCAGGCCGTCCGGGCCCCCGTCCAACGCCAGATGAGGCTCGTAATTCTTGACCTCCGGGGCCAAAGTCGACAGCTCACCCGTGGGGACGTAGGGCAAATTGGCAGTCACCAGGTGGAAGGTCCCACCCACCTTTCGCGCAAAATCGGGGCTACGCAGGTCAGCGCGCACCAGCTGCACCCGATTGGTCAGCCGCAGGCGGCTGAGATTGGTGCGAGCCACCGCCAGAGCTTCCTGGCTGCAGTCGATAGCCACAACGTGCGCGTGCGGGAGCATGGCGGCCAGCGAAGCGGCGATGTTCCCGCAGCCGGTACCCACGTCCAGGCACCGCAGGGGGTGAATCCCGCGCAGCTCACGCTGGCAGAATGCCACCGCTCGCTCTACCAGCATCTCGGTCTCTGGCCTGGGAATGAGCACCCCTGGTCTGACGCGAAGCGACAGGCCCATGAACTCGACCTCGCCGGTCAGGTACTGCAGGGGTTCGCGCCTCACGCGACGCGCCAACAAATCCCCAAGCAGTGCTTGCTGTCGATGGCTCAGGAGCCGTTCCGGGGCAAGGTAGAGTTCAGCCCGTTGGCATCTTAGCACGTGCATCAGCAGTCGCTCGGCCGTCAGCTCAGGACTGTCAACGCCCGCGTCCCTAAGCGACTCCGATGCCTGCCGGAGGAACGCAGCGATGGTGGCGCAGCTATTTGCCACCCGGGAACTCGGCTTTGAGTCTCTCCGTACGGTCGGCAATGCGCAGCTGCTCAATGAGCTCGTCAAGGTCGCCTTGCAAGATCTCGTTCAACCGATAAAGGGTCAACCCTATGCGATGGTCAGTGACTCTGTTCTGGGGGAAGTTAAAGGTCCGGATCTTGGCGCTCCGGTCGCCGGAGCCAACCATGGAGCGCCTGCTGGCGGCAATCTTCTGGCGCTCCTCCTCCAGCTTTCGCTCGTAAAGTCGCGCGCGCAGCACCTTCAAGGCCTTGGCCTTGTTTTTGTGTTGGGACTTTTCGTCCTGGCAGGTCACTACAAGGCCCGTGGGCAGATGGGTAACGCGCACCGCCGAATCGGTGGTATTGACGCTCTGGCCGCCGGGCCCTGAGGAACGGAACACGTCGATGCGCAGATCGCTTGGGTCGATCTGGATGTCAATTTCCTCTGCTTCCGGCAACACCGCAACTGAGGCCGCCGAGGTATGAATACGTCCGCTCGCCTCCGTCACCGGCACCCGCTGCACCCGGTGCACACCAGACTCGTACTTGAGGGTACCGTAAGCGTCTGGTCCAGTGACCAGAAAGATGATCTCCTTGAACCCGCCGATGCCCTGAGGGTGCGAGCTGAGCACCTCCTTTTTCCAGCCCTTGTCTTCGATGTAGCGGCTGTACATGCGGTAGAGGTCGCCCGCGAAGAGGCCAGCCTCCTCTCCTCCTGTGCCTGCCCGTATCTCCACGATGGCATTGCGTGAATCCTGCTCATCGGGCGGCAACAGAAGGGTCTTGATCTCTTCCTCCAGGCGCTCGACCTGCTGACCGAGCTCCTCCAGCTCCGACTTGGCCACGGCACGCAGCTCATTGTCGTCACTTTCTGCCAGTACGCGCCGGTCCTCCTCCAGGCGTCGCAGGACCTCTCGGTACTCCTTGGCTTTCTGCACAATCGGACCGAGGTAACGCTCCTCCTTGGCCAGCTGCCGGTAGCGCTCCCGATCATTCATCGTCGCCGGATCGGCAAGTTGGCGCATGACCTCCTGGTAATGGTCCTCTAACTGTTGCAGTCGCTCCAACATGACTCACTCTCCTCCCGCCTGCGCGGCCTTATTCACGCGGCGAGGCGGTGGATGCGATCTCTTCCTGTGCGTAAGGGATTGCCATCGCCGACACGTCTTGGCCCAGTACGCTCCTCAGCGCCACCAGAGCCACCTCCAGCTGCTGCTCATCGGGCACTCGGGTGGTGAGCCGTTGCAACCACACCCCTACTGCGACCAGGGGATACAGGAGTGGATTGCGCGGCCATTTGGCCCCCAGCCGCAGCAGTTCGTAGGAAAGACCCGCAATGAGCGGCACCAATAGAAGGCGCACCACTACCAACGGGTCCAGAGGACTGTGTGGTCGTGGGAGAAGGACAAATACCACCATGCTCACTAGCGCCACCACCAAGAGGAAGCTGGTGCCACACCGCGGATGGGCTTGGTCGTAGTGGCTCGCTTCCGCCACCGACAGCTCCCTTCCCTGCTCGTAAGCGTGGATGCTCATGTGCTCCGCGCCGTGATAGGCGAACACGCGTCGTATTTCTTTCCACTGGCCAATAAGCACCAAATAAGCCAAGAACACGACCAGCCGCACGACCCCGTCGATGAGGTTGAACAGGAGGCCTGAGCGCACCCCAGTCAGGTGGGCGACAAGCAGCGGCAGGTAGAAAAACAGCGCAAGTCCAATGGCGAACGCCGCCACCACCGTCAACGCAGTGGCAACTCGTGACCATAGGTTGGCCTTCTCTGTTTGAGATTCCTCCGCGTCTTCCCCCATGGCCACGCGGCTGGAGAAGGCCAGGGCTTCGATTCCCAGCAGCAGCGACTCCACCAAGGTCGCCGCGCCCCGCAGCACGGCAAAGCGCCACGGCCCCTTGCCCGTGCTCACCGACCGATACGGTCGCACTCGGTAGACGATGCCCCCGTCTGGGCGGCGCACGGCCACCGACACCACCCCGGGCGCGCGCATCATCACCCCTTCGATGACCGCCTGTCCCCCGACCGGGTTCAATTTTTCCTCCTCCATCCTCATGCCGGAGCGCAAAAAAAACGGAATACGCACCCCGCGCATTCCGTCTTCTCGCCAGTAGGATTGCTACGAATCGTGCTGCTCGCCCTCTTTGCCTCGCTTGTACTTCTTGAGGTACTTTTCCACCCTACCTGCAGAGTCGACCAGCTTCTGTTTGCCGGTAAAAAATGGGTGGCAGTTGGAGCAGATTTCCAGCTTCATGTCTCCCAAGGTAGAACGCACCTGCCACGTGTTGCCGCACGCGCAGCGCACGTTGCTGATCTTGTATTCCGGATGAATGCCCTTCTTCAACGTATCAGCCTCCTTTTGCTCTCCCGTATTTGACTGTCGCAAATATACCAAATGCGGACCATGAATGCAAGCGGAAAAATCCCTCCGGAAGTACCGGGCGCGTTCAGAGTTTTGCTTCCACCGGCAGCACAAACGCCTTGATGCCCTTGCCGTGATGGCGCGCCTTCAGCTTCTTGGCCCTTTGCAGCAGGGCGCCGATCCGCTCTTCGCTGTCCACAATGAGCAGCATCGCGTTCTCTCCTGGCCACACTGCGGTGCCAAGCCGCGGCCCCCCAGTCTCTCCGCGCCCAAAGACCTTCGGGATAAGGGTAAAGCAGCTCACCTCGCATTCATCGATGTACTTCAGGACAACGCTTTCCAGGGCACTGTTGTAGATGAGAATCAGCATCTTTTCCATCGTTTCATCTCCCTTACCTGTGCACGGCATGCGCCCGCTTGAGTCGCGCCTCTGCGATGGAGTAGAGGGTGGGCACAAACACCAGGGTAATGATCGTCGATACCATCAACCCTCCGATCACCGCCACTGCCAGCGGGACCCATGTCTCGGAGCCCTCGGATCGACTGAGCGCCATGGGCAAAAGGCCGAAAATGGTGGTCAGGGCGGTCATCAGCACCGGACGCAGGCGGCGCTGACCCGCCGTCTGCACCGCTTCGCCCACCGACATCCCCCGCGCGCGTAGAAGGTTCGTGTAGTCCACCAACACGATGGCATTGTTCACCACGATGCCCACGAGCATAATCATGCCGATAAAAGCGTTCACGCTCAGAGTGGTGCCGGTAATGAGCAGGGCCCAGATCACCCCCACCACCGCAAAGGGCACAGAAAACATGATGACGAACGGATCGATCAACGATTCGAACTGGGCCGCCATGACCAGGTAGACCAAAAGGATGCCCAGTGCCATGGCGAAGAGCAGCTGCTTGAATGAACTGGCCTGCTGTTCCACGGCCCCTGTGACCTTCACCTCAATGTCGGGCGGCAGCGGCAGCTTGGCCAGGGCCCGCCTCAGATCGCGACCAACGGCCCCGCTTGAGCGACCCACAATGCCGCAGCCCACGGTGATCAGGCGCTGCTGGTTCTTGCGGTCGATCTTGACCGGCGCCACACGCTTTTCTATCTGGGCCACGCTCTTCAAGGGGATGAGCGTACCCGTGGGGCCCATGATGGTGACGTCGCCGATGTCCTCGACCGCTTGCCGGTCCTCCTCCCGCAACTGCACAACAATGGAGTATTCGTCGCCCGCCTCTCGATACTTGACCACGTCGCTGCCGTAGAAGCTGGTGCGCAAGGCCATGCCCACCTGCGCCACCGAGAGCCCCAGCGCTGCAGCCTTGGCGCGGTCTACTACCACCCAATATTCCGGCTTGCCTTCCTCGCGCGAGAGCACCACATCAGTGGTGCCTTTGATTCCAGCCATCAGCTGCTGTATCTGCCTGGCGACCTTGTCGATCTGCTCCAGGTCGTAGCCGTAGACCTCAACCTCGATGGGCTTGCCACCGCCGAACATGGCCAAGAAGGGGTCGGTCGGAGTGAAATCCACCGTCTTGATGCCAGGGATCTTTTGCAATGCTTTGCTGAGCCTTTGCCCGATCTCCCGGTCGCTCGCCGAGCGCCGCGCGCGTGGCACCAGGGTACCTTGCACGTAGATGATGTTGCTCCCTTCCTGCTGCCCCATGCTGGCGCCCATGCCAAAGCGGCTTGTACCACATCGGGCGATGATCACTTCTCGCTCGGGCACTTCCCTGGCAATGACCTCTTCCACCTGGCGCATAACCGCATCGGTGGTCTGCAAGTTCGTGCCCGCCGGCAATTCGATAACACCGCGCAGCTGCGATTCGTCCGTTTGCGGGAAGAACTCGGTGTTCACAAAGCGCATCATACCCAAACTGAGGACGAACACACCTAACCCCGTTAGCACGACCACCAGCTTGTGACGAAGGGCCCATCCCAACAACCACCGATACCCTTGCTCCACCCGGCGGAAAAGCTCCTCGCTGTGCGCGTAGAGCTTGCCAAAGCGCCCCTGGCTGTTAGCGCTGTCCCCATTCTGTACCCGAAGCAGCTTTGCCGAGAGCATCGGCGTCAGGTACAACGAGGTAAACAGCGACGCCGCCAAGACAAACATCAGCACATAGCCCAGTTGGCGGAAGAGGATGCCGGCAATTCCTTGCACAAAGAGGAGAGGCACAAAGATGACCACAGTGGTCAAGGTCGAAGCTGTCACCGCCATGGCCACTTCGCGTGCGCCAAACACTGCCCCTTCCTCGGGTCCCTCTTCGAGCTCGGTACGATGTCGATAGATGTTCTCAAAGACCACGATGGCATTGTCCACCACCATGCCGATGGCAATTGCCAAGCTGGAAAGGGACATAATGTTGATAGTGTAGTTGGCCACCCCCAGAAGGATAAATGCCGCCACCAGCGAGAAGGGGATGATAAAAGCGATAATGAGGCTCGCACGCACATTGCGCAAGAAGAGGAGCACCACCAGCACGACAAGAATCGACGCCCAAATCACCGTGGTCGCCAGACCAGCGATGGACTGTTTTATGAACGTGG
>JBBIKH010000142.1:0-9320 GCA_037445575.1 bacterium
GATCTGACTAACCCGTGGGTGACCATCGAAAGCGTCAAGTCCAACGATCTGCTCTCAGGCGGACGAGAACTCACTTCGGCAATGAGCGCGCGCAGCGATCGCGAAGGCCACAAAGTAGTGGGCGCGATGAACGCCGACTTTTGGGAGACCGATGGTACCCCCATCGGCGCGCAGGTGGTGAGGGGCGTACTCATCAAGAGGCCCATTGGCCGGTCGGTGTTCGCCTACACCGCTGAGCGTCGGCCGCTCATCGATGTGGTTTCGTTTGTGGGGTCCCTTGTCACCAAACGCGGACAACGAGCAGTCAACGGCGTCAACGAATCCAGGGATGCCGATGAGCTCATTGTCTACAACTCCTTCTACGGCAGCAGCACCCGCACCAACTACTGGGGAACAGAGGTGACCGCCCGCTACCTCACCAGCGACTTTGCGGTCAACGACACCGTATGGGTGGTTGCCACCGGCAAGGATAGCATCATGGCTGCAGGGCACGGCAGCTCGGCCATCCCCAGGGATGGGGTGGTCCTCTCCGGGCACGGGCAAGCGAGCGTCTTTCTCAACAGCAGTGTGTTTGTAGGTGATACTCTTGCCGTTGTGCTCAGCTTGCCCCCGACGCGCAAGAGGATCGTGGAGCTTGTGGGTGGGGTGCCGCGGCTCATCCGCGATGGTGCCGTTTCCGTGGAATGGAGCGAGGAAGGGCTCACCAACAAGAACTTTGCCTACGACCGTCATCCACGCACGGCGGTGGGCTTTTCGGCCGATTCCAGCAAGCTCTTTTTTGTCACCGTTGACGGCCGCCAGCCAGGGTACAGCGTGGGGATGTCGCTCTTCGAACTTGCCGAGTACATGCGGGAGTGGGGCATCCACCAGGCGGTGAACTTGGACGGAGGGGGTTCGACGACCATGGTGGTGCGCGGGCGGGTGGTGAACAGCCCCTCCGATGGCAGCGAGCGGCCGGTGGCAAATGCGCTGCTGGTCGTGAGCACTGCCCCCACTGGCCCTCTCTCCGTCTTGCGCATTTCCCCGCGCGAGGCCTCGGTACTCTCAGAGGGCACCATACGCTTTTCTGTGGAGGGATTTGACCAGTACTTCAATCCCCTCACCCTGCCGGCGGGAGCGGTGAGTTGGAGCTGCGACCCGTGGATCGGGAGCATCGATGCGCAGGGCCTCTTTGTGGCTGGACTCACAGACACCTCGGGCTATGTATATGCGACTGCCGGCCTGGCGCGAGATTCAGCGTGGGTGCGAATCACTAAGGTAACGCAGATCACCTTGCTGCCTAACCCCGTGGTGCTCCAGGTGGGGCAGACGCAGACGATGACGCCCTATGCCAAGGATAGCTTCGGCAATACCATCAGTCTCTCGCCCACCGACTATCAATGGTCCGTCGTGGGCGATGTGGGGACTATCTCCGCTGCGGGGGTGTTTACCGCGGTCAAGCCCGGGGAGGGGGGGGTGAGAGCGGCGTATCGGAGCGTGGTGGGCTCGGCTGCCGTCTTTGTGGGGCTGCCTACTGACGTCGTGGTAGATGACTTTAGCTCCGTCGCCCGGTGGAGCTTGACTGGTGTCCGGGTGAACCTGCCTGCGTGTGCGTTGGCCGTAGACAGCTCTGTGGTGTTTTCGCCGCCTACTTCGGCTCGGCTCTCGTATTCACTCAGCACGGGCGGCACCAGCGCCCTGTACATGGAGTGCTCAATTCCTCTGTCAGGCACGCCCACCGCCGTTGGAGTTCACGTCTTTGGCGACGGGAAAGGCCATTGGCTCAGGGGCGAGTTCGTGGACGCCGATGGCGAAAAGTTCTTGGTGAACTTTACCCCCTCCTCGCCGGGCATCGATTGGACAGGGACGTGGCGCTATCTGCGCGTGTCCATGGATAGCGTGATTGTGCACTGGGGCAACCCGGCAGCGGTCCTCACCTTTCCCATTACCTGGAAGCGCATCTACCTGGCCGAGACGAACGATAGCCGCAAGGATGCAGGCACGCTCTACCTCGACGATTTCACCGCCCACTACCTGCAGACCGATGCCGAGGAGCCGTACGAAGGGGCCTTGCCCGAAGAGTTCCGCTTGTATCAGAACTATCCGAATCCGTTCAATCCGGTGACCGAGATCTGTTTCGACCTGCCTCGCGAGAGCAAGGTTCGCCTGGATGTATTCAATCCGCTCGGCGGCCGGATTTGCACGCTGCTTGACCAGAGGCTGATGCCAGGTTCCCATCGTGTACGATTCGATGGGGCGGCCTTGGCTGCCGGTGTGTATCTCTATCGGTTAAGCGGCGAAGCCGGATGCCGGTCCAGGAAAATGGTCCTCATCCGCTGAGAACTCAGTGCGAAGGCATAGGTAGACAAGGAGCGGCGCACAACCACGGGAGGAGATCGTATGGTCTGGTATCTCTATGTTATCTTGGGGTATCTGCTGGTGCTCACCGTCCTGAATTTCTATCGCGCCGGGAGGGTGAAGACGCAGGAGGACATGATGGTGGCAGGACGGAGCCTGAACACCACGAAGATGGTGTTCACTCTCGTTTGCACCTGGATTGGCTCTGGGACTTTTATTGCGGGGGCCGAGTATGCATTCAAGGCCGGATGGAGTTCCCTCTGGTTGCCCGCGGGAGCTTGGGTCGGGATTGCCATCATTTACTTCTTGGCCGGCAAGATCCGGACCTTTGGACAGTACACAGTTGGTGACATCCTTGAGGAGCGCTATGGCAAGTTCGCCCGCCTGTTTGGCGCCATTGCGCTGATCATCGCTTTCACGACCATCGTCTCGTATCAATTCAGGGCTGGCGGCTATATCCTGAATGTGGTCACCGACGGCAAGGTGAGTGTGGAGGTGGGGCAAGCCTTGGCGGCGGGCTTTGTCATTCTCTTTGTGGCCTTGGGGGGCATGGTGGCGGTGGCGCACACCGACTTGCCCAACGGCATCATCATCGTGCTGGCCTGCTGCGTAGCGACCCCCTTCACGGTTGCGGCAGCAGGCGGGTGTGGGGCTGCTGCTCAAACGCTGCCGCCCGGACACATGGCAGTCTTTTCACCCGACTTTGGCCAGTACCCTGCATTGAAGGCGGTCAGCTACTGTCTGGCCACTCTGCTGCTGTTGCTGGGCGTGCAGAGCATGTACCAAAAGTTCTACAGTGCCGGGAGCGCCAGGGAAGCTAGGAAGGCGGTCATCTTCTGGATTCTCGGCACCATCGTGGTGGAAACGGTGGTGGTGGTGATCGCCATTTATGGGGCAGCTTACTTCTGGGACAAGGGCATAGACCCGGCGTCGGTGGTGCTGCAGGCGGCGCGTCATATGGTGCCGGCACCGGTGGGGCTCCTGTTGTTGGCTGCTGCCTGTGCCGTGGTGATCTCCACCGGCATGAACTATCTGCTTTCGCCCACGACCAGCATCATGCGTGATATCTACCAGCGCTTTGTCAATCCGCACGCCGGCCAGGCGCGGATGGTCGCCTTGCAGAAGACCTTCATCGTCATCCTGGGGTTGTGCGCCTTCCTCATGATCTTTGTGCCAACGGTGCTCCACCTGCCGATCTCGGTGCTGAAGTACTCCTACTTCGCCTACACCATGTACGGCGTCGCCATCACACCAGCGCTGATTGCTGCCTTGGCGTGGCCTCGGGCGACCAAGGCGGGCGGGATTACTTCCATTGTCGCGGGGGCGGTAGTAGCACTGGCTCTGGAGGTCGTCGTGCCCTATGCGTTCCCGCAGGTCCTCAAGGGTGGCGACCCGTGGGGAATCCCGAGCATTTATCCGGCCTTCTTGGCTTCGCTCTTCGGGTTGGTCGTGGTCAGTCTGCTGACACCACCGCCGCCCAAAGAGAGCTTGGCCAAACTCTTTCCCGACAGGTCGTAGGCCTGTCCCTGCAAGCGGCTCACGCGAGGGAGGAACAGACATGGTGGGTTCCAAGCGCGTCATCCTCTGCACGTTGCTGGGGCTGGTCTTTGGCGTCGTCTGCTGGGGGATGATCAGCACGAAGGATCCTCTGCTGAGCACCTCCGGGGCGCTCACGGTTGTTCTCGCCAGAACCACTATGGGATTTGCTTTGGGGATAAGCCGCCTGCGTCTGCGCTGGTGGCTGCACGGCACTGTGCTAGGCGCGCTCTTTAGCCTGCCGCTTGCGGCCTCTTCGCTAGGGGCAGCGGAGATGGGGTTGGGCTTGGCCTTCGCTACCCTGGTGCTGGGCGCCGTCTATGGGCTCGTCATCGAGCTTGTGGCGACCTTGGTGTTCAAGGCTGGGCCGCAGGGAGGAGGGTGAAATGCCCGGAGGGCCGGCCGATCTATCTCGCCCCCGGTCTGCAAGCAGTGGACGCCGCATGGCGTGTGGAGGGCCGGCGGTAAGCTTGAGGGGGAGGCAATTGAGCGTCAGGGGCGGGGGTCAGAGCAGAAGTGAGGAGTAGAAGGTGAAACCGGCGATCATTGTCCATGGAGGAGCATGGGACATCCCCGACGAAGAGGTGAAACCCCATCGTGAGGGATGTGAGCGGGCGGTTACCGCAGGATGGGCGGTCCTGGATGGAGGTGGAAGCGCCCTGGACGCGGTGCAAGCGGCAGTGGCAGCCATGGAGGACGACCCGACGTTTGACGCCGGCTACGGTGCTGCGCTGAACGCCGCAGGTGAGGTGGAGTTGGATGCGATGCTCATGGACGGCGCATCCCTGCGCGCCGGAGCGGTGGCGGCAGTGCGCTTTGTGCGCAATCCCATCGTGCTGGCGCGCGCAGTAATGGAGCAAAGTGAGCACCTCCTCCTTGTGGGCGAGGGGGCGTGGCGCTTTGCCGCAAGTCAAGGGGTGGCACTTTGCTCACCGGAGGAGCTGGTCGTAGAGCGGGAAACGGCCCGCTACCGTCAATTGCGATCTCAGGCATCCTCCACCACCAGGCAGTTCTTCCAACGCCAGCCTCGCGGTACTGTGGGCGCTGTGGCCATCGACTGGCATGGGCACCTGGCGGCGGCCACTTCCACCGGTGGCACGCCGCTGAAACTGCCCGGTCGGGTGGGTGATTCGGCGCTCATCGGCTGCGGCACCTATGCTGATGATGCCACTGGTGCGGTGTCGGCGAGCGGTTGGGGGGAGTCGATCATGCGCGTGGTCCTGGCCAAGACCATCTGCGACCTTATGGGCACGGGCTTTGATAGCAAAGAGGCAGCCCGCGAGGGGATCGCTATCCTTGGTCGAAAAGTGCAAGGACTGGGTGGTGTCATTGCAATCAACCCTCGAGGGCAGGTCGGCTGGGCATTCAATACCCCACGTATGGCCTACGCCTACAAGATCCATGGTGCCGAGGTGGTAACCGGTATCTAGGAAGTGCACCCATCATCTGCCCATATCTCATAAGCCTTTGGCAGGAGAACAGCATGCGTTTTGTGACAGGGACTATCGTGGCGCTCTTACTCGTGGCACAAGCCGCGGCAGGGGAGAAGGTTGTGGATTTTCGCCCACTGGTCAATGACGTGTCTGTGTACCAGAACTTTTTCGACTCCGGCGCCCGAGGAGGAAATACCTTGCAGGTGGTCTCCATCAATCAGATCAAGCTGCGGTGGTGGTTCCAAGTTGAGCTGACCGTGGACGTTAATAGGCATCTCACGCCTGGCTACGCCACCGACTACTACTTGGAAGCAGGGGTGCTCAAATATGTCCTGGGCAGAGCCGCCGTCAACTACCAACGGGTGCATGGCACCTTCGTCGGGAAGCCGATCAATCAGATTGGGATACGATACAGCTTCTGAGGGACTGACTGGGATGGTCAGCGGCTCGTCTGAGGGGGGTCTGCCAGCGCAGTGCAGCGCTCCAGGAGTGCCTTCGCCTCGGCGAGCTTCCCCTCAAGGCGCTGCCGCGTCTGTTTATCCAAGGTTAGGTTGAGGATTGCCGAGGTGTGGTAGCGTACTCTTTCCCTCTCACCCCGAGCGCAGTATGCATGCGCCAGCCGCAGACGGCAGATGATCTCGTTGTAATGATTGGTGTCGGGAATCTGGAGGAGTGAGGCCAATAGGCGTTCGTACCACTCCGCTGCCGCAAAATAGTCGCCCCTTCTGAAGTGGGCTTCGGCCAGCGGCCACAGGAAGAAGCGGCTGTCTGGACAAGCGACAAGCCCCTCCTGGGCGCATGCTACTGCTTTTTCGTGCCTGCCGGCGTCGATGAGGATCCAGCTCAAGTCGCAAAGTCCGGTCAAATACGAGTACCGTCCATTCGCTATAGCTAAGCGAATCATGCCGATTGCCTCTTCGCGCTCATCCGGGACGAACGGTAACCAATTCAGGTAGCGCAGGACCTTCGCGCGCCAGTACTTGAAACTGCCGATGCCCAGGTAGGCGTCGGTTAGGGAGGAATCAATGGCCACTGCCCTCTGCAGGTCGCGCATGGCGAGCTGCCCGTCTCGATAAGCGCGGAGGTAGTGTCCTTGCCGGGCAGCGTGGAAGGCCCGGTAAGCGAACGCAGCGCCGCGGTAAAAGAGCGCCCAGGCATCGGTGGGATGCGCGTGCAACTGCGTGGTCGCCCTCGCGATGCTCTCCTGGATGAGGCGATAGAACTCGGTGTCGCCTCGGTCTGACTCATAATCCAATATCTGGGAGTGGAGCACGGCCGCCAGGAAGAAAGGTCCTGCCGGGTGACCGGGTAGGGCTGTACCAAGCGAGTCGAAGCACGCCTTGGCTTCATGATAGCGGTGGGCCACCGTGAGCTGGATGCCCCGCAGGATCAATGACTCGGGTTCACCCCGAGCGCTGGCCGGGTTTTCAGCCCGAGCCGGCGGTGGCCCAAACAACTCCACCGCGCACAACAGGAGCGGCGCAATGGTCGTATGCAGAGGCAGTTGTGTCAATCCGCTTGTCGCCCTTTATTGCTTCGTCACTGACCAGGGGACGATGGTCTCCCGCCTGGGGGCAGCAAAAAGGCCCACTCGACAGTGGGCCTCGGAAATGGTCCTGCAAAACAAGCTCTATTCGAGAATAAAGTCCACGGGGTTAACAGGTTTTCCTTCCACAAGGACCTCATAGTGGACATGCGGGCCGGTCGCCTGGCCGGTATCGCCGAGCAAGCCGATGACGTCCCAACGAGAGACGCGCTGCCCCTCCCTGACCAGTACCTTGGAGAGGTGCGCGTATCGGGTCTTTTTGCCGTAGCCGTGGTCGATGACTACCTCCTTGCCATAACCGCTGTTTGGCCTGAAAGTGTTGATCGCCGAGATGACTACGCCGTCAGCAGTGGCATAGACGGGCACGCCGCGGTGTGAGGCAAGGTCGATGCCCTCGTGCATACTCCACCGGCCGGTAAACGGATGGCGCCTCATGCCAAAGGTGTCGGTGAGACGGTACTCCTCCACCGGCGCGATGGAAGGCGTATGGTTGTAGAGGTCTTGCTTGCTGTGCCACTTTGCCTCGATCTCCTCGCGGCTGGTTCTCAACAGCTGGAGGCGGCGCTCCAACTCGTCGAGCCGCTCCTTGGAGTTCTCGATGGTGCTTAGCGGTAAGTCCTTGGACGGTGGGAGGTAGTCCATGCTGCTGGTATAGCCTCCGACGCCTGCTGCCCTCACCCCGCTGCCGAGGCTATCGAGCTCCACGAAGATGCGCATGTCGTTGTCTTTCTTCTCCAGCTCGGCGATCCTGGACTGGATGCGATCGATCTGGGTGCCCATGTCTGCCAAGCGCGTGCTGAGGGCTTGATTGGCGCTGGCTAAGCTCTTCAGGCGAGCATCCTGGAAAAAGTCGGTGAATAGTGCCAGCACACCGGTGAGAATCACCCCGATAAGAGCGACAGCAGAAACCCCCAGGAGCACTGCGTGCCTCCACCCCAAATTGATCTCCTTCACCTCCGACCCCCCGAGGGAGAAGAAGATCAACTTGATCGATTTTCCGCGCATGTGTGCTTCCTTCGGTCTCCTCTGAACTCCTTCGCCCGGCGACGATTGCCAGGTATTCCTAAGGGTGAGAGCGGGTTGCTAAACAAGGGTGTGGGACAATTTACTAAAAGAAATATCATTTGTCAAGAAAAAAATTTCGTTGTTGCAAAATTTCGACGGCTTGGTGTATGGCTGTTGCGGGCGCTCTCCCAGGTAATAGCGTAGTGCTTTTCCCTTGGCGAGCCGGTGTAAGGGGCTGAGGGCAATCTCCCTAATCTGGCGCACCCGTTCTCTGGTCGGGCCCAGCATGGTTGCTGTTTCCTCAAGGGTGAGGGCGCCCTCTCGATCGAGCCCGCATTGAGGCGGATAACATCAGCTTGGCTTGATGGCAGGCTTGTCAGCGCGGCTCGGATCTCCCACCCACAGCGATTCGTCCACCAGCGACTCGTCGGGGGCGGATGCTCGGGGTTGCGGAGGGCGTCCACGAGCGAATCTGCTTTTTCGGGGAAGGAAGGTGCGCCCAGCTGCATGGGGTCCCGGCAAGGTGCAGCGCACTGGCGACATCTGAAGGGCTCGTCTCCAAAACCCGCACCCTCTCGTGCCTCGAAGGTTTTCGCTGAAGGGCACACAAAACCTTGGCAGCGCGATTGCGGGCTCCGATGCGCTTCAGAGGCAGACCTACAAGGCCCGGGTGTTAAGCGAGCGCCTGATGCATGGCCTTGCGAATCCGCCACACCGCATACGAGATGGAGTGAAAGCCCCTGGTTCTTGAACTGTTTGCCCGAGCTGACCACAAAGCGGAGGCTTAGCTTGGTGTGTCGCTCTGAGCGAGCGAATCGCCGTGCTGCGCGGCGCCCGCCAGCTCAACTTGTCGGCGGAACGGACGGGCTCGCGCCCTATTTCCCCGAGGTAGCGGTCCAACGAGGCGGTTTTGGAGCAGGCAGGCCCGCTCCCCGATGGCGATATTGTGGCCTACCTTTTGCCGACGTTGCTTTTGCTGCCCCAACCCAATGGAGACGATCAGCCTGCTTCCGTTGACCGGCTTCCGCCCAAGCTACTTCTCCTGAACAAAGGCAACCGCCACAAAAAGATCGTGTGCAGAAAAAAATACTTGCATTTGTCGACAAAATGATTATCTTTGTGTTCGCAACAGGAAGGCCGAAGTAAGCATAGGGTGAGTATGCGCCGAGTAGCCATTGTGCTCCTGGTGGCGACGGCTGTGATCAGCCTCTTTGCAGGTGCGGTTATCTCCCGTTTTGAGGCGGAACCTGGCCTGAACAAAGTCACCTTGCGGTGGACTACTGCTGTCGAGTCCAATCTCAAGGGGTTTGAGATTGAGCGCGGCCTCGATGGCAAGAACTTCCAGTTTCTGGCATTTGTGGAGGCTGCGGGCAATTCCACCTCTTCGCGCGACTACGCGTACGAGGACCGGACAGTGTTCAAGTCCCTGGGGAACGTGTACTACTATCGCCTAAAGCTGGTCG
>JBBIKH010000143.1:0-9186 GCA_037445575.1 bacterium
TGGCCGAAAAAATCAAACAGACCACCGGCCAGGAGGCGGCGACAGCGAAAGAAACCGCGCAGCAGGAGGGGCGTATCGAGATGCTCAAGAGCATCATTCGCGACCTGCACGAGGGCAAGGACGTGGAGGCTGCGCGCCAGCGTTTTCGCGAGCTGGTCAGAGACGTGGATGCGAGCGAAATCGCCGCCATGGAACAGGAGCTCATTGAGGAAGGGATGCCGGCCGAGGAGGTGAGGCGCCTGTGTGACGTGCATGTGGCAGTGTTTAAAGAGGCATTGGAGCGCCATGAGCTGCCGGGCGCGCCCCCAGGCCATCCGGTCCACACCTTCATGCAGGAAAATCGCGCTCTGGAGAAGCTTCTGGCAACGGTCGAAGAACAACTTGCGCAGCCTCACCTCTCCGAGGATGCGGCCGCAGCCTTGGCTGCCTTGGTGGGGGAACTGCGCAAGGTGGACGTGCACTACCTGCGGAAGGAGAACCAGCTTTTCCCACTGCTGGAGAAGCATGAGGTGACCGGCCCCTCGCAGGTCATGTGGGCCATCCACGACGACATCCGCGCCCTGCTCAAGCGATGCGAGCAGGAGTTGACGGCAGGCCAAGTGGCTCAGGGGGTAGCTACCCTTGCACGCGCCACCCAGGAGATGGCCGACATGGTCTACAAAGAGGAGCATATCCTCTTCCCTCTGGCATTGGAACTCCTTGCGCCGGAGGAATGGGGGCGGGTCAAGGCGGGTGAGGAGGAGATTGGGTTCGCGTGGATCGCGCCTCCTCCCGCGTGGCAGCCAAAAGCCGTGCAGGAACCTGCGCCCGTACCGCAGGCGGAAACCTGGCCTTTCGACACGGGCAACCTCACCCCAGAGCAGGCCAACCTCATTCTCCTGCACCTGCCGCTTGATCTGTCCTTCGTCAACGAGCGCGATGAAGTGGTCTATTACTCGGCGATGAAGGACCGCATCTTTCCGCGAAGCCCTGGTGTGATAGGGCGGAAGGTCCAGAAATGTCACCCGCCCAAGAGCGTGCACATTGTCCAGCAGATCCTCGACGACTTTCGCTCTGGCAAGAAGGATGTGGCGGAGTTCTGGCTTACCGTGGAGGGGCGCTTTGTGCACATCCGCTACTTCGCGGTGCGTGATGCTTCTGGGACCTACCGCGGATGCCTGGAGGTCACCCAAGACGTGACGGGCATTCGCGCTTTGACTGGCGAAAAGCGTCTTTTGGATTGGTAGAGGGTGGTTCGGCTCCCGCCGGGCCAAGGCATGCAACTAGCCGAGGGAGGTACGCCATGTCCATTGCCAAGCTGAAGTGGGGGGCCGTGGCCGCGTTTGTGGTGGCCATGATAGTGCTCCTTGGGGGTGGACTGTCAGCCAAGCGCCAGCTCGCCCCTTATCCAGGCACGGTGACCGATGCGGAAGGGAACGTCCTGTTCACCCGCGAGGACATACTGCAGGGCCAGGACGTGTATCAGCGGCACGGGCTCATGGACCAAGGCAGCGTCTGGGGACACGGTTCGCAGCGCGGTCCGGAGTTCTCTGCGCTGACCTTGCACCTGGTTGGTGAGGTGCTTCGCCAGCAGGTTGCCCAGCGCGAGTTCGGTCGCCCCTACGAGGAACTTCAGCCCACGGAGCGCGAGATCGTGGCGCTGAAGACCAAGTGGGAAGTGAAGGAAAATCGCTACGACGCCACTACCGACAGGCTTGTGCTCACCCCGGCGCAGGTCGAAGCGTTGGCGCGAGTGGAGAAGTACTGGGACAAAACCCTGGGGGAGGGTGACTTGCCCTATGGCTTTCTGCCGCAGACAGTAAAAGACAAGGAGGATCGGCAGCAGATTGCACGCTTCTTTTTCTGGACCGCTTGGGTGGCCTCTGTGCAGCGACCCGGAGAGGACTATTCCTACACCAACAACTGGCCACCCGACCGCAGCGTCGGCAACGTGGCCACCACCAGCGTTTACTTGTGGACGCTGGGCGGCATCTTTGCTCTCTTTGTGGTGCTCGGGCTCTTCATCTACTGGGTGCACCACCACGAGCTTTGGTACGGGGAGGCAAAGGGCGTCCCCTTGGCCCAAAAGCTGATCGACATGCCTGTGACCGCCAGCCAGTTTCGAGCGGCCAAGTTCTTCCTGGTGGTCATTCTCCTGTTCCTTCTGCAGACCTGCTATGGCGGTCTGCTCGCCCACTATACCGTGCACCCCGGCAGCTTTTGGGTCTCCTGGATCGCCAAGCTGATGCCGTACAGCTGGGCCAAGAGCTGGCACCTGCAGCTCGCCATCTTCTGGATCGCCACCACCTGGGTTGCTTCCGCCATTTACCTGGCCCCGATCTTGGGCGGGAGGGAACCAAAACGCCAGGGACTCCTGGTGAACGTGCTGTTCGCGGCGGTCATCTTGGTGGCTTTGGGGAGCTTGTTCGGCGAGGTTCTGGGCATCAAGGGGATGCTGGGGAAAGCCTGGTTCTGGCTTGGTCACCAGGGGTGGGAGTACCTTGAGCTGGGGCGGCTGTGGCAAGTCCTGCTCTTCGTTGGCCTGATCGCTTGGCTGCTGATCGTCTATCGCGCTGTGTCCCATCACTTGCGACTCAAACACAAGGACGAATTCACGGCGCTCATTTGGTTCTACCTGCTGAGCGCTATCTTGGTGGTGGGATTCTTCGGCTTTGGGCTCATGTACGGCCGGGGCACGCACCTGACTTTGGCCGACTACTGGCGCTGGTTCGTGGTCCACATTTGGGTGGAGAGCATCTTTGAATTTTTCGGTGTGGCGGTGATCTCGACCCTATTGGTGGCTATGGGCCTTGTGACGGCCAAGGCGGCGCTGCGGGTGGCCTACTTCACAGCAGCACTGGTGTTCCTCACGGGGATCATCGGCACCGCCCATCACTACTTCTGGTACGGCGGCCCGTCGTTCTGGCTCGGCTGGGGCGCTGTGTTCTCCTCCATGGAGCCCGTGCCCCTGTTTGGGCTGGTAGTCCGTGCCCTCAAGGAGTACAAGGCGGTGAGTGCGCAAGGGCCCAAGTTCCCCTACCGCTGGCCGTTCTACTTCCTTGTGGCCTCGTCGTTCTGGAACTTTCTCGGTGCCGGCGTCTTCGGGTTCCTTATCAATCTGCCCATCGTCAACTACTTTGAACATGGTACCTACCTGACGATGAACCATGGGCACACGGCCCTGTTTGGCACCTACGGGATGCTGTCCATTGCCCTGCTTCTCTTCTCCTGGCGCGGTTTGGTGAAGAAAGCCCACTGGAACGACCGGCTGCTGGCGATTTCGTTCTGGGGCCTGAACGGCGGCCTGTTGCTGATGTCATTGGCCACGCTGCTTCCGGTAGGGATTATGCAGGCATGGACCAGCTTCAAGGAGGGGCTGTGGGTAGCGAGGGATGCCTCTTTCTTCGCCCGTGGCCCGGTGATGCTCCTCGGCCAACTGCGCATGATTCCCGACTTGATCATCATTGTCCTCGGAGTGGTACCGCTGGCTTACTTTCTCTTCACTACCTACCCCAGGCTCAAGAAGCCGGCCATCGGCGAAGGGGAGTCGGTGTGGAAAGAGCTAGGAACTGAGCTGTGACGCAGAGGAGGCCGCCACATGCCAGGCGGCCTCCGTCCTGTTACGTTGGAGGAACGCGAATGATGGAGCCGGAAGCCCTGAGCCCTCGTCTTGGCAGAGAGGCAAGGACGGTGGCCGCGATGATTCGCCTATACTGCGCGGGCAGGCATGCGGTCAAGCACGGAGTGTGCGCCGAATGCACTGAGCTGGCCGCCTATGCACGCCGGCGCTTGGAACGGTGCCCATTTGGCGAAGGCAAGCCCACATGTGCCAAGTGCCCAGTGCACTGCTATCGGCCGGACATGAGGGCAAGAATCCGTGCTGTGATGCGGTATGCCGGCCCGCGGATGCTCTTTCGCTACCCGGTGCTGGCCCTTTTGCACCTATTCGACGGGTTGCGTTCGACGCCGGAGCTCGCATTACTGCCGGGCCGGAACTCTGAAGTTGCAGGACAAACCTCCCGGCCTCAGCCCCCTTGGCAGTAGTGGCTCGCCATGTGCCGCCGATTGGGTCTGCAAGACAGCTCAGCCAGCTCTTTGCCCTTTCACACCTTCGTTCCTCTAAGCGCCGCCCAGCCAGATCCGCTGATGCCTTGCACTAAAGTTCCCAGGTCGTTTTCCGGAAGGGCCCGTCACAGCGGCGGCGCTTTTCCTTTTGGGGGCATAGGGTAGTACTCCATGGCAAAAGACATAGCATTGGCCTAAGAACTTCAAAAGACAGTTTCGGCAGAGGGGACGACACCATCTGGTCCTCCCGCGTGACGGGAGAGCTGGGGCTTGCTGAGATACTTTCTCAGACATTCTCAGCTGAGGCCGGAAGATGGTGTCCCTGCTCAGCGTCACATTTTCCTTCCGCCGGGAAAAAAGTGCTTGATATCTTGTCCACCTTTACGTATATTTGCACCAGTCAAAACGAAGGTACGCAGATCGGAGCTATGCAACAGGTTCAGCGACATCTGTCCCATCACTGGTTTTGGTACTGGTATTATCATATCAGTGGTGGGAGGAATTTGTCCCTGACCTGAAGCACTACCGAGACATAGCAGGAGGCAAGTTCAGCCCACCACAAAACAAAGTGGTGGGCGTTTTGTTTTTGGGGTGCTGAGGAGACTGCCCCCGAGATGGGGGCCGAGGGCGGTGTATCCAGGCGGGAGATTCCAGGAGGCAGAAGGTGGAAGACCCCATCGTAGTGGCTCGCAGGCGTATTGATGAGATTGACCGCGCCATCGTCAGTCTCTTGAACGAGCGGGCCCGGTATGCCATGGCTATCGGCAGGTTGAAAGGAGCGCAGGGTATGCCGGTCCATGACCCTGAGCGCGAAGAGGAAGTGCTTGGGCGCGTGACGGCTGAGTCAAAAGGCCCCCTTGCTCATTCCTCCCTCCGCAGCATTTTTGCGGAGATCATTACCGCATGTCGGACCTTGCAGGAACAGCTGTAGAGGAGCTCACGTGGCCCAGAACAACGACCAACTGAAGATCGGGGAACTGCCCCGCCTGACTATCGTGCCCATTGACGATGTGCTGTTTCATGAGGAACCGGACGAGGAGCGAGCAGCTCTGCTCACCGCGAAACTGGAGAGGGAAAAGGTTCTCCGAAACCCGCCCATTGTGGCAGATGTGAACGGCGCCAGGAAGCGCATCCTCCTGGACGGGGCGAATCGGCTGACTGCTCTGCGTACCCTGGGCTTCCGGCACGTGCTGGTGCAGGAGATTGACCTCTTCGATCCGGGCCTGGTGATCTCGCAGTGGCATCACGCGGTCGAGCGCCTGGACAAGTCCTACTTTGCTGACCGGTTGGCGGCGATCGATGGCCTCGCGGTGAGCAAGGTGGAGGAGCCGGAGGGCAAGACCATCGCCCGCCTGCAGTTTCCGGACCGCTCGGCTTTTTACCTTTCGGCCGAGGGAGACGTGTTCCGCATCGTCCACCTGCTGGCGCAGGTAACGCGGTTGTACCATGGGTCTGCGTATATGGACCGAGTCAGTTACACCAACCTGGAACACTTGCAGCGCAACTACGCAGAGTTCAGCGCGCTCGTCTCGTTCCGGACCTTTCGCAAAGAGGAGATTGTGCAGCTGACCACCAACAATGTCAAGGTGCCGAGCGGTATCACCCGGGTGCTGGTCCCAAAACGCGCCTTGTTTTTCAACCTTCCTTTGGAGGTGCTGGGCAGTGGTGGCTCCACGGAGGAGCTGAATCGGTGGCTCCAACAGCATCTGACGGAAAAGATCAGGAACAAGTCCATTCGCTTCTACCAGGAACCGACGTTTATTTTCGACGAGTAACTGGCCCTGGGTGCGCCCAGGATGGAACTGTACCAAACCATGAGGAGTGGGCAATGGACCGAGTCAAGTACCAGCTCGACGAGATGGAGTTGCCGCGGCAGTGGTACAACATCCAGGCTGACTTGCCGCAGCCCCTTCCGCCGGTCTTGCATCCGGCCACGGGCAAGCCGGTAGGCCCGGAGGATTTGGCGCCGCTGTTCCCAATGGGCCTCATCATGCAGGAGGTGAGCACAGAGCGCTGGATCGACATCCCTGACGAAGTGCGGGAAGTGTACGCGCTCTGGCGGCCCACCCCGCTCTACAGGGCCAGACGCCTGGAGAAGGCGTTGGATACGCCTGCGCGCATTTTCTACAAGTATGAAGGGGTGAGTCCGGCCGGGAGCCACAAGCCGAACACGGCGGTGGCGCAGGCCTACTACAACGCCAAGGAGGGGATCAAGCGCATCACTACCGAGACCGGGGCCGGCCAGTGGGGAAGCGCCCTTGCCCTGGGAGGCATGCTGTTCGGCGTCGAGGTCAAAGTCTACATGGTGGCAGTGAGCTATCGGCACAAGCCGTATCGCCGCATCCTTATGGAGACGTGGGGCGCGACCTGCATCCCCAGTCCGAGCACGGAGACCAAGGCGGGGCGCGCAGTGCTGGCGCGCGACCCTGATAGCCCTGGGAGCCTGGGCATCGCCATCAGCGAGGCAGTGGAGGAGGCGGTCACCCGCGAGGACACCCACTACAGCCTGGGCAGTGTGCTGAACCACGTGCTCCTCCATCAGACGGTCATCGGCTTGGAAGCGAAGCGGCAGATGGAGATAGCGGGTTACTACCCGGACATCATCGTCGGCTGCATCGGCGGCGGCTCCAATGCGGCCGGGTTGTACCTGCCGTTCCTGAAGGACAAGATCGACGGCTCCCACCCTGAGCTCAGGGTGATCAACGTTGAGCCGGCAAGCTGTCCCACGGTGACCAAAGGCCTGTACGCCTACGACTTTGGCGACACGGCAGGGCTCACGCCCCTGTTGAAGATGTACACCTTGGGCCACGACTTTGTGCCGCCTCCTGTGCACGCCGGTGGACTCCGCTACCACGGCATGGCGCCCATCGTTTGCCATCTCCACCGCTTGGGCCTGGTGGAGGCGCGTGCCGTCAACCAGGTGGAGACATTCCAGGCAGGGGTGACCTTTGCCCGGCAGGAGGGGATCGTGCCGGCACCCGAGAGCAACCATGCCATCCGCGTGGTCATCGACGAGGCGTTGCGCTGCAAGAGCGAGGGGAAGGCACGAACGATCCTGTTCAATCTGAGCGGACATGGCCATTTTGACATGGCTGCCTACGAGAGTTTTCTCGGCGGCAAATTGGAGGACTATGAGTACCCCGAGGCGAAGGTAAAGGAGGCGCTCAAGCGCTTGCCGGTGGTGTCGTGATTGGAGGGCGTTCGCCAAAGCGCGGAGGAAGGATTATGGTCGTCGTCATGGACGACAATGCGACCCCTGAGGATGTGCAGGCGGTTGAAGACAAGTTGGTGGCGCTGGGATTTCGTGTGCACCGCTCCACCGGAGTGAACCGCACGATCTTGGGAGCCATTGGGGACAAGCGGGGGGTGGACCCGCGCGTGTTGCAGGTCATGCGTGGCGTCCATGAAGTGCTGCGCGTGACTGAGCCGTACAAGCTAGCCAGCCGGGCGTTTCATCCTCTGGACACCGTGGTGCGGGCACGCGAGGTGGAAGTGGGCGGAGAGGAAGTAATTGTCATGGCCGGCCCGTGCGCGGTGGAGAGCGAGGCGTTGATCCACGAGGTGGCCGCGCTTGTGAAGAAGGCTGGGGCACGCGTGCTCCGAGGTGGTGCGTTCAAACCGCGTACGTCGCCCTACAGCTTTCAGGGTCTGGGCAAAGAGGGCCTGCGTTACCTTCACGACGCGGCCCGGGCGCATGGCCTGGCAACTGTGTCCGAGGTAATGGAGGCGCGGGACGTGGAGCTGGTGGCTGCCCACGTGGACATTCTGCAGATCGGTGCCCGCAACATGCAGAACTATTCGCTGCTCAAAGAAGCTGGGCAGGCCGGCAAGCCCGTGCTGCTGAAAAGGGGTATGGCAGCCACCATCGAGGAGTGGCTGATGGCGGCAGAACACATCATGGCGGCGGGCAATGAGGAGGTGATCCTCTGCGAACGGGGCATCCGCACCTTCGAGACGTATACGCGCAACACCATGGACATTTCGGCAATCCCGGTGGTGAAGAAGCGGAGTCACCTGCCCATCATTGCCGACCCCAGCCACGGCACCGGCCTGCGGGACAAGGTGGCGCCCATGGCCCGAGCGGCGGTGGCAGCCGGCGCAGACGGCCTGCTCATCGAGGTACACCCGCGGCCGGATGAAGCCCTGTCCGATGGGGCGCAGTCCCTGTTGCCTGAGCAGTTTGCGCACCTCATGGAAGAGCTGCGCATTATCGCCTGGGCCATCGGCCGAAGAGTAGCGGAGGGCAGATGAGCGATACTCTTGGGCTCAGGCCCCCCAGGTGCGTAGCCATCGTGGGCACCGGGGTCATAGGCGGCTCGCTGGCCATGGCCCTCAAGCGCAAAATCCCCGACATGCGGGTGTTAGGGGTCGACGAGGAACCCGTGGTGGCCCTGGCACAAGAGCTGGGAGCCGTGGATCAGGGCTTTGCCAAGGAGCAGATGGAGGCATGCCTGCACCAGGCGGACGTGGTGGTGCTGGCCACGCCCATCGCCGAGATCATACGCATCTTGCCGCAGGTGGCGGCTGCGGTGCGGCCCGGCACCATTGTCACTGACGTGGGGAGCAGCAAGCGCAGGATCGTGGAGACCGCCGAACAGGTGTTTGGTCCAAGGCCATGCTTTGTGGGCGGCCACCCCATGGCAGGTTCTGAACGACAAGGCCTGCGCGCGGCAGATGCCCTCATGTTCGAAAACGCCGTCTGGGTGTTGACACCGGCGCCCAAGACGCCGGCGCGGGCCGTGCGCACCTTGGGTGAGCTGTTGGAAAAGGTGGGGGCAAGAGTGCTCATCATCAGCCCGGCCCTCCATGACCGGGTGGCAGCGGCAGTCAGCCACCTGCCGCAGCTCTTGGCGGTGGCGCTGATGAACATGGTAGCCCGGCATCAGGCGGACACTCCTCATCTGCTCAAGTTGGCGGCGGGCGGTTTCCGCGACATGACTCGCATTGCCTCCAGCCCTTACCGCATGTGGCGGGACGTGCTGGCCACCAACGTGGAGGAAATTGTCCCCTTTGTTGACGAGTACATAGCAGAGTTACAGCGGCTCCGCGCTCGGCTGTTGGCGGGCGATCTGGCCGAGGAATTCGACAATGCGGCACGCAGCAGGCTGTCCATCCCGCGCGACACCAAGGGCTTTCTCAAGC
>JBBIKH010000144.1:0-9140 GCA_037445575.1 bacterium
GCGAGAAGGGGGCCAATTGTGCAGAAAAGTCGGTGAGTTTCTGTGCCTTGCCCTCACGCTGCAGGTAGATCTCCGGCAGGGTGCGGGCGTCTTCGCGGATGTAAGCGCAGGTGAGTCCGTCCGCGGCCAAGGTGAAGGAACTCACCACCCCGCTGCCGCGCACCACGTCGACTATCCTGCGGGTTGCGGTAAAGACTTGATAGACGTACGTCGAGGTCCCCCCGGCCACGGTGACATACAGGGACTTGCCATCCCTGGCCCAGACGTGGGCATCCACAGCCAGATCAAGGCGCCCGGTGAGGGTGGAGACCCTGCCCGTGATGGCGTCGATAACGGCCAGCTCGGGTTGGCTGCAGAGGATCTCCGGCCTTGGCCTGGCCAGGCACGCAATAGACAGGCCGTCTGGGGAAAAGAGGGGTGCACTTACCGACCCCGGGATATTGGAAAAATGGCTGGTTTGGCCGGTCTCTAGGTCGTAGAGGTACAGCGTGGACCCAGCTTGGACGCCGCCTCTGGCGCAATAGGCTACTTGTTGCGTTTCTTGGGAAAGGTCAAAACCGGTGACGTCCGGTTGCAGCGTCGCCACGCGCTGTGCCCGCCCCTCGGGGAGCGTAGTTACCCACAGCTCGTCGGCGGGAGCAGTCGCGGCGAACTGCCAGGGATCGCTGTGGCTACTTGCACCGGAGCATGGGCGCCGTAGATAGTAGAGGCGCTTTCCGTCCTTGGCCCAGCGGTACGCGAGCACATTGCCGCTATCGCTAACGCAGGAAGCCTCCCCGCCCGCGGTAGGGATTACCCAAAGGCGCACTCCAGGGGCTAGACCTGCGCCAACCGTGGCCGGTGAGCGATCGGACAGGAATGCAATGAACTGGGCATCCGGTGACCAGGAAGGCGCCCAATCGCGTCCATCGGCTGCGGTGAGCTGTCGGGGTGCTTCTTGAGCTGGCCCCGCGAGCCACAGGTGTGAGGTAAAACGCTGCGCGCCAAAATCGGCCTGTCTGAGAGTGAAGACGACCGCATCACCGCCTGGGGAGATGGTCGCCTCCTCCGGATAAGACAGGGCCACCGCGTCACGGCTGTTCAGCGGGGTCTGCGCTTGCCCGGACGCCGGCCATTGGCCCCACCACAGCACAAGCCAAACCACCAGCACTGTGCCTATTCTCATAAAGGTGCCTCCCTCGTCTTTGGCTATGGCAGGGGCAACACTATGCGCATCGTCGTTCCCACCCCCACTTTGGTCTCTTTTATGAACAGCTTACCTCCGTGATAGTCCTCCACGATCCGCTTGGCAAGGTTCAACCCCAAACCCCAACCTCGCCTCTTCGTACTGAAGCCAGGTTTGAAGATGTCCCGCCGATGTCGGGGAGGGATCCCTTTGCCGTTGTCCTTTACATCCACAAAGATTGCTTTTCCCCTGTCGGTGAGCCCAAGGAAGATTTCCACAGATCCGCCGCCTTCCTGGACCGCGTCCAAGGCGTTCTTGACCAGGTTCTCCACTGCCCATTCCAGCAAGTCGCGGATCATCGGCACCTGGGGCACCTCCTGGGCGTGCACTACGATCGAGGTCTTGTTGCCCATCTGCGGCAGGCGGCGACGCAGATACGCAGCAACATCTTCAACGACCTCGAGCGGCGACTGCAGCACCAGCTCCTGGCGGGTGCCGATCTGGGAAAATCGGGCTGCCACTTTCTGCAAGCGCTGCACGTCCTTGCCCATCTCCTCGCACGTGCGCTGCACTTCCTCAACGCTGCGGCTCTGTTTGATGAGATCAAGCCACCCCATCAGTGACGAGATGGGCGTGCCCAGCTGATGCGCCGTCTCCTTGGCCATTCCCACCCACAGGAAGCGCTGCTCGCTCCTTTTGATGGAACTGTAACCTACAAAGGCGACCAGTACCACCAACCCCACCACGCCGATCTCCACGTACGGAAGATAGCGCAGGTGCGTGATCAGCCGCGAGTCGCCGTAGTAGATGAAGCCCAGTTCTTGGCCCCCTGCACGAATCACGATAGGATCGTTCTCACGCGCCATGCTGCGGAGCATCTTTTTGACCTTGGCCACCGTTGCTGGCGAGCGGTCGTTCTCGTCTAGTCCGATGTTTTTCCAGTACTGCGGCTCCTGGTGCACGTCCGTTTGGATAGCAGGAAAGTTGATGCGCATGATGACTTCTTCAAAGAAGAAGCTCATTAGCTCGCTGCTATGCTCGTCGTTTTCGGAGCCGATGATCTTCTCGTAGGTATTCGCCCACAAGGTGACGATCTGGCGCGCATCGGCACGGAGCTTGGTGACCAGCTGCTGGGTGTAGAGCAGCAGGGCAACTACTGCCCCTGACACCAGCACGAAGAGCAAGCCCTTGAACCGCCCGGTTTGGGTGTAAAGGCTGTTCACCGCGACTCCCGCTGTCACTGGTCCGAAGTTCTATCGTCATGCCGCTTCAGACGAGCGGGCAAGGTGCTGAAGCCTACGACGGCAGCGGCGACCACCAACCCCGCAAGGCTCAGCAATAGTCCAACCCGGAACGATGCCGGGCGGAAGGCGAAGTGGATTTTGTGGTTTCCTGGCTGCAAAAAGAGCCCCCTCAGGATGTAGTTGGTCTTGTAGATCGGCACCGCTCGCCCATTGTCATAGGCCTTCCACCCTGCGGGGTAATAGACCTCGCTGAGCACCAGAAATGTTGGCGCCGTGACCTCGGCCTCAAGATGAATGTCGTGGATGTCGTAAGACACCAGCCGCACCCTGTTTTCCCCTCCCGGAGCAATAGCAAAGGGCGGCCGCTGCTCAACCACGGCGAGGCGGTGTGGGTCAAAGCGCTCGCTTTTCATGAACTCGAAGATGCGGTTCCGGTCCGAGATGACCACGACGCTGTCCACGAAGAAGGCGCGTGGCAGAACGCTCGTGTTGAGAAAGACACTGGGCATATCATCCAGGACCTTGCGGAAGTGGTCATCCCGTAGGTCGTAGTACGAGACCACATACTTGACATTGAGCATGTCCAAGAAAGCCCTGTCTCTGGCGATCCGCTGCGGCGAGATAGTTTCCGGCGGCACCGGCTGCAACATCGGCCGCCCCTGGTGGGAAATCAAGCGCCAATACTTGGCGAACATCGGCGGGATGCCAGGAACGGTTCGCTGGTCGAGGCCGCTCTCCTCGATGAACTCCTGGTAGATGCGCAATTTTGCAGCGTGGTAACCCAACACGCTCTGCAGCTTGTGATACATGTACCAGTTGGGTGTGTGATTGTCCGGTGCCGCATAGATGCGAAAGACCTCAGGGTCGCTTTGCAGGTATTTGACCGCCTCGGTCTTGGCAAAGTAGGCCTTTTCATCATCGCGCTCCCTGGGCTTGATGATGCGCGCGTCCACCAGGTAGAGGTCCACTACCGCCGCTGCCATGATCACCACGGCCAGCACTGCCTTCCCCACCTGGCGGCGCAGATACAGGGTGACCATGCCGGCACTGATGCCGCTGAAGAGGACTGCCAAGAACGAGTCCAGCAGAGCGCGGTTGTAGGCTGCGGCGCGCACGTTCACCGGGAGATCACGTGGCGAGCTTCCGGCCATGGAAATGTAGAATCCTTTGGCCACCAACAGGAAGAAGAACAGCACACCCAGCACGGAGACAAAGGCCACGCTGTAGGTGGAAATCGCCCGCAGACGAGACGCCCCGCCTGTTCCCTCTGCGGTGGCCAACACTTCGTGGAGGCCGATGCCCGCCAGCAGCAGCATGGCGATGTCCAGCACAATGTGGATCATGCTCGGCACGCGAAAGCTGCTGAAAAAGGGGAGGAAGTGGAACATCGGTTTGTAGAGCAGGGGGAAGTGTTGACCGAAGGAGACCAACAGCGACAGCAGAGCCACGATCCCAAGAAAGACCGTATGGCGGTCGCGGCGCAACACCAGGGCCAACAGCGCGAAAAAGAGTACCACTACCCCAAAATAGAGCGGGTAATCAGTAAACGGCATCTTCCCCCAATAGGTGTCGCCGCCGAAGCCGAGGAAGGACGGCACCACGAATGTGATCATTTCCAGCGGCGAGAACGACCACGCGGTGGCATAGTCATAGTCCAAAGCTCCCTCGGCCCCTCCGCGAATGGAATAGTGCGAGTACTCGTACACTGGCAGCGTCAGCACTGCCGAGAGCACTACTCCCAGCACTGCTGCGCCGAACAACAACGCTCCCCCTTGCCAGATAGTCTTCCACCCCTCGCGTGCCCGCAAGGTGATGGTGCTGTGCCACACGAACAACAAAATGAGCAGGAGGGCCGTGTAGTAAGAAACCTGCAGGTGAGCGCGGAGCAATTGGAAGCCGATGGCCAAGCCCAGCAAGACGGCATAGAGCGGGCGGCGCCGTGTGAGGACCATCTCGCTGAGATAAAGAATCAGCGGAATGAGGACCAAACTCAAGAATTTCGTATTATGGCCAAAGGCCGTAAACGCCACGTACTGGGGTACGAAGACGATAGCCAAGCCAGCAAAGATCGCCGCCACGGGATGCACCTTCCAGCTTCGCAAGAGCAGGTAAATGAGGCAGCCAAACAGAAGGTAGTTGAGGAGAATAAAGACAAAGGGGGGTAGTTGGAGCGCACCAATCACGGACTTGATGGCCGAGTCCACCGGGTTCACCCGCGGCGCGCTGAGAAGGCTGCCGAACGACGGCATGCCGCTGAAGATATACGGCGTCCACAGGGGGAAGAAGCCGCGCTTCAGCGCGTCCTTGACGAACGGCATGGTGGCATCGGCCGTCAGCTTGTCGGGCGGCAGCAACGTTTTGCCGAAAAAGATGATCTGGCCATACACCACACATAGGAGCACCACCACAACGGCCACCAGCACGAGGAGCGGCCGGCGTTCGAATAGAGGAGGTTGTGCCGCTTGCAATTGTGGTGCTTTTGGCACCGGCTTTTTTTTCTTGGGCATAAGAGGACCTCGGCTACTGTTAGGGCGACGTCGCTTGTGTGCGCAACGCCACCTGAGGTTCACCTACTGCACTGCCACCCCCAGGGACTGAAGTTGCTCCACGAGTGCCTGCACGCCCTGATAAAGCAAGGCCTCGATGCCTAAGGAGCGCGCGGCATGCACATTCGGCTCCAAATCGTCGATGAACACCGCCTCTGCGGCGGCACAGCCGGCGCGCTCCAGAGCCGCAGCAAAGATCGCCGGCTCAGGCTTGGCCGCATGCTCGCGAAAAGAAAGGATCAGCGGACGCATGCGCGGCACCGGCTCGATGTGGCGAGCTATCCACGCATAGTGAGCGGCGTTGGTGTTGCTGATGACCCCAACCTGCAGCTGCCCGTCCAGCTGCTCGATGAGCCGCACCACCTGCTGGTTCGGGGTAAAGATCTCGCTAAAGGTGCGCACGAACTGGTCTTCGCTCATTCTGAGGGCAAGGGCCTGACGCGCCCACCGGGAGTACTCTCGCGTGCTGATAAGGCCCAATTCATATTGCCGCGTTTGCGGGGAGAAGAACAGTACCTCGCGGACCCTTTCTACGTCGCCAGAGCTATCCTCGGCCAGACGGCGAAGGAGCAAATCCACGTCGACGTTGACCACCACTCCCCCAAGGTCAAAGAACACCGTCTTGATCATTTCTGCCTTGCGCGCGACGATTATCCGGTGCCACCGTGCATCTCCCATTTGTTCGGGCCAAAGATACAAAAGGGCCGGGGAAAAGTCAAGGGAAACGTCTGCCCAGAGGACGCCTCCGAGCACGGGATGCGGAGCTTGCCGCCGCGTGGTTGAAGGAGATCCCCATCAGCCAGGCGCCGGGAGAAAGTGAAAGGGCAGGTCCTTTCGGCACAGCATAGGCCGGCTGGCGGGGCACCACCTCCGTTCCTGCACTCCTCCAAGAACGAGCTCCACACGGTGACATGAGGAAAAGTTCTTTCATCACAGGCGGTCGTGGCTCCTTCTTGCCCGCAACCTCTGCCGCTTTCGGCCCACTTGCAAGCTATGTTGCTCGGCGGTGCGCTACCCAGCGACCACGCTGAGGCATCGCAGGTATAGACATGCCACTGCTGGGCCACTCCTCCGCTTGCGGTGCCCGCAGCGGCATTGGCTCTCCCCCGGCGTGAAGCCGCTGCACCACTTGGGCACTTCTCGCGGCCTTCTCCTCCGGCGAGCTTGTCACTACCGCCTCACGTTTAGCTCGGCCCAATCTGCGTGGTCATAGGCGATGCCGTCCCCGGCGTCGTCCACGTGTAGACGCAGCAGTCGCACGCCTTTGATTGCTACCTGCATGCGGTGCGCTGCATCTCCTCCCCGCATCACCGGGCTTTGCCACAGGAGACGCTCGTCCCCGTAGACCTCAAACACCACCGAACCGCGCCCCTTTGGCACCTCGTCATCTACTCCTACCCAGCCTTCCAGCATGCCGAATGTGCCGCCCAGCCAAAAGACAACGTCCGACACGGCGTGGGTGCCGATCCCCTTGGCAAATCTTCGTCCGTTGATGCTGAAGTTGCCCCCTTCAACCGTGGCATCCATTCGCACTTGGGCCCAGCCGGATGTGGCGCGGCGGGCTCGTGCCTCAGAAAGCCACACGCGTTCCGGCGTCGTTACGATGCCGGCCAAGTCGAGGCTGCGCAGCTCTTCGCTGCGCCTACCGTCCTGCCCCACAGTCGCCACCTTGACAACTGTCTCCTGTGCCAGGTCTAATTCCCGCAGCTCCACCCGCGGCACGGGTGTGTAGCCAAGCAGTTTCTCGTTCAAGAAGACAAGGTAGCCACTGTTCAGACTGTAGACTGGGTTCCACGCCACTTCCACCCAGTCAAGGCCCATTTGCCTGGCTCGGAGCTGACGAGGCGGTTCCATGGGAGCTGAGTAGCACTCGGCATGCGCAAAGGTCACGCGCCAGGCAGCACGCCTGGAGCTTTTGCTGACAAAGGAGCAGGTCGCCCACCCCTGGTGGTTTGCCACTTCCATAGGTTGCCCGTCAAAGGTGGCCTCCTTGATGCGGAATGTGCGCCCGCTCCTCGGGAACGCAAAGCGCAGTTCGTAGCGGTCACCTGCGATGACTTGGCTTTCCCCGGAATACGTGAGGGTGGTAGAGTCATACGAGAGCTCCTGTAAGTCGATCCACCCCTGGGTGATGTGCCGGCTGGTGCTGATGAGTTGCGGGTTATCGCTCGCGGCAGCCAGAGTGAGCACGCGGCAGGAGGCGGGACTCAGGTGCACGAAGACGCCCCCTTCCCAGCAGCCAACGTACTCTTGCCCCCAAAAGTCGTACACGTGCATGAGGGCATCTGCCGGCAGCCCCAGCTCCGACCACGACAGGTACAGGCAAAGCGAGCGCTCCTCGTCGTAGTTGAACAGGCCGACCACGTCGTATTGTCGGCCGAGATGGTTGATCTTGAGGTCCCAGATCTGCTTGCGGCTATGGGATGGGAACAGGTCCAGGGGGCGAACGTCGGCCGCAGGGAACACGCGTTTCAGCAGCTCGACCCGCTCAGCCGGAAGGTCGGGCATGCGGTCGCTGGCCATCAGCGCCTGGCCGGTCAAGCCTTGGAGGGTTGCCCACGCCCGCGCCATGTCCAGGGTGAGCGGCGGCCGCACCAGCATGACGTCGGGATCGCAGTACCAGACGATGTTGTGCAGAAAGTACCAGCGCATCGTGGCTTCTACCGCCGTGAGAAAACCCTGCCAGTCGCAGAGCACATCGCCGCCGGTGCGCGAGCCGTTCATGATGCCTGTGCCGGCCAGAGGGATCCCCCAACAGCCCAAGAGGTAGGTATCCGGACCAATGGCCTTGCGGATGGTGCGCAGCGTAGCCCGGTAGAGCTCCTCCGGTTCGCCGGCAGCAGGATTCTGCATGAACTGGCGCTTTTTCTGGTACTCGTCAATCACGCCCCATTTCCGGAGGATGGTGAAAAGGTCCTGCAAATAGGTGTGCCCTTTTGGTGTGGAGGGGTCGACAAGGTAGGTTCCCTCCCACGTGTTGGAAGGGCTGCTTCCGTCAGGTGCGAGCAAGAAGGCTCCGGAGGCTTGCACCACCTGTGGGTTGCTTTGACCGTGCGGTGCCAGCCACAGGCCTGGTTCCAACCCTTGCCGCCGAATGTAGGTAGCGAGCGCCTCCATCCCTTCCGGGAAGCGCTTGTCTATGGTCGTCCAGTCGCGATTGTCACCCATCCCATGGCCGGTTCCCTGCCAACCGTCATCAATCTGGCAGTACCGCGCGCCATAGGGTTTGAGGTACTTGCCCAACCACTCTGCGTTCCGTCGCACCTCCTCCGCGTTTATCTCCTGGTAGTAGAAGTACCACGAACACCAACCCGAAGGGGGAAGGGGAAATCTACCCTTGTCGATGGGCGCGTAATGGGCAATGCCATGCCTGCTGCGATAGTAGTCCCTGAACTCGGTGCCGTCTCGAAGCCGTACCAAGTCCTCCTCGGGGTAGAAGGTGCCGTCAGCCAGGGTAGTCTCAACCGGTCCGAGCGTCATCACGAAGAGGTCCGGATGGGCATCATCGCTCGTTCGACACGGAACTGGATGTGGCCAGCGAGGCATTTCCGCAGTCTCAGGTAAACGCCGGGTGCATTGCAGCGCCACAAGTCCGATGAGGGCACAACTTGCAAGAATGATGTACCTCCACATAAGCTCCTCCGCGTTGTGGTTGGTGGCCTAACACTTTAGCGCCCCGCTGGTCATCCCCCTGATGAACGCCCGGGTGGTGAAGGCAAAGAGGATCAGCAGAGGCAAAGAAGCCAGGACGTATCCTGCAAAAAGGGCAGGGTACTGCGAACCATACAGCGAAGTGTTGTACGCCAAGAGACCCACTGGGAGCACGAATTTGCGCGCATCGTTCAGAGTGACAAAGGGCCACATAAATTCGTTCCAGGTCCACAGCAGATTCATGATAGCAACCACACCCAGCATCGGCCGGGACAAGGGCAGCACTACATGCCAGAAGATGCGCAGCTCGCTGGAGCCATCGACCGTCGCCGCGTCGAACAGCTCGCGTGGAATGGCTTCAAAACAAGAACGCAGGAGTAAGATGGCGAACACCTGCCCGCCACTGACGTAAGGGAAAATGAGCGCAAGATGGGAGTTCAAAAGCCCCAGCTGGCGCACGACCATGAACGCGGGTACTAAGGTGAGCACACCCGGCACCAT
The DNA here is from genome assembly GCA_037445575.1 of bacterium. GTDB lineage: Bacteria > Zhuqueibacterota > Zhuqueibacteria > JANLFK01 > Oleimicrobiaceae > Oleimicrobium. The sequence goes on from JBBIKH010000144.1 coordinate 9,108, forward strand.
GAGCACGGCGATCAGGACCAGAAACAGCGCTGC
>JBBIKH010000145.1:0-9137 GCA_037445575.1 bacterium
GCGGGCCCTGAGGCTGCCTGTGACACACCCCCCTCCCTTTCACCCTCGCCTGTGCCTCCATTGGCGGCAAACTGCACGCGGTAGCCGACGGCAGGCTCATCAACTTCTACCCCTGGAGGCAGCGCCTTGATCCTGTAGCCGGCGGGCACCAGCAGCGTTTCCTCGCAGATGGAACCGAGGGTTGTTTGCAGATTGAAAGGGTAGGTCCGCTGCGGCAGGTTAGCAGCCCGGAGGAACTGGGTAGAGAGCAAATCGAACACCCCGCTGGCCAGTGGGTTCTTCACCAGCAAGTACTTTCCGGCCTGCAAGGCAAAGTCTTTGGCCTGGAGCCGTATGTCGAGCGTCAAGGGATGATAGAGGTCTTCCGGGTCGCCGAAAGTGGCATCTTCGACAACTATGCCGGGAAAGGCGGAAGCTGCCAATTCCTGAAACACGCTCTTCACGCGCGCTGGCGGCAGGGCCTTTGCTATTTGCCGCAATGCCAAATCATAGATCCCTTTTGCCGTCACCTGGATTTGGCAGGCCATGGAGCCGTCCTCATGTAGGTGGGTCGTGGCACGGAAGTGGGCCGCGTTGTCCTCCGGAGGACTGTAGGGCGTGCGCGCCAAGCTATCGCCGGCTGCAGTGAGCACGAGCGTCACCTGCTCGGCTTCAACCGACTTCAACAGGTCCATGCCGTTTTCCACCGTCGGGTCAATGTAGGTGTAGCCACGTTCCTCAGGCACCGCCACTATGCCGTGGCTCCAGTAAAGGTGGGGAATCTCTGGGTACTGCTCGTAGCCAGCCGATGTGTAGACCACAAAGGCGGGAATACCCACCTCCCTGAGCATTGCGGTGAGGAGGACCGCCACGTCACGGCACACCCCGTATTTGGTCTCGTACGTTTTGGTGGCCGGCTTGGGGTCGTAGCCGGTCTTTTTCCCCAGGCCGATGCCCATGTAGCGCACCTCTTGCGCCACAAAATGGTACAGGGCAAGCAGAGTATCCCGGCGGGTGGTACAACCGCGCACCAAGCGATGCGTCTCTGCGCGCAGCGCCTCGTTCATGTCGATGTACGGCTCGTTGAGCCGATAGCCCCATCGGGAGATCTCCCGCCAGGAGTCGATAGTCGAGGCCCACACCCCAGGCGCGATGTTGATGAGGGAAGGCATGGCCGGCTCGGCAACGATGCGCGGCTGGTCGTTCACCCACCAGCGGTACGTGACCGTGCGATCGTGCTCCGTGCGCGCAAAACGCACGCTGCCCTGCGGGTCGTTTTGCACCTTGAAACGCAGCGGTACCGAGGCAGGACCGGTGACCACCAGCTCGTCGTGTACGATGGGGTCCATCTCCTGGAAAAAGTACATGACGTCAAACTCCCCAGCAATGACAGCGCGGTGGCAGGTGTCGATCACGACGTATTCCAGGGCGTCGCCCACCTCGAGATTGGGGAAGGTGATCACCAGCTGCCGCATGTCCGGCTCATAGATGTTCATGGCCGCCACCTCAGGGATGGTCTGGTCCTTGATATGTTCACGGGGCACATCGACCATGGAACCGTCGGCCTTTATCACCCGCGCCAGGGCCACGTGCATGCGGTCGTACTTGCGGTAGTACGGAAAGCGCTGTTGGGCATGTTTTCGCTTGCCTTCGTCGCTCAGGATCTTGCGCAGGCCATAAACGGTGGAAACGTAGGTCCCGTCTTCCTGATACACGTACTCCGTCTTCATGTCGACGAGCACGGTGTTAGCCTCAGGGTGCTTGTCCACCCCGCCGGCGGCTGCCAGTTTTGCCAAGGTCTCCTGCGGAGCGACGCTCTGCTCAGCCGCGCCCGCCATGGCCACCCATGCCATTGCGGCAAGGATTGCGGGCAGCCATACTTGCGTGCCTCTCATGCTTTTCCTCCTGTGCTCACCCGTTCTGCTGCTGAGAAGTAAGCTCATCAATCGAGTTGGTCCACTGAGGCTGTCACCTATCCTACACGAGAGCCCACCACTTTATTCGTGCCGCACAAGGCGGCACAGGTGCCGCGTAAGACGGCACAGGTGCCAGGTAAGGCGGCATGGGTGCATACGTCAATGGCGCGAGAATGTTCCAGGTGAAGAACGCCCCCGTGCGACCATTGGGGGGACTTCCCTCGAGAAAATGGCCGCATGGCTCCGGCGCGCCCGTTGGTCTGGCCGTGCGACCGCGGCTGACCTGGAAGAGCGGGCCGGTCAACCTCCGCCGCGCTTGCCGATCCGTGCAAACCGCCTCGGGTGTCGCCACTTGCCCGTAGCACTTCTCCTCTGGATGCGACGGCCTCCACCACGTCGGCTGTATGTTTCCGTTTCCCGAGACCCTGGTGCTGCTTCCAACGCTCTCGCGACGATGTAGAACGAGCGGCGACGACTGCCGTCCACTGCGATGGACCTATACGCCCTCCCTTTCAAGTTTGTGCCGAGCCCGCTTTCATTGGACTGCCGGCGATGAAGGCGAGCGAGTGACTGCTCACCACGCGCTGCGCACTGGGTGTTCGTGGCTTTCGTGGGGCGAAAAACACCAGAAGTCTCCAGGGGATGTCCGCACTGGGTGACACTATCGCCCTTTGATACCCATGCGGCGCGGTTGATCCTCCGCCAATCGGTCCATAGACGCGGATCAATCATGCTGGTTTGTTAGCAAGGCGAACCCGTTGTGCATGAGACGGAAGACGTGCAGGTGACAGTACAGCGGCGCCGGCTCGCAAATAGGAACAGGAATGATGTGCGCGCTCCTTCCTCGTGCCCCGGCCAGCGAGGCCTCCGCGGACCCTGCCCAGGAGCAGACGCGGGAGGGGAAACCAGTGTATCTCAACCCAATGGCGCTCTGTCTACAAAACGGGGCCAGGATGAACTCGCCTCAGGCTGCGCGCCTCGGCTAAACACTCCTTGTGGGCACGTGCAAAAGACCCCACCGGCAGATTGCCCGCGAGGCGCAAAATGCCCATGCAGCCGGCATCGAGCATGTAGTGACGCACCGGGGCGCCGCAAGAGAATACACTCCTACCACACCCGTGTTTGCCGGCAGCACCCTGAGCCCTACCGCAACACCACCACCTTGGCGCTGTCCCGCACGTCGTCGGCCTGCGCACAGAGGTGGTAGACCCCGCTGGCCACCGGTCGCCCCTGGTCATCGCAGCCATCCCAGCGTTCGCGGTACCGTCCGGCCGCCCGGAGCTCATCCACCAGCACACGCACCACCTGGCCGGCGCAGTTGACAACGGTCAGCCGCAGTCGTGTTCTCACCGGTAGCTCTACCGTAACCAGCGTGGCGGCATTGAAAGGGTTGGGGTACGGCGGCAACAGACGAAAACTGTGTGGCACCGAGCTCGACACATTCTCCCCCTGCAGGCTGGCGGGCGTGGCAAACCAGGCCAGGATTTCTTGCAGGAACTGCACAGCAGTCGTCCGCGCCGGCCCTCCGATGCCCTCGAAGCCAAAGGCGAGAAAAACGACCTTCGCGCCGGTGCTGTCGTCATGCCACCGCACCGCCGCGCCACCTTGGCCCGGCAGGTACTTCAGCATGATTACCCCAGGCGCACGAGGTGCCACCACGTCCGGGGAATTCTGGTTGCCCGCGCCATATTGCCCCTGCAGATTGAGGACCATGCCCCCGGCCACCGGATCGCCGGCAACGCCCATCGCCAAATAGTCGGTAGTAGTCGGTGCCACCAGGGTGCATCTCAAGAATGCCGCGCAAAAGGCAGAATCACCAGCACTTGCCCGCCCGTACAAGTCAGAGGCAATATTCTGCCCGCTCAAAAGCAGATGTCCCCCCTTGCCAAGATACTCTGCCAGAGCTGTCTGCTCCAGACGCGTAAGGGTGGTGCTGTCGTCGTCGCCGGTGAACCAGACTACGGTCCGGTACCCTTGCAGGTCCTCCGCATGCGGGGGCCCGTCTTGCGCGCAGTTCCAATAGTCGACGTACAGGCCAAGCTCAGTCAAAGGGCGCAAGAAATAGCCTTCGTAGCCAGCACCGCAGTCGTCGTCCACCAGGAGCAACGGGGCCTGTCCCAGGCCGACCAGCACTGTGTCGGTGGTGACGTAGCCGCCTTCCGCCTGAACGCACACCAGCAGTCCGACGCGACGGGCAGTAGCAGTGTCGCTCACGGCAAACTCAAACGGGCCCACTTCCACTTGCTCGCGATGCGCCAGCGCGGCCACCGTGGCAGTGTCCGGCCGGATGGCAATGGCAGCGTCCTCTGAGCGCAATGTGACGCGCAGATCCTCCGCCTCGACACCACGGTTGAACAGCGCCACGTTCATCCGCACCACTTCCCCCGGGTCTGCACGACCGTGGTTGTTGCCGGAATCATAGACGATGGTAGTCCCTACACTCTTCACCTCAGGCCGCGTGGTGCAGCGGACCTGCTTCAGGACCCAGCCCTCCGGATCCAGCAGAATCGTGTCGGGGCACACGTCCGTCTCCCAGGAAAGGGTCACGTATCGCTCTTCAATCCTGGGCAGTACGTGTATCTCGTAGGCGCTCGCCTGGCGGAGTTCAAGCCTCAAAGGCATGTGGAATACCGGCCCAAGGGTCTGCTCCTGGTCAATGAACACCTTTATCGCGTAGCGAGGTGTAGTCCCCATGCCCCGCTCTGTCACCTGGTAGCCGTAGAAATACTCAGGGTGCCAGCGGCCGTAGACCCATTCTGTGAAAAACCATTCCAAATTCTCCCCGGTGACTTGCTCACAGATCCGGGCATAGTCCTCGGTAGTAGCGTTGCCGTACTCATGGCGCTGCCGATAGAGGCGCAGAATCTCTTTGAACGCCGTGTCGCCGACCATGCCGCGGAGCATGTGGAGGATCCAGGCCCCCTTGCGGTATACCACCGCGTCGAAGATACCCATGGCATTGCTCAGGTCATAGCGGTAGACCGGGTCTGTGAAGCTCAGCGCCTCGAGGTCACTGGCCATGTAGTGGTGATAAGCCTCCTTGCCAAAATAGTACTCCTGGTACAACGCCTCGGCGTAGGAGGCAAAGCCCTCGTTGAGCCAACAATGGTGCCAGTTCTCCACCGTGATGCAGTCGCCCCACCACATATGCGCCAGCTCGTGCACGAACACATCGTCATAGGTGTGGAGGCCTGTGAGGTAGTTGGGGTGAATTGTGGTCATAGTTTGATGTTCCATGCCGCCAAAAATCATGTTGCACTCGGCCATGCCGTATTTTTCATCGGCAAACGGGTACTCGCCGAACCAGTGTTCAAAGGCGGCCATGGCGCGCGGGATCACGTCAAAGTCCTCCTGCGCCTTTGCCACATCAGCAGGGTAGACGAAATACTGCAGCGGCACCGTCCTCCCCGTGCAGGTAGTAGAGCTGTCGCTGAAGACGGTGTACCTTCCCGCGGTGATGCAAATGAGGTAGGTGGAAATGGGATGGCTTTCCAGCCAGGTGAACGTGGTGGTCCCATCGGCGTTCGGTTGCTGGCTGAGCAAGCGGCCATTCGCAGCCACCACCATTGGGTTGGGCACCGTAACGACCAGCCGCACGCTATCGGCTTTGTCGCCGGGATAGTCGCGGCAGGGCATCCAGAGGTAGGCGTGGTAGGGGCAGCTGATAGTGTGGACGCTGGGCGCGTTGGCGGCGCGAGCGAACACCATTCCCAGACCTTGCACATTGCGCGGCTTTCCCCCGTATGCGATGGTGATCGCCGCCTGGGCGCCCGGTTCCAAGGGATGCGCCAGTTCCACAGTCAACCGGTCGCCCTCGTGCACAAAGCCCACACCACTGCCACCCACACTGTCCACCCTGAGGGCACTGGAGAGGTCCAGCACCACACTGCGCAGCGCCGAATCGCGGCTGACCAAGCCGACGGTTGCCACGCCTTGGATACTCTCAGTGGAAGGATCGATGCGCAGGTCGAGGTGGTAGGAAGTGACGTCAAACAGGTGTTGGCCAGACACCGGCAGGGTGGCCGTAGCGGTGAAGGTAGCCACCCACAGCAGCACATACATCGGCCTCGGACGCATGGCAGTCCTCCTCATTGTTGGCGGCAGTGCCGTGCCAAAGGGCGCGCAGCCGTTGGGTCTCTTCCGCTCCTACCAGCGGCTCAGCCGATCGATCAGGTTCCGGAACTCGCCTGGCTGGATGTCGGGACGGAAGTAGACCTTTTTCATATAGTCCAGCGCGCCGGAGAGGCGCTCGAATTCCCGGAACAGGCGGCGAAAGAGGGGCGCAGTGTGCCGTTCGGCGATCTCATCCAGCTCGCTGACACCCAGGTACGCCAGCTCCCCCTGTTTGATGTACAGGTCCAATACCCCTATGGTGCTCACGTATTCTCGAAAGATGCCGGTCATGAACATGGTATAGTCCCCCACATGGCGTCGGATTTCGCGTTCATCGTTGGGGTTGAACTGTGGGCTTTCCGGGTGGGCACGAGCCTCGGCCTCCAACAGCATCTCCACCACTGTGAGCACCTCTTTGCCACCCCACGCTTTGAGACGATACAGGTTCTCCGTGCGCGCGAAGCGTGTGAGGAGGTCGGTCAGGTACTCCCGCACGCCATCGCTGTGCAGCCCAAGGTCGACGAACGTGCAGTAGAGCCACTTGTCGAAAAAGTGCCGCAGGGCTGGGATTGACAGTTCTTCTTGCTTATGCATACGCTTTCACCGCACTTCCAGCCGACGGCCAAAGCCCGCGCGCCGGTCAGATGCGCAGGAAGCGAGTAGCTTTCACGATAACCGCGCGATTGGTGATTTCCTGCCCGCCCGGCCCCACGAGCCGGCCATCATTCACCACGAGGTAAAGGTCGCTGCCTGGGCTGTAGATCCAGCGCAGCAAAAAGTTGCTGATGAGGCGATGCTTGCCACCGTAGTTCAGTCGGTCGTCATTCCACTGAACGTATGCCTTGCAATAGAGTTCCGTGGAAAAGAAGTAGAACGCCCGCAGGCCCAGCGTGTTGGTGTGAAAGTCGACCTCTGGAAGGGAGACGTAGTTGTGACCGTAGTTGAAGGCCACTTTCACCCTGGCGATGCGGGTGAGCTCCGCGCCGGCACTGAGGCCGATGCGGTGTCCAGTGTAGTAGTCGCCCACGTGCAGGTCTATAGAACCTGAAAGGGGACGGCCGCGGTCCGAGCTGGCCTCCACTGAGCCGGAGTAGCCTTGGTAGCCTCCGCGTGGAATCACAAGGCCGGGCCGCACCTCCCAGTCCTCAGGAAGCAATTCATACTCCCGCGCCACGTGGAGACCGGCGTGGGCGCTGTTCTGGAAACGCACATCGAAGGAGGCCTCCAGGCCATTGTCCAGCACCGTGCCAGCATGGTCCGTACGACAGTCGGCTCCCAGGCGATAGCTGAACTGGCGGATGATGGCGGCGTTGGCCGGCCGTGGCGAGTACTGGCCGCTCACCTGGGCGCGACGAAAATCTCGGCGGCGCACAAAGCCCATGGCCGGGTCAAAGTCGGCGCCCACATCTTGAAGGCCGGCCCCAAACGACCACAAGTCGCTGTTGTAGCGCACGCTCAGCTCAGAGGCGGTCCTTCGGGCCAGGGTTTCGGGCCGCGAACGGGCTGCCTCGGGGTTCAGCTCGCTTGCCACCCAGCCGCTCACCGTCAGTTGCTCATGCAAGGGGAACACGCCGTCGATGCCGATGGCACCCTCGTGACGCAGCGAATCCAGCTCGTGCTTGGCGGTGAGCAGAATCCCAAGGGACCCTCTGCTCAGAAGGTCGCAGCGCAGGCGGAATACGGCAAAGTTCGTTCTGGGCACCGTCTCCCCGTCGTCCAGGGTGGTGCGTTGCGTCACCATGTCCAACGCGCCCAACTGGTAGCTGCCGATCTTGCCGACCATCTTGGCTCCGCCGAGAATGGGGATGGCTCTCCCGTGGGCAAGACCGATGCGCCGGCTGTAGAAGAGCTCGACGTTGCCACCGCCATGGCCGCGCCCACCACTGCCGAAAGCAAAGACATCCCCGCCCTCAAGGAAGAACTCACGCTTTTCGGGAAAGTAGAGCGAAAAGCGCGTGAGGTTGACCTGTTCGCGGTCGGCCTCCACCTGCGCAAAATCGGGGTTCACCGTCATGTCGAGCACCATGTTCGGGGAGAGGAGCAGCTTGGCATCCAGGCCGAGGTCGCCCTCCCGAACGGTGGCAAAGGAGGTAGTGGCATCGCGCTGTAGGCCACCTACGACATACGGCTTGAGGTCAAAGCCGCCGCCGCTACGCAGTCCCCTCAAGCCACGCAGCGTGCCCGCCTGGGACAATCGAAACAGACCTGCCCAGCCCAGATCCCGCGGCACCAATTGCCATAAGGTGTATTCGTTCTTGCGACGAATGGTGCGGGCAAAGTTGACGCCCCACACCTGTGTGTCCTGCTTGGCGAACCGAAGTGTCTTCCAGGGAATGGCGATCTCGGCAAACCACCCGAAGTGGTTAATCTGCGACCGACACTGCCAAATGCCATCCCAGGCGGCGTTAAAGTTGCGTCCTTCGTTGCTGAACACTGCGTCGCGCATCGCCCCTCGCGGATTCACCACAAAGTAGAAGCCACTCCGCTGGTCGCGATAGGAATCGATCACCACCTCAAAGTTGTCGTCATCATCCAGCTGCGTGTCGCGGAGCATCTCTCTGGCCACCACCCGTTCCGGTTCCTTGTCAAAGCACTTGACGCCGAGGTAGAGGTTGTCATCGTCATAAGCCACTGCCAGTTGGGTGGGTTCACTTGCCTGTGCCCCCTCTTCGGGCTCGCGCTGCACAAAATCGCCTTGAAACGGAATCGCCTGCCAGACCGAATCTTCCAGACAGCCATCGATCTCCGGCTTGGCCGAAATTCTTACCGCCTCGAGGACGCGTCGGGTGTCCTCCGCGCGGGTTGCTCCCCTACCAAGGGCAGCGGCGTTCGCCGCCACATCCACCAGCATGCTCAATGCCCACATGAGGACCAGCGCCCTCACCATGCATGTACCCGGAAAGACCGTACGGACCACGTTTTTCTGCCTTCGCACTGCCTTGTGACTCCACCTGGACTAATTGCGTGGTTAATTTTACCACTTTGCCACGACTATGTCAAGAGGGAAGATAGAGGCCGCCAGGAAATCCCTGCCGGAAGTTATGACTTGCTTCTTTGCACAAAACTCTTATATTAATTGCCAGGACAGACGGTGGAAACAACACCGCGTTTTGGGCGGCGACGCTTACC
>JBBIKH010000146.1:0-9118 GCA_037445575.1 bacterium
CTGACGATTCACACCACAGTGGGCGGTGAAAAAATAGGGGGACTGAGCGTAGAGGCAGTAGCCTTCGCCCACGGCCACGAAGTGGGCCGTCAGACTGCGCCCGCCGAGGAGGAACTGCGCCTGGCCATCCCCTCACCCCGCCTCTGGTCGCCCGAGGATCCTTTCCTTTACGACCTGACTCTCACCCTGCGCCGGCAGGGACAAGCCGTCGACCAGGTGAAGAGCTATTTCGGCCTGCGCAAGGTGGAGGTAGGCCCGGACAGCAGCGGTGTCACCCGCATCTTGCTCAACGGCAAGCCCCTCTTCCAGCTCGGCCCGCTGGACCAAGGCTTCTGGCCGGACGGTCTTTACGCCGCCCCTTCGGATGCGGGACTTCGCTTCGACGTGGAGATGATGAAGCGCCTGGGCTTCAACATGGTGCGCAAGCACGTGAAAGTGGAACCAGAGCGCTGGTACACCTGGTGCGATCGGCTCGGTCTGCTCGTCTGGCAGGATATGCCCAATGGCGCCAATCGCACCCCGGAAGAACGGGTCCAATTCGAGCAAGAGTTGGCGGCAATGATCCAGGGCCGCTACAACCACCCCTGCATCATCATGTGGGTTCCCTTCAATGAGGGGTGGGGGCAATACGATACCGAGCGAATAGTCCAGACGGTGAAGGAGCTTGATCCATCGCGCCTGGTGAACAACGCCAGTGGGTGGACAGACGCCGGTGTGGGTGACGTTCACGATATTCACTCCTATCCGGATCCCGCGGCGCCGTCCGTCGAGTCAGGGCGTGCAGCTGTACTGGGGGAGTTCGGCGGACTGGGCTACGTGGTGAAAGGCCACACCTGGACCGAGCGAGGCTGGGGCTACGACCTTCTCCCGGATCCGGAGCGGCTTGTCTGCCGGTATGAGGAGCTGCTCGGTGGCGTGCATCGTCTGGCCCAGGAGGCAGGCCTGAGCGCCGCCGTCTACACGCAGCTCTCCGATGTAGAAAGCGAGAACAACGGTCTGCTCACCTACGACCGCCAAATGGTCAAAATACCGCCTGAGGCGGTGCGTTTAGCCAACCTTGGCTACCTGCCCCCGGTGCTGCTGAACGAGGCGGCCATTTTCGTGGACCATCTTGATGTCCGCCTAGCGGTCCTTAGGCCAGGAGCGGAGATCCGCTACACCCTGGATGGCCGCACACCTAAACGGAGCGATTCCCTTTGCACCCGCCCGTTCCGCGTCACCGAATCCTTGACCCTCAAGGCCAAAGCCTTCTGGCCGGAGGGCTCGGAGAGCAGGGTGGCCACCTTTGTCCTCACCAAGGTCGCCCCGCGGCCCGCCGCCCAGGAACTGTCAGTACTGCCTGGCCTGAAGGTGAGTTACTACGAAGGCGAGTGGGATCACCTGCCCGAGTTCGCCGGACTGTCAGCGGTCAAAGAAGGAGTCTCCGACAAAGTCGATCTGAGCTTCGCCCGCCGGCAGGAGCTCTATGCCCTTTCATTTTCCGGCTGGATTGAGGTGCCGGTTACCGGAGTTTACCTTTTCTCCACCATCTCGGATGACGGCAGCAAGCTGCTCATTGGGGAGGAGCTAGTGGTTGACAACGATGGCCTGCACGGCGCCCGCGAGAAACAAGGGGCGATCGCCCTCGCGGCCGGTCTTCACCCGCTCCGTGTCCTGTATTTCCAGAGGCGGGGCGGCCGCGCACTGGAGGTCAGGTACCAAGGTCCTGGCCTCGAAAAGCAGGTGGTCCCGCCGGAGGTCCTTTTTCATTAAGTTAAGAAAGCGCTTTAATACGCAGACGAGGAGACGAAATCATGTGCAATGCACGCGAACTCTGCCTTCTTGCCGCAGCTGCGGCCCTGGCAACGATGCTTGCCTGTGCAGAACACCACAAAGGAGGGAAAGCGATGCAAGTCACCAGGGAGCCCTTTGGTCGGCTGCCAGACGGCCAGCAAGTGGAACTGTTCACCCTCACCAATGCCCATGGCGTGCAGGCCAAAATCATCACGTACGGGGGTATCGTAACGGCCCTTCAGGTGCCGGATTGCACGGGGACGCCGGCGGTCGTAGTCTTGGGCTATGATAACCTGGAGCAGTATCTTGAGGACTCGCCCTATTTCGGGGCAATCGTGGGGCGCTACGGCAATCGCATTGCCGGCGGACGCTTTACCCTTGACGGCGTCACCTACACTCTGGCCACTAATGACGGCCGCAACCACTTGCACGGCGGCATCAAAGGCTTTGACAAGGTGTTATGGAAAGGCGAGCTGCTCCGGGAGGAACATGCTGTGGGAGTACGGCTCCGATATCTCAGCCCAGATGGGGAAGAGGGCTATCCTGGGCGCTTGGACGCCGTGGTCACCTACCGGCTGACCGACGCCAATGAGCTGCGCATCGACTATGAGGCTACCACGGACAAACCCACCATCGTCAACCTCACCCACCACAGCTACTTCAACCTTGCGGGCCAGGGAAGTGGCGACATTCTCGGTCACCTGCTCCAGATCAACGCGGATCGGTTCACGCCGGTGGACGCGGAGCTGATCCCCACCGGCGAGCTGCGCAGCGTAGAGGGCACCCCTTTTGATTTTCGCCGCCTTACTGCCATCGGCGCGCGCATCAGCCTGCCGGATGAACAATTGCGCAATGGGCGCGGGTACGACCACAATTTCGTCCTGAACTCGGGAGGCGGCAGCTTGGCCCTGGCCGCCACCGTGTACGAGCCGACGACCGGCCGAATTATGGAGGTTATCACCACCGAGCCGGGGATTCAGTTCTATTCCGGCAACTTCCTTGACGGCCACCATGTGGGCAAGGGAGGCAAGGCCTATCACCACCGCACCGGGTTTTGTCTGGAGGCCCAGCACTTTCCGGATTCGCCGAACAAGCCGGGGTTCCCCTCGGTGGTCCTGCGGCCCGGCCAAGTCTACCGCCAGACCACCATCTACCGTTTTTCCACGCGCTAGCTGAGCGGAAAGCCGGAAAGGAAGCACCCCGTGCGGTTCCACTTCCAAACGGCCGACGGCCGAATTGGCGCAACGGATTCGAGAGGAGGAGCGCATTGTGCCCTCAGTTCTCGGCGACTTGACGTGGGCGGCCCCGCGCTGCAGATTCCCCGACGAGTAAGGTGGGGCTCAGTTGCCGGCGACGCTGGGGCGCGTAGGCGCCTCCTCAGCAGGCCAGCGGCAAGGGGTATGTCCAGCGCATTCATGGGAAGCAACGGGCGAATCGCCTGCACACCGACGTGCAGGTGGCCCTTCGTTGGTGTAACCGAGGCCTCGCAAGGTTCTAGGCAAAATGCACCGCCTCCGCGACAGGTGCTGCACATGGCTCCTCAAAGGGCTGGGCCTCCGTTTCGGGAAGGGGCCCTCTGTCCAGGAGGACGGGCGGGACAAGAACATCCCTCTTTCGCGCATGCAGGCCAGCTCGGCGAACCCGTGGACTCCTACAATGTCCGAGCACAGCGCACCTGGAGTCAGAAGAAGGGCGAGACTTGCGCCTCCGAGGCTCCGAGAGGGGCCGTCGCTGTGGCCCCTTGTCTGCCAGTTGCGCGGACATTTGCCTTGTCGACTCATGTCGAGCCGCTTCGTCGGAGAGCTGGCCCGTAGGCAATCTTGGGGACCTGCTGCGATGGGCGCGTTGCACCAAGAGGCTTGGACCCAATGCGCATGCCCGCTACGTCTCCGCCGATTGGCAGAGGCGCCGGAGGGCATACAGCACGCCGCTGCGCGGAATACAATCGCTATGCCCGCCAGGTGTGACCGGCCGCCAAAGCGAACCGCGCAATTAGGACAAAAACCCCCATCTTTTTTCTTGACTTCCAGCCGAGAATTGCTTATTTTGTGGCCTTGACGGTGGAACGTGCAGCAAGGGCCCCCAAGGGGCGGCTGGTTGGTGCGACCTACAGGGTGTGGAGCTGGAGTGTGAGCTTTCGCGAACATCAGACCGCACGTTCCCAAGAGTTGAAGTGGAGCGAACGTTCGCCGCGGCCGAATAATGCAGAGACTACCCTGGTCCTGTGCACCATGGTCGGAGCCGCCAGCACATGCCCCTTTGCACAGAGAAACCGCGAGACCAGCGATTCTGCTGCAGGGCACAACGTCTTTGCGATCGGAAACCGCCCATTACCCTGCTTCCCATCAGCCATTTCACGCGATCCCCCCTGCCATCATTCCGAATTGCGGCAAACCTTGGTTTGGTCCACTTAGCTGCGAGGAGTCAATGGCACAACAGAAGAAACTAAGCGAGGCGGTGACCTGTACCGGGTGGCACCTGGGCGCCCTGGTGGCACTGCGGGTGCTCATCGGCTGGCACTTCTTGTACGAGGGCCTGGCCAAGCTCTTTAACCCGTACTGGTCATCCACCGGTTATCTGCTGGAGGCAAAGGGGCTATTTGCCGGGCTGTTCACCTCCATCGTTGCCAACCCTACTGCGCTGCGCATCGTTGACTGGCTGAACATTTGGGGCCTGACCGCCATCGGGTTGGGGCTGATGCTAGGGTTCCTGACCCGACCGGCTGCGATCGCCGGAGCTGTGCTCCTTGTCCTCTACTATTTGTGCAATCCCCCGTTCATCGGCTACACCTACTCAGTGCACGCTGAGGGGAGCTACCTCATAGTCAACAAGAACCTTATCGAGCTGTGCGCGTTGATTGTGCTGGCGCTGTTTCCCACGGGGCGGATCGTCGGCCTTGACCGCCTGGTGTTTGGTCCCCCGCAGCAGGCCAGAGCGCACGCAGTATGAGAAAAGGAGAGTCACGCATGAGTCACCATGACCGCAACGAGGGCGCGCAGCCGGAACAGGCCGGCTCTGCTCGCAGTGGCATCGGCAGGCGAGACGTGCTCAAGGGACTGGCCTCCATTCCTGTGCTCGGCTTGTTCGTGTACGGCTTTTTGAAGAAGCGCTCGTTGGAGGAGAACCGCAAGCAGAAGATCCTCTCTGAGCTTGGCCTTGGCGAGGCGCCCGCGGTGATGCCTGCTTCCGCCGGCAGCAAGCGCGGGGATCTCATTCGCCTGGGGATCATCGGCTTTGGGGGCCGCGGCGAAGACCTCATTCGCGCGGCTGGGTTCGCGCACCCTGATTGGGTGGAGCAGAAACGCCGCGACGCCGAGAAGAACAAACTCGACAAGTGGCTGGAAGACTGGCTCAAGCAGGAGGATCTCAACGTCGCACTCACTGCGGTGTGCGATGTGTTCGACGTTCGTGCTGAGCGCGGTCTGGCCGCCTCCAGAAACGAGTTCCGACCCGGCGGTGGCGGCACCCCATTGCCCGGCGCCAAGCGCTACCGCCACTACCAAGAGCTGCTCGCCAGCAAGGATGTGGATGCGGTGATCATTGCTACCCCCGATCACTGGCATGCCCAGATGGCCATCGACGCAGCCGAAGCAGGCAAGCACGTGTACTTGGAGAAGTGCATGACGCGCACCGAGGAGGAGGTGTACCGGCTGTACGAGGCCGTGACCCGCACCGGCATCGTGTTCCAGCTCGGTCACCAGAATCGCCAGCAGGCAACTCACGCCAAGGCGCGCGAGATCGTGCAAAAGGGCATTTTGGGGCCCATTACATTGGTGGAGACCACCACTAATCGCAACTCACCGGGTGGCGCATGGGTCTACGACATCCACAAAGATGGTAGCCCCCAGACCATCGACTGGGAGCAGTTCCAAGGCCCGGCGCCGCACAAGGTGCCCTTCAGCCTGGAGCGATTCTTCCGCTGGCGCTGCTGGTTTGACTATGGGACGGGGCTTTCTGGCGACCTGTTGTCGCACGAGTACGATGCCGTGAACCAGATCCTCGAGCTGGGGATCCCGCACTCGGCAGTGGCGTCCGGCGGCATCTACTTCTACAAGGACGGCAGAGACGTGCCGGACGTCTTTCACGTGGTCTTTGAATACCCGGAGCGCAACCTGACGCTCATCTACAGTGCCACGTTGGCCAGCAACCGCAATCGCGGCAAGGTGTTTATGGGCCACGACGCCGCGATGGAAGTGGGCGGCGTGCTGACCGTGACCGCAGACTATGAGTAGACGCGCTTTAAGGAGAAGATCGAAGCGCGGGTCATCGACCCGTCGCTTCCCCTTTTCACCTATCATCCAGGAGCAAAGGGGATCGACGCGGTGACCTCGGCCAGCGAGCAGTACTTTGCCTCGCGCGGCCTCCTTTACACCTACCGCGAGGGAAAGCGCGTGGACGTCTCCCATCTCCACATCAAGGAGTGGCTCGATTGCATTCGCAACGGTGGTCAGCCCAGCTGCAACATCGAGCGCGGGTTCGAGGAGGCGATCACCTGCCACATGGCCACCAAGTCGTACCTGGAAGGGCGCAAGGTGTTCTGGGACCCGGTCAAGCGCAGAATCGTCTGAGGGCGAAACACTGGACTGAGCGCAGCGGAGGACTCCATGTCGACCAAGACACGTCTCGGCATCATGATGTTCCTGCAGTACGCCATCTGGGGGGCGTGGGCGCCGGTGCTGTCGGAGTATTTGCTGAACCACCTCGGCTTCACCGGCATCCAAGCAGGCTGGATCTACGCCGTCCTGCCTCTGGCGACCATTGTGGCCCCCTTCTTTGGCGGACAGGTGGCCGACCGCTGGCTGGCGTCGGAGAAGTTCATTGCCGTGTTGCAGTTGGCTGGCGGGGCATTGCTCCTGGTCATGTCGCGCATCACCAGCTATGGCACACTCCTTCCCCTCATGTTCCTGTACTGCCTGCTTTATGCCCCCACATTGGCCATCACCAACTCCATCGCCATGATCAATTTAGAAAACTCGGAGAAGGAGTTCGGCCGTATTCGGGTGTGGGGCACCATCGGCTGGATCGCTGCCGGTTGGCTGCTGGCGGCGTGGCGGTACGCTGGCCAAAGCGTCATGGTGCGCGGCGACACCCTGTTTCTGGCCGGCATCTTCTCGTTGCTCATGGGCCTGCAGGCCTTTAGCCTGCCGCACACGCCACCAAAGAAGGAAGGGGTGAACCCTTTCGCTTTCCTAGAAGCGCTGAAGATGCTGCGCGACAAGAACTTTTTGATCTTTGTCATCATCACCTTCGTGGTGGCCACTGAGCTGGAGTTCTACTACATCCTCACGGCGCCGTTCTTGCAGTCGCCGGTCATCGATTTGCCGGCAAAGTCCATTTCGGCAGTGATGACCATCGCGCAGGTGGCGGAAATCTTTGTCATGGCCTTCCTGCTTTCCGTTTTCCTGGAAAAGTACGGCATGCGCAACACCCTGGCCATCGGTGCACTGGCCTGGCCGGTGCGCTACATCATTTTTGCCATTGGCACGCCGGCCTGGCTGGTGATCGCCTCGCTGGCACTGCACGGCTTCTGCTATGTGTTCTTTTTCACCGCCGCCTTTATCTACGTGGACAAAGTGGCTCCCAACGACGTGCGCGCCTCGGCCCAGAGCCTGATCGCCATCATCGCCTTGGGCTTGGGGCGCTTTTTGGGAAGTCTGTTCGCCGGCTGGATCAAAGACATCTTTACCGTGGGGGACGTCACCAACTGGCGCGCGGTCTTTCTGGTGCCGTGCACGTTGACCATTCTCTGCGCCCTGGCCTTTGTGCTCTTTTTCCGGGAGCAGCGTCCAGAGGCCAAGGCATCGGCATAGTCCTGCCAGCAGAGGCGGGGTTGCATGAGTTTGCTTCGTCGCGGATAGCTTTCCCTTTGGGCACGCGGCCAGCTCAGGGGGAGTGGACTGATTTTGCCCGACAGGAGATCACCTTGCGGTTCGGCTAGCTCTCCCCGTCAAGGTGAGGAGGCCCACAAGGCCTGTGGAGAACGCGAGGAGTAAAAAGAAAGCGAGGTGGCTTATGGAGGTGACAAGACTTGGGGTCGGCATTGTGGGGGGAGGTTTTGTGGGAAATTTCCACATCCGGTCCTGGGTAGGCGTGCGGGACGCGGACATCCTGGGCATCGTGGACAAAAACCGTAAGACTGCCCAGGCTGCTGCCGCCTTGGCCAAGAAGCTGCGTGTAGGCGATGCCAAACCGTACAAGAGCGTCACTGACATGGTGGCGGACCCGGCAATACACGCCATCTGGATCTGCATCCCCAACTACGCCCGCCTTGAGGTGATGGAGGAGATCGTCCACGCCTTGGAGAGCGGCAAAGGGGAGCTGATCGGCGTAGCCTGCGAAAAGCCTTTGGGACGCACCGTGGCAGAGGCGCGCAAGATGCGCGATTTGGCGCGCAAGGCTGGGCTACTGGATGGGTATTTGGAAAACCAGGTCTTCTCCCCCACGGTGGTCCGTGGTAAGCAGATCGTCTGGGCGCGGGGAGCCGCCATCGCCGGGCGACCTTACCTGGCCCGTGCCGCCGAGGAGCACAGCGGCCCGCATATGCCCTGGTTCTGGGAAGGAACCCTCCAAGGTGGCGGCGTGCTCAACGACATGATGTGCCACTCAGTGGAGGCAGCCCGCTTCATGCTCACTCCACCCGGTGCGCCACGGTCGGTCCTGACCCCCGTCAAGGTGACGGCCCACACCTCCTGCCTGAAGTGGCAGCGCCCGGAGTACATCCGCCATCTCAAAAAGTACAGCCAGGGCCAGTTGGACTATCGTCGGCGGCCCGCAGAGGATTTTGCGCGGTCGCTCATCGAGTACCACGATGAGAACGGCGAGCCGCTCGTGGTGGAAACCACCACCTCGTGGTGCTACGTGGGTGCAGGCTTGCGTCTGACCATGGAGCTGCTCGGACCCGAGTACTGCCTCGCTATCAATACCCTGGACTCGGGCCTCAAGGTCTTTTTCAGCCGCAGGGTAAAGGGCGAACAGGGCGAAGACCTGGTTGAGAAACAGAACGCCGAGATCGGGCTGATGCCGGTGGTGAGCAACGAGGAGAGCGAATACGGCTATGAGGCCGAAAACCGCCACATGGTGCAATCGTTCTTGGCCGGCAAGCGGCCTGCCGAGAACTTTGACGACGGCCTCAACGTCGCTGAACTGCTGATGACCGCGTACATGAGCGCCGAACAAGAGAAGACACTCTCCTTCCCGCCGCCTGGTCTGGAGACGTTCGTGCCGGCGGTTGCGCAGGGGATGTGGAATCCTCGCAAGCGCTAAGTAGCTCCGGAGCCCAGGCGAAAGTGGGCTCGCGGTATCGTTTGGAGGCCTTTGCCATGATGCGCGTGCTGTGTGTGGCTTT
>JBBIKH010000147.1:0-9073 GCA_037445575.1 bacterium
GGCGGAGACCGACCTGGACCTGGGCCACTACGAGCGGTTCATCGACACCGACATGTCCGCGCGCAACAATGCGACCACCGGACAGATCTACTTCACGGTGATCAAAAAGGAGCGGCGCGGGGACTACCTGGGCAAGACGGTGCAGGTAGTGCCCCACATCACCGACGAGATCCAGCGGCGCATCCTCCAAGTCTCCGGCGAGGGGGAGCATTTCGACGTGGTCATTGCCGAGATCGGCGGCACGGTGGGTGACATCGAGAGTCTCCCTATTCTGGAGGCCATCCGGCAGTTCTGCCTGGCGGTGGGGCGCGACAACGCCATCAACGTCCACCTGACCCTGGTCCCATATATCCGGGCGGCTGGCGAGCTAAAGACCAAACCTACGCAGCATTCGGTGATGCGCCTGCGTGAGATCGGCATCCAGCCGGACATCCTTCTGTGTCGTACCGAAGTGCCCCTGAGCCGAGAGCAGCGGGAAAAGATCGGCCTGTTCTGCAGTGTGCCCGCCAATGCGGTGATCGAGGCGCGCGACGTCGAGTCGATCTATGAGGTGCCGCTGGTGTTCGAAAGCGGCGGCCTGGCGGACCAGATTGTTGAGCTGCTCAAACTCAAGTGCGACAAACCGGACTTGACCACGTGGAAGTCATTTGTCCACAAGGTGAAGAACCCGAGTGCGTTCGTGCGGGTGGCTATTTGCGGCAAATACGCCGGGCTGCGCGATTCCTACAAGAGCATCATGGAGGCGTTCGTGCACGCCGGGGTGGAGAATGACGCCCGTGTGGAACTCAAGTGGATCGATGCAGAAGACATAGAAAAGACCGGCGTGGAAGGCCGTTTTGACGACGTGTCTGGGCTGTTGGTCCCTGGCGGTTTTGGCGAGCGGGGCATTGAGGGAAAGATCGCCGCCGTGCGCTACGCCAGGGAGCACAAGTTGCCCTTCTTCGGCATCTGCCTGGGGTTACAGTGTGCTGTTATCGAGTTCGCGCGCAATGTCTGTGGTCTGGCAGGAGCCAACAGCCGGGAGTTCGACCAGGCCACGCCTTATCCTGTCATCGACCTGATGGAAACGCAAGTAGACGTCACCCAAATGGGCGGCACGATGAGGCTCGGCGCGTACACCTGCGAGCTGCAGAAAAAGTCCCTGGCAGCGAAGATCTATGGCCAAACGACCATCTCCGAACGCCACCGCCATCGGTATGAGGTCAACAACAAGTACGTCCCTCTGCTGGAGGAGAGGGGGATGGCCATCAGCGGGCGCAACCCCGAGACGGGGCTGGTGGAGATGATCGAATTGCCTTCCCACCCCTGGTTTGTGGCGGGCCAGTTTCATCCCGAGTACAAGTCGCGCGTGCTGAGAGCACACCCCTTGTTTCGGGAATTCGTGCGGGCGGCGCTTCAGCACAAGGACAGGGGCAACGAATACAAGAAGAGTTAGGCGAGGAGCTGCGGAGTGCGAACGGTCGTAGTCGGCGATATCCAGATTGGACCTGGTCAGCCGCTGGCACTGATTGCCGGCCCGTGTGTGATCGAGTCAGAAGAGCTGGTGCTGCGCACGGCAGTGGAGGTTCAGAAGATCTGCCGTCGGGTGGGGATGCCGTTCATTTTCAAGTCATCATACCTGAAGGATAACCGCTCTTCGGCTCACTCCTATCAGGGTCCAGGTCTTGACAAAGGCCTCCGTATCCTGCAGAAGGTGAAGGAGGACCTGGGGGTGCCGGTGCTGTCAGACATTCACGATCAGCACGAAGCGGCCCCGGCAGCTGAGGTGCTCGACGTTATCCAGATACCCGCCTACCTGTCGATGCAAACAAGTCTGACCCTGGCCGCTGCCCGTACCGGCAAGGCCCTCAACATCAAGAAGGGACAATTCCTGGACCCGACGGACATGAGGCATGTCATCGGCAAGGTGGAGGGGGTGGGAAACCGCAATATCTTGCTCACTGAGCGAGGTACCTTTTTCGGCTACCACAATCTGGTGGTGGACTTTCGCTCCTTTGCCATTATGCGCGGCCTGGGCTACCCGGTGGTCTTTGATCCCACGCACGCCATCCGCGTGTACGGGGTCCCGTCCAGTGATCCCTCTGGGGGGCGGCCGGAGTTTGTGCCAGGACTGGCGCGCGCAGCCGCAGCCGCAGGGTGTGAGGCGGTGTTCATCGAGACGCACCCCAACTGCCGCGAGGCACTTTGCGACGCGGCAAGCATGTGGCCGTTGGACAGGTTGGAGAACCTGTTGCTCCACCTCCGCCGCATGCATGAGCTCCGCCTCGAACTGGAGGCGACGCACCCCATTACATGAGCCACAAGATGCAGCCTCCTGCGACAGTCTCGGTCCTTACCTGCCTGGTGTGCCTGGTGATGGGCGCATGCCAAGGGAATGCGCAAGCTCCGGTGACCGTGGCTGTCCTGGAGTTTCGGAACGCCAGTGGCGCCCGGGGGTTGGATGAGCTCTGTGCGATTGTGCCGGAGATGCTCAAGACCGAGCTCTCCAAGTCAGGCGGCATCAAGGTGCTGGAACGCACAGCGCTGGAGGGAGTCATAGAGGAATTAGCGCTGGCCCAGAGTGGCCTCCTGGATGAGCGGCAAGCAGTGGCGGTGGGACAGATGGCCGGCGCGCGCTACGTCATCCAGGGAGCCATCGGTCGTTCTGGCAGAGTTTTGCGCCTTGACGCGCACATCATTGAGGTGGGCACAGGCGCGGTGGTGGGTGAAAAGGTAGAGAGTCAGGGCCGGGAAGCGTTGCCGAGAATGGTTAGCCTGTTGGCCCGCAACATTCTTTTCGACCTCACGGGAGAAGGCGCTTATCGGCAGCAAGAGCGGGTGCGTGCTTACCCGGCATCGTTTGCACTGGGAGGCACCCTGGTCTGTGGCATCGCTACCCTGGTGGTGCACCTCAACTACCGCGATGCTTACCGCGAGTATCAGCAGGCCACGCGCCTGGCCGATTTCGACCGGACCTATGACCGCGCCAATGACTACCTAAAGGCACGGAATACGTTGCTCGGCGTTACGGGAGCTGGAGCGATATTGACCTTCGCCATGGTGGCGGCAAATAGCGCCCAGTCCAACTACATCGTGGCAGAGGCGATGATGCCGCCGCAAAAAGTCAGCGTGGCGTTGTGCCCGCTGCTGGACGGGAAGGGCATGAGCCTGGGGTTGAACTTTCGGTGGTGAGCCATGCGCGGCCTGGCGTGTATGATACTCCTGCTGGTCGTGGCATCCCAATGTGGGGACCTGCCACGGGATAATCCGCTGGACCCGAAGAACCCTCGCAGCCAGCGGGAGCGGGCCGTGCTGGTCGAGGCGTTTGTGAGCGACGATCCTTCAGCCCAATACTGCGGCCATGCGCTTGACGCGTTGGCGCAACTGGAGGCAGAGGTGGGGAGCTCCTCCCTCATCGTCGCCGAGTACCACCTGCCCAACCCGGGCAAGTGGGTGGACGGCCATGCCCTGCCCGAGGCGCGCCTGCGCTATGAGGAGCTGGCGCAGACCGGCTTGGGCGTTCCGGATGTCTTTTTCAACGGCGCCGCAGGTCGCGTCCAGGGGGCGCACAGCGTTGCAACCGCCTATGAGCGCTACCGTCGACAGTACGACGCTCATCGCAGCACGCCCGGGTTGTTTACCATTGAGGGCGAGGTAGTGCGTACCGCCTTTATGGTGACGGTGCGGGTGGGTCTGGCGCGGTTGGGCTCGGACCGAGCGCCGGCCCTGACCCTGCGGGCCGTGCTGGTATCCGACCTGGGCTCGGCCCGGCATCGCCACGTGGTGAGAGCAGTGCTGAGCGGTCATCAGGTGGCAGGCATGCAGGCGGGCGAGATCGTGTACAGGACCTTCCAGCTGCCCGTGAGCGCGCTCAGTGGCAGCGGTGACAGGCTGGTCCTTTTTGTGGAATCCGGCGAGGGAGCAAGTCGCACCGTGGCACAAGCCAGTGCCATATTGCTGTGAAATGGTGGCGTCAGAGGTGAACTCCCTGTGCGCAGAGCCTTTTACACGGTTGGGGTCGCGGTTTTGACCCTTGTTGCCGGGTGCAGTCTGATGGAAAAGTTGGCAAATCGGCCCCCTGTGATCCTGCGCATCTATGCCCTGGACAGCGACCTCTACCCCGGCGACACGACCACCGTGGCAGTGGAAGCGGAGGACCCTGACGGTGATTTGCTCTCCTACCAGTGGACAAGCACTGGTGGCACGCTTCTGGGGTCGGCCCAGGGCGCACGCTCCGTGTGGCGAGCACCCGAGCAGGCCGGCTCCTACCGGCTTGGCGTCACGGTGCGGGACGAGAACGGGGCTCAGGCCTCCGGTGAGCTTGCGATGGTGGTGCTCAGTGAGGAGCCGCCGCGCGTGACTATCGTGCGCCCGCGGGAAGGGGAGGCGTTGCCGGGGTTGGGGACCTACGCAGTCGAGGCAGTGGTCACCCACCCCACCAGCCCGATCGAGCGCGTGGAGTTCTATGTGGACGGGGTGCTGCATTTCACGGATACTGCTGCTGAGGGCGATCGCTACGGGTTCGCCTGGAACTTGGATGGTCTGTCGGGGCCCAAGACCGTGCTTGCCAAAGGGTACCGGTTGTATCCGCCTGGTCCGCCAGGCGCCGACTCGGTACACGTGACGGTCGAAGGGGTAACCCCTTTCCCAAAGTGAGTGGCATATGGAAGCAATGGCATCGCATACTGCGCCTGCAGATGCTGATCAGGCAAAGGCAATCGCCACGGGCAAGCGAGTGTTGGCGATCGAGGCGCGTGCACTGCAGGCGTTGATCGACAGGGTGGGCGAGTCGTTCGTCAAAGCCGTGGACCTGCTGTACAACTGCCGGGGCAGAGTGATTGTGACCGGCATGGGCAAGTCGGGCATCGTGGCTTCGAAGATCGCCGCCACGCTCACCAGCACCGGGACCGCAGCCATCTTTATGCACGCGGCCGAGGGAGTGCATGGCGACCTGGGCCTGGTGCGCAAGGATGATGTAGTCATTTGCGTGTCCAAAAGCGGCAATACGGGTGAGCTCACCCGGCTGTTTCCGGCGCTGCGCCGCATCGGGGTGCCCATCATCTCCCTCATCGGAAACCTGCGTTCGGCGCTTGCCGAGCGCAGTGATGTGGTGCTGGACGTGAGCGTGCAAGAGGAAGCCTGTCCCAACGACCTTGCCCCCACGGCCAGCAGCACTGCCGCTCTGGCCATGGGCGACGCGCTGGCCGTGGCGTTACTGGAACGGCGTCACTTCGGACCGGAGGAGTTTGCGTTCCTCCACCCGGGCGGCGCGCTGGGCAAGAGATTGCGCCTCAAGGTGGACGACATCATGTTCACCGGTGACAAGGTGGCCAAGGTGACCTTGCGCACCCCTTTGCGCGAAGCGATCCTGGAGATTACTCGCAAACGCTTTGGCGGCACGTGCGTGGTGGATGACCAGAATGTGCTGCGCGGCATCATTACCGACGGCGATTTGCGCCGCCTCCTGGAGAAGGACTTTGACATCCGCACCCTCACTGCCGCCGAAGTCATGAATGAGAATCCCAAGACAGTGCTGGCCGGGGCAATGGCGATCGATGCGCTGCGGGTCATGGAGGACCTGAATATTTTGCAAATTGTGGTGGTTGATCGGCAGAATCATCCAGTGGGGATGATCCATCTCCATGACCTTCTGGAGGCTGGCGTGTCGTGAGGTCCATGTGGACGACGCTGGTCGCGTTCACCTTGTTGGTGGTGGCCTGCGCGCGCAAAGAACCTCCGCGCACGGCGCCGCGACCATCTGGCGACAGGCCGGTGGAGCAGGAGGGATGGCAGTCGCGGGTGGTGAGCAGCAAGGAGGGCAAACCGTCGGCCATCATTTTCTACGGGCACATGGTCAAGTACAAGGGCGACAAGTTCTATCGCTTCAACCAGGGCGTGGAAGTGGACCTTTTCGATGAGCGGGGAGGGCGTTTGTCGCACGTCACTGCCGACTCGGGCGTGATGCATGAAGCCACCTACGATGTGGAGGCGCATGGGAACGTGGTGGTGGTTTCCGATAGCGGCGTGGTGCTGCGCACGGAACGCCTATTTTACAGCAAGGAAGGGGACAAGGTCTATTCTGATGCACCGGTGATGATCGTGCGGGCTGCAGGGGACACCCTGTATGGCACCGGCTTTGAGTCTGACAAGAATCTGCGCAACTACACCTTCTACGAGCCGCGGGGAGTGTCCGAACGCAGGATCGACCTTGACCTCGAACGCCGCCTGCGGCCAAGGCGGGTTCGGCCCGACTCTGCCGCAGCAGGCGATAGCGCTTCGCCGCCTGGACAGGCGCCGCAATAGACGGGCAGAGGACGATGGTGGAAGCGGGTCGAAGGGGTTACACGGGCGCGATGCTGACGCTGGCCCTGGCGGCGCTCCTGTCCCCGGTAACTACGGAGGGCCAAGACGAGCGGCTGCGGCTGGTGAGGGCGACACGGCTCACCGGGCAGACCGTTGACGGCCGGGTGCTGCAGCGCCTGGAAGGTGATGTGCTCTTCCGCCAAGGGGCTGCCAGCATGTCCTGTGACCAGGCCCTGCGCGATGAGGCAGCAGGCACCGTAGTCTTCATGGGCCGCGTGCGCATCGACACGGGTAGGCGCAGACTGCATGCAGAGCGCGTCTCCTACAACGAGTTCACGCGCGTAGAAGTGGCAGAAGGCCATCCGGTGATCTATGACAGCACCCGGTGGCTTGCTGCCGACCGGTTGACGTACTACGAAACCGAGGAGCGGGCGCGTGCCGAGGGGCGAGTGATGCTGGCCGATACCGCGCGCTTTACGGTGTTGACCTGTGGGCGCATCGACTACCTTCGCGCCAGCGGTTACGCTTGTGCCACGGACGCTCCCCGTCTGGTCAAGACCGATAGCACCGGTGGCGACTCCCTGGTGCTAATCGGCCAGAAGATGGAGGTCTTTGACGCGGGCGCCCGCGCCGTGGTCTCCGACAGCGTGATCATGCGCAAGGGCCGCCTGCGCGTGCACTGTGACAGAGCTGAGTACTTGGACGACGCCCAGAAGGTGGTGTTGACCGGTGCTCCCCGCGGCAGCCATGGGCAGGACCACCTGCGCGGCAAGTCCATGGAAGTGTTCTTGAGCGGCAACGAAGTGCACAGGATTGCCGTGTACGGCGAGGCGCTTATCACCTCGCCTAGTGATTCCTTGAATCCGCAGACACGCTTGAACCAGCTCACTGGCCAGCGGGTGATCATCGACCTGGCCGACGAGCAGATCAGGAACATTACCGTCGAAGAGCAGGCGACCAGCCTGTACTATGTAATGGAAGAGGGGGAATACAAGGGCATCAACCGCATCAGCGGGGACAGGATAGAGCTTCTCATGCAGGACGGAAAGCTGCGGCGGGTGTGCATTGCAAGCTCTCCGGGCAAGACGAGCGGCGTCTTCTACCCGCCTCGTCTGGAGGGAGCCCTGCCCGTCGCCAGTGGCGAGGGACGAAACGAGCACCAGGATGAGGCAGGCCGGCGGCGATGACCATCGCATGCTCCTCCGCTGTGAGGAGCTGGTCAAGGTCTATAGCAAGAGGAAGGTGGTCAACGGAGTCTCCATAGAGGTGCGCCAGGGGGAGATTGTGGGGCTGCTTGGGCCCAATGGCGCCGGCAAGACGACCACGTTCTACATGATCACCGGCATGATTCGCCCCAGCGCCGGCAGGATCTTCTTGGACGGACGCGACATCACCAATCTGCCGATGTACCGGCGGGCGCAATTGGGCATCGCCTACTTGTCCCAGGAGCCGTCAATCTTCCGCAAACTGACGGTGGAGGAGAATATCCTGGCCATATTGGAGACAATGGACCTCAGCCGCCAGGAGCGCCAGCAGCGCCTGCAGGAGCTGCTGAACGAACTGGACATAGCCCATCTGGCAAAGAACAAGGCGTACACCTTGTCCGGGGGCGAGAGGCGGCGAGCGGAGATAACGAGGGCATTGGTCACCAATCCCAAGTTCATCCTTTTGGATGAGCCGTTCGCGGGCGTGGACCCCATCGCCGTGGAGGATATCCAGGCGATTGTGGCCCGCCTCAAGGAGAAAAACATCGGGGTCTTGATCACCGATCACAACGTGCACGAGACCCTGTCGATCACGGATCGCGCCTACCTGCTGTATGAAGGAGTGGTGCTAAAATCTGGGACCTCCGAGTTCTTGGCGAACGATCCGGAAGCGCGTAAGCTGTATCTGGGGGAAAAGTTTCGCTTGGACCGGTAACCTGCTGGTTGTCCAGCAAGTGGAGATGAACAGGAAGGGAAGCACGGTGCGCTGTCAGAGCTTTTGGAAGGGTATGCTGCAAATTCATGGGAACACAGCACAGGGAAAAGTGACCATGTGGCTACATGAGGTGGGACGCGCAAGCGGAGGGAAGGAGGTGCAGAGGGCATGGTGAACCTGTCGCAAAGACTGTCCATGCAACTGCGGCAGTCGCCGCAGCAAGTGCTGCTCTCGTCCCTGCTCCAGCTGCCAATCATCAGTTTGGAACATCGGATCAACATGGAGCTGGAGACCAATCCCCTTCTGGAAATCGACACCGAAATGGAAGAAGAGCTGGAGCAGGAGGAAATCCCTGAGCAGACGCTCGAGTTGCAAAGCCCCGAAGACTCTGACGAAGAAGTCGACTACGAGACCATCCAGGATCAAAAGGAGGAGCAGGAGATAGACTGGGAGGCGGTGCTCAACGATCAGGACTCTTATGAGCACTGGATTCCCAGGGAGAAGGATGCCGAACAGTTCGAGAGGCCAGAGGTCTATCGGGAGACGCTCACCGACCATCTGCTCAATCAGCTCCACCTCACCGACCTCACGGATCAGGAGATGGCCATCGGTGAACATCTTATCTGGAACATCAACAGCGCCGGCTACCTGGCAATCGATATCCACAGCGTGGCGGACACCTTCGAGGTGGACACGATCCGGACACTGGAAGAGGTACGGCGCCTCGTCGAGGAGCACCGCCGCCGCGGGCCGTGAGGAGCGACTCCCCAGCGCTCACGGTCTGCCGGCGGAGTGTCCCTGCGGTGTCGTCCACCGGCTCCGGCAATCAGTCCTCGCGGACCACGTAGTCGGCCTTCCTGTATGTCGCCCG
>JBBIKH010000148.1:0-9060 GCA_037445575.1 bacterium
CGGCCGGTGCTCACTTTGGACAGCTCCGCGGCCAGTTTGACGCGCTGCGCCTCGCCTCCGGACAGGGTAGTAGCTTGTTGCCCGAGCCGGATATACCCTAACCCCACGTCATGCAAAGTCTGCAGCTTGCGCCTTATCTTCGGGATATTGGCGAAGAACTCGAGGGCCTGCGTCACCGTCATGTCCAACACGTCGGCGATGGAGCGCCCCTTGTACCTGACCTCCAAGGTCTCGCGGTTGTACCGGCGCCCTTTGCAGACCTCGCAGGTCACATACACATCTGGCAAGAAATGCATCTCGATCTTGATGATGCCATCGCCCTGGCAGGCTTCGCAGCGTCCCCCCTTCACATTGAAGCTGAATCTCCCCGGCCGATAGCCGCGAATTTTCGCCTCCGGGATCTGGGAAAACAGCTCGCGGATAAGGCTGAACACGCCCGTGTAGGTAGCCGGATTTGAGCGTGGCGTGCGCCCGATGGGCGACTGGTCAATGTCAATCACCTTGTCGATGTGCTCCAGCCCCTCGATGCCGTCGTGGGGCAAAGGATTTTCCTTGCTGCCGTGGAGCTCTCTGCTGAGTACGCGGTAGAGGGTTTCGTTGACCAAGGTGCTCTTGCCTGAGCCCGATACACCGGTGATGCACACGAACATGCCCAGGGGGATGCTCACGTCGACCGACTTGAGGTTGTTGCCGCGCGCCCCCCGGATGGTCAGGAACTTGCCGTTGCCAGGGCGTCGTCTTTCAGGCACAGGGATGGAGCGCCGGCCTGCCAGGTAATCACCGGTGATGGAGCCGTTGGCGGCGCGAATCGCCTCTGGGGGGCCAGCTGCCACCACCCACCCGCCATGCTCGCCTGCGCCAGGACCCAAGTCGACGATATAGTCTGCCCGCTCCATGGTCTCGCGGTCGTGCTCCACCACCAGCACCGTGTTGCCCAAATCCCGGAGCTGTTCCAAGGTGGCAATGAGCCGACGATTATCCCGCTGGTGGAGCCCCACCGAGGGCTCGTCAAGGATGTAGAGCACACCCACCAGCTGGGAGCCGATCTGGGTGGCCAGTCGGATGCGCTGCGCTTCACCGCCGGACAGGGTACCCGCAGCCCTGTCCAGAGTGAGGTAGTCGAGCCCCACATTGAGCAGGAACTGCAACCGCTCGCGTATCTCCTTCAGGATCTGGCGGGCGATCTCCATCTCGCGCGCGCTCAACTGCAGGGAGTCGAAAAAGCGCAGGGCTTCCTTGACCGACATCGTGGCGATGGCGTGGATATTGTGCTCACCGATGCGCACGGCCAGGCTTTCCTTCTTTAGACGGGCCCCCCCACAGTCCGGGCATCGCACCGGCCGCATAAAGCCCTCGATCCACTCCCGCACCGCAGCTGACTCTGTCTCCCGGTAGCGCCGCTCCAGGTGGGGAATCACTCCCTCGAATTGGCCGGTAAAGGTGCTCTCCCGCTGACCGCTGGCGCTGCGATAGTCAAAGCGAATCTCCTTTTCCCCCAACCCGTAGAGAATGGCCTGCCGTTGGGCAGGGGTCAGGTCTCGCACCGGCGTGTCAAAGTCGAAGTGCATGTGGCGGGCCACCCCCTGCAACAAAGTCCGGTACCACCCGTCTCGCAGCTCTCTCCACGGGGCGATGGCGCCCTGATTTAGAGTCAAGCGATCGTCCGGAATCACCAGATCCGGGTCGACGACCATGCGCTCACCGAGCCCGTTGCAGGTTGGGCAGGCGCCATAAGGGCTGTTGAATGAAAACTGTCTTGGAGCCAGCTCCTCATAGGAGATGCCGCACTCCACACAGGCAAAATGCTCGCTGAACAGCAACTCCTCCCCACCCATCACCTCCACCAGCACCATGCCGGAGCCAAGACCCAGAGCCGTCTCCACAGAGTCCGCCAGGCGAGACGAGATCTGCGGGCCAATGACCAGCCGGTCAACGACCACCTCGATGTCGTGCTTCTTGTTCTTATCCAGCTTGATGGTGCTTTCCAGGTCGTAGACCTTGCCGTCCACGCGCACGCGCACGTACCCGTCACGGCGCGCCTCCTCAAAGACCTCGCGGTACTCGCCCTTGCGACCCCGCACGATGGGGGCCAACACCCGGATCTTTTGGCCAGCAGGGAGCGCAAGGATGGCTTCCACGATCTGCTGCACCGTCTGCCGCTGGATACGCCGCCCGCATTGATAGCAGTACGGCACCCCAATGCGCGCGAACAACAGCCGCAAATAGTCGTAGATTTCGGTGATCGTGCCGACCGTCGACCTGGGATTCCGGCCTGCGGTGCGCTGCTCAATGGAAATCGCCGGCGAGAGCCCCTCGATATAGTCAACATCGGGCTTTTCCATCAAACTCAAGAACTGACGCGCATACGCCGACAACGACTCCACGTAGCGACGCTGCCCTTCGGCATAGATGGTATCGAACGCCAGCGAGGACTTGCCAGAGCCGGACAGGCCGGTGATGACCACCAGCTTGTTGCGGGGGATCTCAAGGTCGATATTCTTGAGGTTGTGCTCCCGTGCCCCCCTGATGATGATTGACTCCTTTTCCGCCATATGCTCCGCGCAGAATCCTCTTGTTTGGGCTACCTGTTCGACTTTCCAATATACAAAAACGGAGAGCAATTGTAAAGGGGAAAAGTCCGTTTGTCAAGAATCTGAGAGGTCGTAGACGTTCCAGTTCGAAACATCGGCACAGGCGACACCACACCCCTCACTCACCCAAGGCGCAAGGCCCGGGCAGAGCAATCTCCAGTTGACCTTTCCTACGAAGGCGCCGAACAGGCATCAGGCGCATCCTCCCCGTGCGGACGCGCAGGGATGTCTTCGTCCTCGCTCCAACCTCGGGGCACCTCACGGCCCGGGCCTGGGGCACTGTTGGATAGTCCCGATGTGTCGATTGCGCCCCTCCTCCTGCAGCCCCAAGTGCAAAATCATAGTTGGCAGAGCCAACTTCAAGGGAAGCAAACTGCTTGTCATTAAAGGGGCCTTCCTGAGATGTGTCCGCCGGACCGCCCCGTGGCCGCGCGTGAGAAGACCGGCAAGAAACCCGTCGGATAGGTTCTTGCCCCGACCTTGCCGCCACACCTCCCTACTCGTTCGTCCTGGCGAGATCCTGGTTGACCCTCTCAGGCGTGCGATGCTCTGTCCTTCACTCCTAGAGGGCCACATGAGGCCCACAAGCACGGCGACACACGCGGCGCCATGGGCGGAGATATCCCCACTCTGAGCAGCAAAATCGTCTCGGCCGGGAGAAAAAGGCTTGATTGATGTGGATCCGGTTTGCTACATTTAGTCTGCGTTACCTGTGGCTGTCCCGCGGCGAACAATGACCAATAGGTGTGCCGCAGCGTGAAACAGCAAGCATCTCCACCGCCCCCTTGCGGGGTGCCTGGCCCAGAAATTGCAATTCTCCCGACACAGATTCTCGCTCAGGAAAGGTGCACAAAGGAAGGTGAAAATGCACAGCGACTGCTGCCGAAGCTACATGTGGAAGTGGATCGCCCCGTTGCTCCTTGTGGTGTGGCTTCCCGCTCGGGCTGGGGACCTGCTCACCGTTGATGGCACCAGGTTTCGCCTGGACGGCAAGCCCTTCGACATGTGGGGGGTACGGGTGCCCAATGCCCTTTGGGACGATGCAACGGTGCAGGCGTGCATCAACGAGCTGCCCACGTATCTCTCCTACGGCGTAAACACCATCTACGTTAACCTGCAGGGTTGCTGGCCGGGATTCGACCGCAACATCGACCCCAATACTGGCAAGTACTACGATAACAGCACCTACAACCCAGACGGCTCGCTGCGGCCCGCGTATCTCAACCGGCTCAGGCGGCTGCTTGAGGCGACACGCGACCTGGGCATGGTAGTGAATATCTGCTACTTTTATCAGCGGCAGTGCCGCCTAGCAAGGCCGAGCGAATACCTTGACCATGATCACTTTGTGAACAGCGCTGCCATCTTTCGGGCTCTTCGCAACATCACCGAGTGGTTGAGACCATACCGCCACGTGTTCATCGACGTGGCCAACGAGTTCGGCCACGCCGACTATGATTATGATGACGTGTTCCCCTGGAACGGAAACGACAAGTATCCCACCGCCTTTCTGATTGAGAAAGCCCAAGTGCTCGTCGACAGCGTCCATGCCGTGGACCCTACACGGATCTGTGGAGTGAGCCCGTGGTCCGACTGCGGCCCGCTGCGGGTGCCCACGGCTGATGTCTGGTTCTATCACGGCTCGAAAAACATCCCCACCCCCACCGATCGCCCCATCATCAACAACGAGTCCTGGCATAGCCCGAACGACGTCGGGCTGGACGGAATCTACCCGGAAAGCCAGCAGGATTGGCTGAAGAACGAACCTGTGCAGCAGTACAACATGGGGAACTTTTGGTTTTGGCACAGCGGTTGGTTGCTTGTCTACCCGTTCCGTTTCGACGTGGGTGGCTACGGCACCGAGCAAGATCCCGGCGACCGCTGGATGTTCGAACACATCCACCAGTTCCGGTTCAAAGTGACCTTCTCTGACCTCAACGCCCAGGTGGTCGATAACAGAGTGCGCCTCTACTGGAACGCCGAAACTAAGCTCGAAAACATGCGTTTCAATGTGTACCGAAGCACCGAACCCCTGTTTTCCCTGGGCAACCCACTGGTGGTGAAGATCGGCGCTGCAGTCTCCGACCAATACCCCAGCTCCCCGGCCATCGAATGGACCGACGAGGCAGCCGGTTATGTGGGCAACCCGGAACGGAACGCTTTCTACGCCATCACCGCCACGCACGGCGAGTTAGAGTCCGCGCCTTATGGCTACGCGGCTGAGGTAGATTTTCCTCTGCTGACCGCCCCCGGCACGGACTTTAACGCGGTGGCGCTGCCGTTCAACCAACCGGGCCTCACTTCTGCCTCGGAACTGATGACCTTGTTCCCGCAGGTAAACTCTGTGGCCCGTTTCGACCCTGCCACCGGCCTGCTGCACCAGTTCACCCCCTCGTTGCCTAGCACCGACTTTTTCTTCGGCGTTCCGCAGGTGCTGCTGGTGAACGTGAGCACCCAAGGCGTAATGAGCCTGGCAGGCAAGCTCGCGGAGATGAGCTACCAACTCCGGGCCTTGCCCGCGGGGAGGTTAAACACCATTGTGCTCCCATTCAGCAAGCATCACCTTACCAGGGCATCGGAATTGTTGGCTAACATTCCGCGCTGCGACAAGGTGGGAAGGTGGAATGCGGAACTGCAGGCGGTGGAGTTCTACCAACCCTCGCAACCGGCGAGCGATTTTCCACTCACCCCGGGTTGGCCGTACTTTGTGCGCGTGAGCCAGGATGTGACCTGGCCGTAAGCAGGAGAAAAGAGATGCGCAAAACGATCTCGGCAAGTGTGCTCATAACCGCCACGCTGCTTTGCCCGTGGTGCACCACCTCCGTAGCCCAAGTCCCGCACCTCGTGTACGGCGAAGTGCGCGCAAGCAACGGGAGTGTGCCCGCAATCGACCAGGTCGCCTTCGAAGCCTTCGTCCAAAGCCGCCCTACAGAGGTCTTGACGCAGGAAACCCCTGGGCAGACGGGCTTCTTGGCAGAGAGCCTCCCACCTCGCCTCATTTGGATGGTGCAGTGCTCCGATTTTCCCACCCCATGGTCAATCGGTGACCTGCTGGTGGTGAGCCTCCGCAATCTCTCCACCGGTGAACAAGCGTCCACCGAAGTGCTCCTCACCTCAGACCCTTATCAAGACGCAGGAATCTTGCCACTGCCGCTCCACCTGCTCGTCTTGGAGGCGCGCTGGCTGGGCAATGACGTGGAAGTGAGATGGGAAACTGTAGACGAAGTGGACTGCATAGGGTTTGACCTCTGGCGAGCGGTAGGCGAGCAAGAGAATTGGAGCCGAGTGAATGACGCGCTGGTGCATGCCAAGGGGGGCATAGGTCGCGTGACAGAATATCGCTACCTGGACCCCACAGCACCAGCAGGTGCCACTTGCCGTTACCGGCTGCAAGAGCTGAGCAGAGACGGCACCAGAACCACACTCGGGGTCGTCACCGTGGCCACGCCTCGTCTGCAGCCTGCGGGCTTTCATCTATGGCCGGGCTACCCTAATCCATGGCAAGGGGGAACAACGCTCCGCTTTGCGCTGGCCAAAGAGGCCGTCACCCAGGTGGCGATGGTAGACCTGCGAGGTACAACGCTGCGGGTTCTGGCCGAAGGTCTGATGCCAAGCGGCGAGCATCTGCTGATCTGGGACGGCCGGGATGCACAGGGGCGGGAGGTGCCTGCAGGCATTTACTTTTGCCGGATTACAGCGGGGCGAGAACAACGCGTGCAGAAGATCGTGCGGGCAAAGTGACGGCGACCTCAGGGGCGCAGCTGGTCCTTCAGGCGCTTCTTCAGCATCTCCCGCGCTCGAAAGATGCGAGCCTTGACCGTGCCGAGCGGCAGGTGTAGCATCTGGCTGATCTCCTCGTAAGAGCGGTCCTCATGGTGCCGGAGGATAATGCAGATCCGGTACCGTTCGGGCAAGGCGGCGATGGCCTCCTCAATGACTTGTGTGCGTTCCTTGGCCAGAAGGGTGCGCTCGGGACTGGCTGCAGCATCGGCAAAGTCGCGCGGTATTTCCCCGTCCTTTGTCGGAATGGGAGACTCCAGTGGGAAGGTAGCCAACTTTTTCTTGCGGAAGTAGTCGATGCAGTTGTTGATGGCGATCTTGTACAGCCAGGTGGAAAAAGCATACTCCTCGTTGAAATTGGCCAGAGCGGCGAACGCCTTGATAAAGGTCTCCTGCACAATGTCTTCCGCCTGCAGGCGGTTCCGCACCATGCGGTAGACGAGACTGAAGATAGGCCCGCGGTAGCGTTCCATGATGCCCCGGTAGGCGGCCTGATCGCCGCCTAGCGCCCGTTTGATGAGTACGGAATCGGGTGGCCAGTGCTTGTTCACTCTCCGGTCCTCATGAGTTGCCCGAAAATAATTGAAAAATGCCAAACAATCAAGGGGATTTTGGCGGTGGCGCAGACGCGTCTCAAGCCGAAATGCGGCGGACTGGTCCGCCCGGTGGGAACTGACATGGGCACGGACCTTTCTCTTACCCGATGAGCCTCCGGCATCACCATGCACCAGGAAAAAATGTCTTGCTATCAACCGAGAAATTCATCACACTTGCACGAAGAAACCACTGAAGCCCCAGCTGACAAGGAAGATATTCTTAGCACCGTAGGCAGGCACGCCGAGGGTGCCCGCCAGCGAGTTGGCAGTAGTCGGGCTGCGCAATCGTTCTTGGAGTGCGACAGGGCTCAGGTAGAACAGCCAGCAGCTGGCTGGAGCGGACTGCCCCACGGCGCGCGAGCTCGGTGCTCTGAGGAATAGGGGAGCATACCATGCGGCTCTTTAGCGTAGAACACAATGGCACATTTCGGGAGTACGTTTTAACTCCATTTCACACCACACACGAAGAAGCGGTCCTGGAGGATTGGCTCGAGAAGAACCCCGACGGTATCGTTGAAGACGGCAAACTCCTCATCATCGACCGTCAGGTCAGTACTGCTCTCGGTGGCTTCATCGTTCTTCTGGCTCGGGATAGGCGTGGAAAGCTCGTGGTGGTGGAGCTGAAAAGGAACCGCACGCCGAGAGACACACTGGCACAGGCTGTTGAATACGTCTCCTTTGCTGCGCAGCTGACCGGCGATGACCTTGAGAGAATACTGCACTCATACCTCAACGATGAGTCTCTGAGTCTTGCTGAGCACCATCGAGCGCATTTTGGCTTGGCCCCCGAGGAAGCTGTGGCCTTCAACAAAGATCAGCGGATTGTCATCGTTGGCCAACAGATCAGCCCTGAGATCCGCCAAACCGCCTCATACCTGAGATCTAAAGGTCTGCTTGTAACGTGCGTAGAATTTTCATTTTTCCAATCGAGCGATGGTACGAAACTCCTCTCCCAGGAAATCGTTGTTGGCCAGGAACCAGTGAAGCCCAATCGGGTCGTGTCAGGGTCATTACCTGTAATCGGGGAAGAGGAGTTTATGGAGTCTTTGGATGAATACGGCAAACCGGTTTTCAAAAAGCTCTTGGATTTTGCCCGAGAACGATCCATGCCCATCCACTGGGGGACAAAGGGCTTTTCGCTCAACGTAGACCTCAATGGCCAACATGTGGCGATTTGTTTCTGTTACCCGCCCGGTTCTGTCTATCAACAGAGCATCTACACTGCACTCAAGGGCCGCGGGAGGATATCAATCAAGACGGG
Organism: bacterium; assembly: GCA_037445575.1. Lineage (GTDB taxonomy): Bacteria > Zhuqueibacterota > Zhuqueibacteria > JANLFK01 > Oleimicrobiaceae > Oleimicrobium. Next base: position 8,226 of record JBBIKH010000148.1, read on the forward strand.
AGTGCCAGAGGACGTCGTCAACTCTCTCTGGAGGAAAGCCGAGCAAACCGGTCTCTTTCAATCGGCGGGAAGTGAACTAAAGTGTACTATCTCCCGTCTGCTGTCAGACGAGGAGATTTCTTCTCTATTGTCCTGGTGTGAGAAGACCGCCTTGGCTATTAGGGAATACGGGCTCAAGGAATAGTCGAGCCGAACAAGGTGCTGCCCAGGAGGGATCTTTGCGGTCCGGAGCAGCAACGGGAGATTGGGTCATGGGCGAGCGAGAGAAGGGGCTTGGTGTCATGTTCACAGTACGGTACGAGTTGCCTCGAGATCACGATGCGGTCCGGCAGATCCACAGGTTGGCCTTCGCCGGGCCGACCGAAGCATCATTGGTCGACAGACTGAGGGGGTCCGAAGGGACCATCTCTCTGGTTGCGGAAGAGGCGGGTGCCGTCGTGGGTCACATCTTTTTTTCACCGGTCCAGATTGTGGGGGCAAGGACCGAGGTTCGGATTACGGCACTTGGTCCTATGGCCGTTACTCCTTCGCGACAACGAAACGGCATCGGTTCACAGCTGGTGGGCCGAGGCCTCGAGGAGTGCAGGCGCAAAGGATACCAGGCGGTCGTGGTGCTTGGCCATCCGGGGTATTACCCGCGGTTTGGGTTTCGTCGTGGCAGCACTTTTGGGTTACGCTGTCAGTTCGAGGCGCCCGACGAGGCATTTATGGCCATGGAGCTCACCCCGGGTGCGCTTTCAGGGGGCGGAGAAGTACGATACGCTGCTGAGTTTTCGCAGACGTGACAGGTCGGGAGACTCGCCGAGTAACAAAGGCGTTGGGGCCGACGGCCCTG
>JBBIKH010000149.1:0-9037 GCA_037445575.1 bacterium
TCTTGGGGGTGAATTCGGCCTTGGGGGAAACCCAGGTGATCCGGCCGGGAAAGACCTCGGCTGGGAACGCATCGGTTCGCACGTCAACCTGGGCGCCTAGCCAGACCTTGCCCAGCTCCGGTTCAGGCAGGTAGACCTTGACCCACATCTCATGCAGGTCGGCAATGGTCAGCAAAGGAGCGCCGGGTGCGACCATCTCCCCGGATTCGACGTATTTTGCCACGACCACTCCGGCCAGTGGGGCGCGCACGAGGGCATCTCGTACCTGCGCGTCCAGCAGCTCCATCTGGGCCTCCAATTGCTTGCCGCGCTCCTCCAGGGCGGCAAGAGCATTCTTGGCAGCATCCAGCTGAGTACGCGCAGCCACATGGGCAATCTGGGCGTTGTCCAGCTGCTGCTGCGGGGCACTGCCGCGCTCAGCCAAAGCACGCACGCGCTCGTACTGCCGGCGCGCATTCTCATACTGTTCGGAGGCCAACTCCATCGCCCGCCGCGCATTAACGAGGTTGTGGCCGAGTTCTCGCCGGGCAGCCACAAGCTGAGCCCTCTGGAGCACCAGTTTGCTGGAGTCCACGGCTGCGATCACCTCGCCAGCAACTACCGTGTCACCTTCGTCCACAAAAAGGGCCACGAGCTGTCCCGCAAGCTTGGCACCGACGGTCACCTGCCGCGCCTCCAGGCTCCCCGAGCCAAGCCATTTGTCGTCCTTCTGACGGCCGCAGGCGGCCATAAGCAGCACCATCGCCCACACAAGGCAGGCGCATCCAGGGACCAACCGCATCGATCTCCTTTTGCAGCGCAGCGTTTCAATCACCTCACGCACCTCCGGAACGGGCATATACTTCGGTGTCCCTGCCAATCGTTCACAGAATTTGCATCTTGCTGAATTCCAGAATAATCTTCTTCTGGCCGTAGTCGTCAAAATCCACAGTGACTTTCGTGCCGCTGGAGGCACGCGCAATGGTCAGCACGGTGCCATAGCCGAACTGGGGGTGACAGACCCGGCATCCCGGCGTCAGGTACGTGGGGACCTGCGATTCCTCTTCATACGCCCGCATGTGGCGGGACACCTGCTTTCGCTCCCCTCCTCCCCTTCTGGCTGATTGCACCCTACGGCTCACCCGTCTCCCGCCCCACCCTGCAGTCTCGTAGACGACCTGCTCTTGATCGATCTCACCCAAGAAACGCGACGGCATGCAGCTGTATGCCTGTCCCTGGCGCAGTCGCGTATTGGCCCAGCAAAGGTACAGCTTCTCTTTGGCCCTGGTGCTTCCCACGTAGAACAACCGGCGCTCTTCTTCCAGATCCTCGTTGCTCTCGAAGGAACGGGCAATGGGGAACAGCCCCTCTTCCAAGCCGGTAATGAAGACCACTGGGAACTCCAGCCCTTTGGCGCTGTGCACCGTCATCAAGCTCACCGCATTGGAGCGGTCGTTCCAAGTGTCAATGTCAGTGAGCAGAGAGACCTCCTGCAAGTAGTCCTCGAGGGTTGCCCCCGGGGTGGCGCGACAAAAGTCGGCGATACCATTGAGCAGCTCTCGCACGTTCTCTGCCCTGTTCAGGGCCTCCTCGGTCCCCTCTGCCTTGAAGAGGTGCAGGATGCCCAGATCGTCCAGCAAGGCGCCTACCAGCTCTGCTGCCGGCACTTGGCTGCGGAGGTCCATGTATTTTTTCAGCAGGCGGTGAAAATACAACACTCTTTCTTGGATCTGTGGGGAAATCCCTTCCACCTGCGCCGCCCTCCCCATGCCCTCGAACAGGGAGATGCCCAGCATTGTGCTGAAGGAGCGCAGGCGAGCAATGGTGGTCTCACCGATGCCGCGGGCTGGAAAATTGACAATGCGGAGTAAACTGACTGTGTCCTGGGGGTTACAAATCACCCGCAGGTAGGCAAGCACATCTTTGATCTCCTTTCGCTCGTAGAAACGGACTCCCCCAACCACCGTGTACGGGATGCCGCTCTTGCGCAACGCTTCTTCCAACACTCGCGACTGTGCATTGGTGCGATACAGCACGGCAAAGTCGCGGAAGTTGCGCTCTCCGTTTTGGAACTCCCGCTCCATCCTGGCGATCACCGCCAAGGCCTCGTCAGCCTCCGATTGTGCCTCGACGATCGTCACTTTTTCTCCGGTGGCCCCGTCGGTCCACAGTTCTTTCGGTTTACGCGAGCGATTGTGGGCGATCACTGAGGAGGCCGCCGCAAGGATGCATTTGGTGGAGCGATAGTTCTGTTCCAGCCAGTAAACTCGGCAGTCGGGAAAGTCCTGCTCGAATTCCAGGATGTTGCGAATATCCGCGCCGCGCCAGCGGTAGATGGACTGGTCGTCGTCCCCGACCACGCACAGATTGCGGTAACGGCTGGACAGCAGCTTGAGCAACTCGTACTGAGCACGATTGGTGTCTTGATATTCGTCCACCAGGATAAAACGGAAGCGTTCCTGGTAGGCACTGAGCACCAAGGGGTGGCTGCGAAACATTACGATGGGTGCCAGCAGCAGGTCATCAAAGTCGGCGGCATTTAGCTCCCGAAGCCGCACTTGATAACGCTGGTACACGCGGGCCACATTCGCCTGGAACTCGTCCTCCGCCGCCTGCGCATAGTCCTCGGGCAGCAGCACCGCTGATTTTGCCCGACTGATGAGCGCAGCCACCACACCAGGGTGGTACCGGGCCTCGGGCAACCGCAACTCGGTAATGCATTCTTTGATGAGCCGCTTCTGGTCATCTTCATCGTAAATGGAAAAGTTGCGCGGCAGGCCGATCCGCCCTCCTTCCCGTCGCAAGATGCGCGCGCAGGCGAAGTGAAAGGTGCTCACCCAAATATCTGCCGCTGCTCCGGGAACCAGCCGCTCCACGCGCTCACGCATCTCCCCTGCCGCCTTGTTCGTGAAGGTGACGGCAAGGATCTGCTCGGGTTTGGCCTTCCCCGAAGCGATCATGTAGGCGATGCGATAAGTGAGAACTCTGGTCTTGCCGCTGCCTGCGCCCGCAAGGATCAGCACCGGCCCGTCGACGGCAAGCACTGCTTCCCGCTGTGCCTCGTTGAGCTCTGCGAGGAGCACTTTTCCTTTTGTCTCTCGCGCTCGGGCCATACGGAGTCAGTCCTTTTGTTGCGCAGCTGCGGCTCGACTCACTTGCCGGCGAATCTGGTCAAAGCGCGCTTTGGCGCGCAAGTGCTCGCGCAGCGTGCGGCTGAACACGTGCCCGCCGTCACCGCGCGCCACGAAGTAAAGATAGTCCACCGGCGCCGGACGAATCGCCGCGACGATAGAGGCCATCCCAGGATTATTCACCGGCCCAGGCGGTAGGCCTGGGTACAAGTAGGTGTTGTAGGGCGAATCGATTGCCAGATCCCTCTTGAGCAGACGGCGCCCCCGTCCCGGCACCAAGAATTGGATGGTCGGATCGGCCTGGAGAGGCATCCCCACCCGAAGGCGATTGTGGTAGACCGCCGAAATCAGCGGCCTTTCGGCGTCAATCATCGCCTCCCCCTCGATGATCGAGGCCAAGGTGACCACCTGGTGGAGCGTCATGCCCATCGCTTCCACCCGCGCCGCCACACTGTCGCCCACCTGTCGCAGGAATTCATTAAGCATGGTGCGAATCACCGTCTCGGGGGGCACGCCCCAGTAGAACTGATAAGTGCTGGGGTACAGATACCCTTCGAGCGAGGAAGCCGGAATTCCGAATTCCCTGAGCAGGCTGGTGTCGCGCGTGAGACTGATAAAGGCCGCGGAATCCACTTGCAGTGTACGCGCCATGAGCTAGGCGTTGGTCCAAGAATCTACGCCTTCGTTGATCGTCACCCACTCTGTGCTCACTCTCCCTTTCCGGAGAAGCTCCACCAGGCGGAAGTAGGACCATCGAGGCGAAAGCTGGTACTTGCCGGCCTTGAGGCTGGCGTCCGCCCGCAAGAGCTTGGTCGCCAGGAGGAAGCCGCGGCTGCTCGTGACCACTCCCTCCTTGTGAAGCAAGCGCGCAACCTGGGCAACGTTCATGCCTCGGGCAATGACCACCTGCCGCGGTACTCCCTGCCTATGCCAGAACTGGGGTACAAACAGCAGGCCTAACGCGGCCACCACGACGGCGAGCCCGCAGCACCCCCCTACTATGGCTGCGCGGACGAGGGCGCGGCGCACCTCTGCGCGTGTCATGGGCCGTCCTCCTGGATCGGGGCCAGACAGCCGCGGCGGGCCAAATAATCCCTCAGGATGCGCCCGTGATCGAACGCCAGTTCCTCGGGCAGGCTGTGCACTGGGAACACTGCTGCGCTGGCCGCGTCGTCCTGACCTTTGGGCGTGCCCTCTGCCTCGGCCACAAACACTACGGAAATGGTGTGGCCGCGCGGATCGCGGTCTGGGGCAGAGTACACACCCAACAGTCCCTTAAGGCGAATAGACAGCCCAGTCTCCTCCTTGGCTTCCCGTACCACCGCCTGCTCCACAGCCTCGCCGTAGTTCACAAACCCGCCCGGCAGGGCCCACCCGGGCGGGGGGTTCTTGCGGCGAATAAGGACGACGCCCGGGGTGCCGTCCAAAGCAGGCACCTCGATTACCGCATCCACTGTCGGCACCGGATTGCGGTGGCGCGGGATCGGCTGTCCACAACATGGGCAATGGTGGCTCGTTTCCACAGGACCTCACGAAAAAAGGACAAACAGGTCGTACAGCGTATGGCTGTAAGTTGCGACACCAAAACCGCGCAGGCAGTAAATCACGCCAAAACAGACGCCCGCGATCTGACGCAATAGGAACACATGGCGGTCGAACGGTGCCTTGTCCAGCGAAAAGTAGTGGGCCACTGCAAATGCAATCGATGAGATCAGCAATGCCAGGAAATAGGCGGCCCGGCGCGGGAAGCTTCGCACCTTCGTGAACATCACAACCAACGTCCCGAGAATAAGAACTCGGAAGACGAGCTCCTCATAAACACCTGCATGAATGGCCGCAGCAATTTTGCCCCCTGTATCGAGGAAGGCATTCGGGTCCGCGACCATCAGAGGGGGTATCGCATTGAGCGCCAGCCCCAGGAGGGTGGCCAGTACTGCCCCCTCGCCCACCATTATCGGAAAGTAGAAGGGGCGGATGCGCTGTTTGTTCCTCCTGATCCCCCACAAGCCGAGGAGGATGAACGCCCCGATTACCAATGAACCCCACAGGAAAACGCCCAACCCCCCGATGGCTTGCGCGCGGTCGTCCAAAAGGGCCTCGGCCAGGTAGTGCACCACCGAACGCTGCCTGCCTCGCATGGCAAGACAGATGATTTCATAGAGGACCAACAAGGGCACGACACTCAAGAAGCTGTAGCCATACGAGCGGCTACAGCGCAGGTAGCGCAACACCGCGCGCCGCGCCGGTGACATTGGTTTTCGCTGGCGTACGTTCTTTGCCACCTCAGCTCCGAGTTGCCTCGTTGCGGGCCCCAGCAGGCGCGAGCAACACCGGTTCCGCCACCCGCCCTACCGCGGTGCAATGCGCGACTTGCGCACCATGACCGGCTTCCATCCCTCCTCGGTCAGGATGTACAGACCGGAGGGGATCATCTCCTCCTTCTGGCCGTTGATGTCGATGACTTTTTCTCCCCCGAGGATCGCACCGTCGGTACGGGCAGCATGCTCCTTCGGCGGGCTCTCTGGCGCCGCCTTCTTCAGCTTGAGCTCCTGTGCTTTTTTCACCAGACCTGTGGTCGAGACCCCCAGTTCTTTGGCCAATGCTTCGTCGGAAACTGTCCCGTACTTCTCCTTCAGCACCTTGATGCGCTCGTCTGTCCACACCTTCGCCATATGGTTACCCTTTGTGCTGTGTCGTCATCTGTGCCAAAGTCAGGTCGGTACGCCCATTCGTCCCACGCAAAATACGTCGTGGCTGCTCAGCTGTAGCGCCCCACCCCGGATAAGGCTTTACTTCAACTTCCGCAGCTTTTCCAAGGCGGAGTTCTTCCCCAGCACCACCAGCACGTCGCTGTCCTTGACCACGTGGTCGGCGCCAGGCACCACCTTCACGTTCTCCGGTATCAGCTCCTTGATCATGATCACCTGCACACCGTACTTGTTGGTCAAATCCAGCTGGCGAAGTGTCTTGTGCAAAAAGCTGTTCGGAGGCGCCAGCTCGATGATGCTGTAGCCCGGCGCCAGGGTGAGGTAATCCAAGACATTGGGATTGTCCAGACTCTGCGCAACCTTGAAGGCTACCTCCCGCTCCGGATAGATGACATCGGTGGCACCAATCAGATCCAAAATGCGCTGATGATCTTCCGTGATGGCCTTGACAATGATCCGCTTGGTGCCAATGTCCTTCAGGTACAGGGTGATGAGGATGCTTGCATCGATCTCATCGCCCACATTCACCACCACCGCATCCATCTGGTCCAATCCCAGGCTCCGCAACATCTCCTTGTTGGTGGCATCGCCGACAATGGCTTTCTCTACGAACGGGCGCACCCGGTCGACCTCTTCCTCCCCCTTGTCGATGGCCAACACCTCAAAGCCCCGCTCACTTAGAAAGCGGGCCACGTACGACCCGAAGCTCCCTAAGCCGATCACTGCAAAGCTTGGCATATCTCACCTTCCTCGATATTGTTCTCTTCATCCAACCAGCACGCTCTCCTCGATGTAGCGGAACCCCGCGGGCCGTCGTTCGCCTCTGCCCAAGGCGATGGCCAGCGTCAATGGTCCCACCCTGCCGATGAGCATGAGGAGGATGATCAACACCTTCCCCACGGTGGAGAGGTGGGGTGTGAGCCCCGTGCTCAAGCCAACTGTGCCAAAGGCGGACACCGTCTCGAACAACAACGGAAGCGCTCGCTCGGTACTGCGCGAGAACGGGCTGACGCCCAACTCAGTGATGGACAGCAGCAGGCCAAACATCCCAACGGCTACCACGCCGAATACCGCAATGGCAAAGGCTTTGGCAATAAGGCTAGCCGGCACACGTCGGTGGCAACAGTTGACGTCTTCGCTGCCCCGGAAGCGAGCCACCACCAGCGCCACCAGCAAGGCAAAGGTGCTGGTCTTGATGCCGCCCCCGGTGGAACCAGGGCTGGCACCAATGAACATCAATCCCATGAGCACTAGCAGGGTGGCATGCGTCAAGGAACCGATGTCCACCGTGGAAAAACCCGCCGTGCGGCACGTGATGGACTGGAAAAGACTAACCAACACCCTAGTTTGCCATGGCAACCCCTGCAGGGAATTGAAACTTTCGATCGCCAAGAAGGCCGCAAAGCCGAAAGCGATTAGGCCCGCGGTGGTGTAAAGGACCAAGCGGGTGTGAAGGGAAATGGCCTGCCGCCTCTTACCAGCGCCGAAACGGACCCCATTGGCCAGGTCGAAGAGCACGATGAAACCCAGCCCGCCAAGCACGATCAGGCTCATGAGGGTCAAGTTCACCAATGGGTCCGAGGCATAGCTGCGAAAGCTGTCCGCAAACAGACCGAATCCGGCATTGCAAAAGGCCGATACCGCGTGAAAGATGCCGTGGTAGACGGCGCGCAGGCTGGGGTGCTGCTGCCAGAAGCGGTAGCTAAACAAAAGTGCGCCAAGGGCCTCTACCACGAAGGTCCACACGAACACGTGCTTTAGCAGCGAACCCATCTGCCGCAAGGGGCGCTGCGACAGGGTCTCTTCGAGCAACTCGCGCCCGCGGATGGAGAACTTCTTGGTGAGCAAATACATGAAAAGGACCGAGAAGGTCATGATCCCCAATCCACCGAGCTGGATGAGCACCAGCACCACCAGTTGCCCGAAGAGAGTCAGCCGGGTGCCGATATCGACCACCGTCAGCCCGGTCACGCATACTGCCGAGGTCGCGGTGAACAGCGCGTCCACGGTGGAGAGCGGCCGCCCGTGAGAGGCCGCCGGCAGAGTGAGGAGCACCCCCCCTATGCAGGCGGTGAGCACAAAACTCAGGGCGATGAGGCGCGGTGGGCGCAACTTGAGGAGAAGGAAGCGTTCAATTCTCTCGCGGACCATCATCACGACCGCGCCTCCTTGGCGTAGTCCTCTTCTGTGCCCGGGGCGGTGTGGTGGGCATGGCCTGTATCTCTCATTCGCCCCTGGCTATACACGCGAACCGGCACAGCTGTAGCGCGCGAGGCTCTTGCAGCCACCTCCTCGAGAAGTCCCGCCGGCACCCGCTCAAGACCGCCGTGGGCAGCAGGGCGATCCACCGTGTAGATTTGGGCAGCGCATGGGCGGAGCTCCCCGAGGCGTTTCACCCACTGCTCGATCTGCTCCGGGGCCGCATTCGTCACCGAGCCCTGGAAGAAAATGGCCTGCAACACCCACTGCTTCAGCCTCTGCAGCCCCTCCAGGAGACGGTCAAAGCCAAGTTCGCGTGCAGGTCGGTTGACCGCCAGCCAGGTCTCTTCTGTCCCGGCGTCCAGCTTCATAATGCGCACATCAAGCTTGCTGAGCGCTTCCACCACCTGTGGTCGATCCAGAGCCGTGGCATTGGAAAGCACACAGGTCTTGGCCTGCGGCGCAAGCTTGTCGCGCAGCCGAATGACCACCTCCACCAATTCCGGGAACTCCGGATGGAGCGTTGGCTCACCGTTTCCTGAGAAGGTGATGTAGTCCGGGCACACATCGCCGGTCAGAGCCGCACCCAAAGCAACCTCAACTTCCGCCACGGAAGGAAGCACTTGGGCCAAGCACTCCATGCGGCACGTCTTCACGTTTGTCCAGCCGTAGTGGCAGTAGACACAGTTGTAGCTGCACGCCTTGAAGCCTGTCGGCGACAGGTTGATCCCCAGCGAACGGCCCAGTCGCCGCGATGCAACCGGGCCGTAGATGATCCCTTTTTGTAAGGGGAGAACCGTGCTAGCATTCTCCACGAGGTTACTCCATTTCGGCCCTTTGGAGGAACTCCACAAAGCGCCTAGCGTCGTCGTACATTGCCACGTTGTTGAACATGCAGTAGGCCTCACCTGTCATGTGCAAGGTTTGGGCCAGCTGCGCAAAGTCCGCGTGCGAGTAGCGGTAGCTCGCGCCTGAGATGCCGTGCAGCCGAAAATAGGCCGGCCGGCCGTGCACTGACTT
>JBBIKH010000150.1:0-9036 GCA_037445575.1 bacterium
GCGCTAAATGCTGGCTTTCAGCGCGCATTGCTTTGGGTGATTTCAAGAACCGGTTCGGTCCGTCGAATTCGGCGAGAGGATGTGTCACTGCATCCGGAAATCGACACCACGATTATTACATTTCGGCATGCGGTATCCGACTTTCAAACATACGAAATTTCGATCGGCACCGTCGCCGCGGGTTTGAGGGTTTCGGCTATCGGCCATGTAGGCGGCTCGAAGCCTCCAATACGGGCAGAGTGGCGAGGACGGGAACTGGTAATTCTTGAGGCTGACCTGGCGCGTGTGACGAAGGACGTAAACGGGTACGTAAGGCAATTGCATCGTCTTCAGATCGAAGGAAGTGATGTCAAGATCCACGGAGTTCGCGGGTTCGAATTGTCCTTCGGCAGCCAGGTTGGAATGTCCGGCGGGCCAGTAGTCGATAGCAGTACTGGCACAGTGCTGGGGATGCTATCATTCGGCTTGCCACGCGGCTCGCCCGTGAAGACCAGAACGTTCGCAGTGTCAATTGATGAAATCTGGAACCGTTGCCGTTGGGGAGGCACCTAACATCGCACGCGAGTCCTCGCCGAACGCCCTGCGCTCGTAAGTCGCTCGGAGTCTTGGACGAGGCAAACGGGTGGTGTAACACGCCAGGCAGACCTCGTGCTTGAAGGCCTTTTCCGGAAACCTCTCACCATCCACTGACGAGAATGTAGAGAGGGACGAGAGAGACGGGAACAAAAGAAACAGGGGACTGATGGCACGATGCCCAGAAATGGGAAGGGAAAACTTGTCCAGGCCACCCGATGACGACCGACCCTACACGTGAAGCCGAACCACGGGGTTGAAGCGCTGGCAGGGGGCCACCGAGCCCTTTGCTGCACGGTCATTGCCGGCTCCGGAGAAACCCCACTTTCTAGAGGCCAAGATTGTCTTGTTAGACGGCGAGGCCAATGCCAGCCCGCTCGCAGGGGATAGCGGACAAGAATCCGGTGTTAACCGCCCGTTTGGTTTTGGTACTCTTTTCATGAACGGAGATACGGTCCTCGCACGGATTAGCCCCTGTTTGTAGAACGGCAAGACGGTCTTCGTGGACTTGCCCAAGGGTGGAGAGGTTGGCTGGGGCTCAACAGAGTACATCGTGCGGAGACCAAAAGAGCCACTTTCTCCTGAGGTTGCCTACTGCCGTGCACGCAGCGAGGATGTTCCAGAGTTCGCCATTCGGAGCATGGCCGACACGAGCGGCAGGCAGTGTGTCCGAGCAGAGGCCCTTGGCCACCACGAGCTAGCTGCGCCCCCGGCTCGCGTGGCCGAGGCCTTCGGCAGAACCGTGAAGCCCTTGTTTGCCAGGGCGAAAAAGACCGCAAACGAATCCTGCACCCTCGCCGCCCTGCGCGACGCACTGCTGCCCAAGCTCATCCGCGGGGAGATTCGGGTGAAGGATGCTGAGCGGTTTTTGCAAGAGCGTGGAGTATGACTGCCCGTGTATCGCCCCAACACCACCGCCGATCGATTCGCCTGCAAGGGTACGACTACACCCAGCCGGGGGCATATTTCATCACCATCTGCACGCAGGATCGGGCCTGTCTGTTTGGCGAGGTGATGGACGGCGAAATGCGGTTGAATGACGCCGGGCAAATGGTGCATGTCGAATGGGAATCATTGCCGAAACGATTCCCCCGCGTTGCATTGGATGCATTTGTCATCATGCCCAATCACCTACACGGCATCATTGTCATCACCGACCATCCCGTGAATTGCGCAGGCCTTGTGCCTGCCCAGAACAACCGGACAACCACCAATAGGGCAACCACAAGGGTTGCCCCTACGGTGGGGGATATCGTCGGGGCGTTCAAATCCAGGACCACGGTATTGTACACGCATGGGGTCAAACAACGCCGCGGGCCGCCCTTTGCCGGCCGCCTATGGCAACGCAATTACTACGAATACATCATCCGTGACCACCGATTCCTGAACCGGATCCGGGAATACATTTTGCAAAATCCGCTGCAATGGGAACTGGATGGGGAAAACCCGCATATCGCAGAGACACGGCATGGTGTGCTCCGATCAGGCGACGAACCATGGCGCTTTTGACCGAATCTACCGTTGCATTTGCTGCACTTGTTCGGCTTGGGTCCCTCGGTTGGGCCGTCACACACGGACCCGGAGATCGCACCAGGCAGACCTTTTGCCGGACGGCAGGACTATCGGAAATCGTTGCCCTTTGCCTGGGCCGCCCGCCTTGCCATGCCTTGGTGCGAAAACTCACCGTTGGCGACGCCCGGCTGAAAGACGCAGAACGGTTTCTGCGGGAGCGCGGCCGATGCAATACGATCACGGGCGCCACCTCCGCCGGTCTATCCGCCTGAAGGGATACGACTACACGCAGGCCGGGGCTTATTTCATCACCATCTGCGCGCAGGATCGGATCTGTCCATTTGGAAAGGTAGTGAATGGGGAAATGCGGTTGGATGAAATCGACCTAATCGTCCGGGACGACTGGATGAATTCGTCGTGATGCCCAATCACATTCACGGGATAGTGTTTTGATCGATAATTGTAGGGGCGCGTTGCAACGTGCCCCTATGCTCCGGAATTTCGCTTGACGGCGCAGGGGTTTTTTTGTAAATTTACGCCGGGCAAAAAAAGGCCGGGCCCGCGGGGCCCGCATGGTGTGCAGTCGGCGTTCTTTCAGAGAGAGCCGTTGAATCCGAGACAGAGTAGAACAGGAAGCGCCTTCGACTGGATTCTCCTGGAATTGCAAACCACGTGTCGGCAAAGTGCACCCCGCAAAGGTGCACTTTTTTTGTGACCGCGCAGGGGGTTCGGCAAAGGCGTCATCGGTAGAGATGAAGGAGGGAGTGACGGTGCGCGAACAACTGCAGCTTCTGGTGACCTTGCAGGAGATCGACTCGCGCCTCCAGGCCTTGGAGGCGCGCAAGGGTGATCTGCCCCAGGTGGTGCAGAAGCTGCAAGGTGATCGCGCCCAATTGACAGAGACCTTGAGCGCCCGCGGCGCGCAGCGGGAGCAGTGGCAAAGCCAAAAGCGCCAGGCCGAAGGCAGGCTCGCCATGCTCAAGGAGCAGCTCAAGAAGTACCAGACGCAACTCTACTCGCGCGTGAGCACCAACCGCGAATACGATGCCATCACGGCGGAGATTGAGGCCACCGAAAAGCAGATTGACGATGCGGAGATGAGCATCTTAGAGTTGGACGAACAGATAGAAGGCGCCACGCGCGAGATGGGGGAATTGCAGCAGCGGCTGGAGCAGATTGAGGCGGCCTTAGCGGAGCGGCAACGGGACCTGGAGGCGCGCATGAAGGAGACCGAGCAGGAGGTGGGGCGCCTGGGCGCCGAGCGGGCAGAGATCGTTGCGCAGCTCAGCCAGCGGGTGCTGGCTCGCTACGACCGTATCCGCGCCGCCAAAGGGGGGATAGCCGTAGTAGCGGTGCGCAACAGCGCCTGCGGTGGGTGCTTCACCACCATCCCGCCGCAACGCAGCTTGGAAATCCGGCAGATGAAAGAGCTGATCCTTTGCGAGAGCTGTGGGCGCATTTTGGTGTGGCAGGACAACGGATAAGCGCCGTACCCTACCAGCAGCAAGATACGGGTCCAGGGCGGATTAGACGATCGCGTCCCGCCATGGTGCGGGATGAGGAAAGTCCGAACTCCACAGGGCAGGATGCCTCGTAACGCGAGGGTTCCGCTCCGGTGACGGAACGGAAACGGATAGCGCCACAGAAAACAGACCGTCCCGGCCTTGCTGGGACAAGGGTGAAAAGGTGGGGTAAGAGCCCACCGCTCCGCCGGTAACGGCGGAGGCATGGCAAGCCCCATCCGGAGCAAGACCAAGCAGGAGGGATGAGGCGGCCCGTCTCGTTTGACCTCCGGGTAGGTCGCTTGAGGTCCGCCGCGAGGCGGATCCTAGACAGATGATCGTCGCCTGTGGCGGGGTGACCCACCACGGGTACAGAATTCGGCTTATCGATCCGCTCTGGACCCAAAACGTTTTCCGGTCGGCAGGTGCAGCAGGGAAGGGCTTTAATGGAACAGAAATGGGTCCTGGAGGGACCCCAGAACAACGCTCAGGTCAAACAGCTGGCGCAGGCGTTGGACGTACCCGAAATCATCGCCCGGCTGTTGCTGAACCGGGGCATCACCACCCCGGAGGCGGCGCAGCGCTTCTTTGCCCCCAGCCTAGCTCACCTTTACGATCCGTTCCTGATGAAGGACATGGACCGCGCCGTAGCGCGTCTGGTCAAAGCGTTGCGCCAGCGCGAGCGCATCATGATCTACGGCGACTATGACGTGGACGGCATCACCTCGGTGTCCATGACCTGCCTGCTCTTGCGGAAGCTGGGCGCCGATGTCGTCTTTTACATTCCGGACCGGCTGCGGCAGGGGTATGGCCTGTCGGAGGTCGGCGTGCGCGAGGCGCATCGCCGCGGCGCCAAGCTGATCATCTCCGTGGACTGTGGTGTGACCGCCACCCAGGAGGTGGCCCTGGCCAATTCGCTGGGGGTAGACGTCATCATCTGCGACCACCATGAGCCGCGCACCATCCTGCCGGAGGCCGTGGCGGTGTTGGACCCCAAGCGGCCGGATTGCCCTTACCCGTTCAAGGAGCTGGCCGGGGTGGGAGTCACCTTCAAGCTCCTGCAAGGCCTCTTTGCCACCTTGAAGCAAGACCCCGCGCTGGTGGAGGAGTTTGTCGACTATGTGGCCATCGGCAGCGCCGCCGATATCGTCCCCTTGGTGGATGAAAATCGCGTATTGGTGGCTGAGGGGCTGAAGCGGCTGAACAGCGAGCCGCGCAAGGTGGGACTGCAGGCGTTGTTGGAGACCGCAGGCCTGGTGGGTCATGAGATCGGCACCGGCCAGGTGGTGTTTATCATTGCCCCGCGCATCAACGCCGTGGGCCGCATGGGCGATGCGCTGCGGGCGGTACGATTGCTCACTACCGAGGTGCCGCAGCAGGCCCGCAACATCGCTGCCATCCTGGAAGCGGAGAACCGGGCCCGCAAGAACATCGACGAGGAGACCTTTGCCCAGGCAGTGCAGATGGTAGAGGCCGACTACGACCCGGCGCGGGACCTTGCGCTGGTGTTGGCTCAAGAGGGGTGGCACCCCGGGGTGATCGGCATTGTAGCCAGCCGGTTGGCAGAGCGCTTCTATCGCCCTACGGTCATGATCACCTTGGACGGCGAGGTGGGCAAAGGCTCGGCGCGCAGCATCCCCGGCTTTGACCTGTACGCCGCCCTGAAGCAGTGCGAAGAGCTGCTTATCGAATTCGGCGGCCACAAGTACGCGGCAGGGCTGACGGTGCGCAGGGACCGGATTGACCTGTTCCGCGCTCGTTTGCGGGAAGTAGCCGGCGCCTGCCTGGTGGATGACCTCCTGGTGCCCAAGCTGTGGGTAGACGGGGAGATCCGCCTTAGCCAGATCACACCCAAGACCTTCGCGCTGCTCAAGAAGTTTGCCCCCTTCGGACCGCAGAACATGCGGCCAGTGTTTGTCTCCCGCGACCTGCAGGTGGTGGGTGAGTCACGCATCGTCGGCAACAACCATCTCAAGCTCAAGGTGCGCCAGGATGGGATTGTCATTGATGCCATAGGCTTCAACCTGGGGGACCTCAGCTACCGCGTGGCGCCTGGGGAGGGGAATCTGGACATCGCTTACGTGGTCGAAGAGAACGAGTTCCAAGGACATCGCATGCTCCAACTTCGGCTCAAGGACCTGCGCTGAGCTTCCTCGCGCGGAACTGACAAGAGCAGAGCTGCCATGGATCGGACAGGCACAGTGGCATAGGGCATTTCACCAGCACCAGGAGGAGAGCATGGATCCACGCGACGAGAAGGGCAAGATCTGGTTTAGTGGCAAGCTTGTCGACTGGAAAGATGCGACGGTGCATGTGATGTCGCACGTCCTGCACTACGGTTCGAGCGTATTCGAGGGCGTGCGCTGTTACAAGACCCCGGAGGGACCGGCAATCTTCCGTCTCAAAGATCACACTCGTCGTCTGTTCGACTCTGCCAAGATCTGTCGCATGGAGATCCCCTTCTCACAGGAGGAAGTGAATCAGGCCTGCATCGAAGTAATCAAGGTGAACAAGCTAGAGTCCGCATATCTGCGCCCTATTGTGTTTCGCGGTTACGGGCAGCTCGGTGTGGATCCTCGGGGCTGCCCCATTGAGGTGGCCATCGGCGCCTTGACATGGGGTAAATACCTCGGCGATGAGGCAGTCACCGTGGGCGTGGACGTGCAGGTGTCCAGCTGGGGGAGGATGGCCCCCAACACCTTGCCCGCACTGGCCAAGGCGGGAGCCAACTACCTCAACTCGCAGCTCATCAAGTTAGAGGCCATAGGCAACGGCTTTGTCGAAGGGATAGCCCTGGACGTGAACGGCTATGTGAGCGAGGGCAGTGGCGAGAATATCTTCCTGGTTAGGGATGGTGTGCTCTACACCCCGCCGCTTGCGGCGTCCATCTTGCCGGGCATCAGCCGCGATTCGGTGATGGTCTTTGCGCGCGAGATGGGCATCGAGGTGCGGGAGATGATGATCCCCAGAGAGATGCTGTACGTGGCCGACGAGGTCTTTTTCACGGGCAGTGCCGCCGAGATCAGTCCTATCCGCTCCATCGACCGGGTGCCCATCGGCGGGGGCAAACGCGGGCCGATCACTGCCCGCTTGCAGGAACGGTTTTTCGCCTACGTCAACGGAGAGTGCGAGGACTGTTACGGGTGGCGCACCTTGGCGCGCTAGTGGGGATACGACATGCTCTTTGACGGATTGCGCAGATGATCCACACACGGCGGGCAGCCCGCGAGGTGGCGCTGCGGGCCCTCTATGCTGCCGAGTTGAGCGGCCGTACCGCCGCGGAGGTGCTGGCCGACCCCTTGGTGATCCGTCAGGCCGAGGGACAGCTGGGGGAGTTCATTCGGCGCCTGGTCACCATGACGCTGCAACACCGCAGCGAGCTGGATGGCCACATCATCGCCAAAACGACCAATTGGGACTTTGCTCGGCTGGCGGTCATCGACAGACTGGTCCTGCGCATGGCCGTGTGCGAATTCCTTCACTTCGAGGACATACCTCCCAAGGTGACCATCGACGAAGCCATCGAGATCTCGCGCAAATACAGCACCGAAAAGAGCGACAAGTTCGTCAACGGCATCCTAGACGCTGTGCTCGGCGAGCTCCAGGCCCGCGATTTGATCGTCAAAACAGGGCGGGGGCTGCTCGATTACCCACCCGAGAAGCAGTGAACTTCTGGTGCCCAGGGGCGTACAAGACATAGAGCTTTGAGGACGCATCACTTTCATAGCAGGGAAGTGTTATTTCATGGCAAACCTACTGACGAAACTGTTTGGCGACAAGCACGCGCGTGACGTGGCCCGCATCATGCCGATCGTGCAGAGGATCAACGCTATTTATGAGACGCTGCACGATCTGAGCGACGAGGAGCTGCGCGCCAAGACCGACCAGTTCCGCGCGCGCGTGCAGGAGGCTACCAAGGACGTTCGCGCCACGCTGGCAGAAAAGCGCGCGCTGCTGACTACGGACGCCGTGGAAGGCGAAGAGGCGGTGCTCAAGGTTGATGCCGAGGCCTTGCGGCAGGAGATCAAGGCCCTGGAACAGGAGGAGCATCAGATCATCAACCAGGTGCTGGACGAGATCCTACCCGAGGCCTATGCGGTGGTGAAGGAGACCTGCCGGCGGCTGCTGGGCAAGACCTGGAAGGTCTGCGACCATGACATCACCTGGGACATGGTCCCCTTCGATGTGCAGTTGATCGGCGCGGTGGTGCTGCATCAGGGCAAGATTGCGGAAATGGCCACCGGTGAAGGCAAGACTTTGGTGGCGACCATGCCCCTGTACCTTAACGCGCTGGCCGGCAAGGGCGCGCACCTGGTCACCGTCAACGACTACCTGGCCAGACGCGACTGCGAGTGGATGGGCGAAATCTACAAGTTCTTGGGCCTGACGGTCGACTACATCGCCAGCGACATGGACCCGGAGCGGCGTCGGCGCGCTTACAATTGCGACATCACTTACGGCACCAACAACGAGTTTGGCTTCGACTACCTGCGCGACAACATGGCCATTCGCCGCGAAGACCAGGTGCAACGCGGCCACTACTACGCCATCGTCGACGAAGTGGATTCGGTGCTCATCGATGAGGCGCGCACGCCGCTGATCATCTCCGGCGCAGTGGAACATTCCACAAACCTGTTCGCCGAACTAAAGCCGCGCGTGGAGCAGCTGGTCAAGAACCAGACGCTCCTGGTCAACCGCCTGGTGGCCGAAGCGGAAGAGCTGCTCGAGAAGGGGGACGAATATGAGGCGGGGATCAAGCTGCTGCAGGCAGTGCGCGGGGCGCCCAAGAACAAGCGCCTGGCCAAGATCATGCAGGAGCCGGGGGTCAAGCGCCTGATCCAGAAGGTGGAAGCCGACTACATGCGCGACAAGCGCATGCACGAGATCGACGAGGAGCTCTATTTTTCCATCGACGAGAAGAGCCACGTCATCGACCTCACCGAAAAAGGGCGCGAGGCGTTGTCGCCCAACGACCCGGAGATGTTTGTGCTCCCGGACTTGGCCGAAGGGATAGGGCGGATCGAGAACGATCCGACGCTGTCGCCTGAGCAAAAGGCCGAACAGCGGGCCCGCCTGGAAGAGGAGTACGGCATCAAGAGCGAGCGCATTCAGAACATTTCCCAGCTCTTGCGTGCCTACTCCCTTTTCGAGCGCGACGTGGAGTACGTGGTCTCCGAAGACGGCCGGGTGATCATCGTGGACGAGTTCACCGGTCGGCTCATGCCCGGGCGCCGCTATAGTGACGGCCTGCACCAGGCCATCGAGGCCAAAGAGGGCGTGCGCATTGAGCGGGAGACGCAGACGCTGGCAACCATTACGCTGCAGAACTTTTTCCGCCTCTACCGCAAGTTGGCCGGCATGACGGGGACGGCGGTGACGGAGGCGGCGGAGTTCTGGGAAATCTACAAGCTGGACGTGGTGGTGATCCCCACCAACGAACCGGTGCGGC
>JBBIKH010000151.1:0-8958 GCA_037445575.1 bacterium
GGGCAAGGTACCGGGAGCAGCGGCCCAGATAGCCGGCATAGGGCTCTCCGGGCAGATGCATGGCGCAGTGTTCCTGGACGAAAACCACCATGTGATCCGCCCCGCCATTCTGTGGAACGACCAGCGCACCGGCGAAGAATGTGCCGAGATCACCGCACGCGTTGGAGCGGCGCGTCTGATGGAACTGGCCTGCAATCCGGCGCTCACCGGCTTTACTGCCCCCAAGATCTTGTGGCTACGAAAACACGAGCCCGAGCACTATGAACGGGTGCGCACCATCCTTCTTCCGAAAGACTATGTGCGGTTCCGCCTCACCGGGACCTTCGCCACCGAGGTGTCTGACGCTTCGGGGACATTGCTGTTTGACGTGAAGGGCCGGAAGTGGTCAAAGGAGCTCTTGGAGCTCTTGGAGGTTCCGCGTGAGTTCCTGCCGGAGTGTGCGGAGTCGCCGGTGGTCACCGGGAAGGTGAGCCGCATTGCGGCAGAGGAAACGGGTCTGCGCGAAGGCACACCCGTAGTGGGCGGCGGAGGCGATCAGGCCGCAGGGGCAGTGGGCACGGGAGTAGTGAGCAAAGGGATCATTTCCTCCACGTTGGGTACTTCTGGGGTGGTTTTTGCATTCGCCGACAAGCCGGAGATGGATCCGCAAGGCCGCCTCCACACCTTTTGTCACGCCGTGCCCGGCAAATGGCACATGATGGGGGTCATGCTCTCGGCCGGGGGTTCGCTCCGCTGGTTCCGAGACGCCCTTTGTCATGAAGAGGTGAAACAGGCGAAGCAACAAGGCATCGAGGTCTATGAGCTTCTTACTGCCGCTGCCGCTTCGGTGAGTCCGGGCGCCGAAGGGCTCATCTTTCTGCCCTACTTGGCAGGGGAGCGAACTCCTTACCCTGACCCCCACGCGCGGGGCGTGTTCATTGGACTCAGTCTCCGCCACACCAAGGCCCACCTGGTGCGGGCCGTGCTCGAAGGGGTCACCTTCGGCATGCGCGATTCGCTGGAGATCATGCGCGAGCAGCACATTGAAGCGCGTCAGATCCGTGCCTCTGGTGGAGGTGGAAGGAGCGCCCTCTGGCGGCAAATCCAGGCAGATGTCTTCGCCGCGCCAGTGACCAGCATCAACGTAGAAGAGGGACCGGCCTTCGGGGTGGCGCTGCTAGCCGGGGTCGGCACCGGCGTCCACTCCTCCGTGCCGGAGGCGTGCGAGGCCACGATTCGCGTAGTGAGTGAAACGGCGCCGAGGCCCGAGGTGACGGCGGTGTACGAGCGGTACTACCGCATCTATCGCAGCCTCTACCCGCTTCTGCGGCAGACATTTGCCTCGGTTGGAGCGCTGGTGCAGGGATAGCGGTCGCGACCGCTCCGGTGACCAGCGGCGTACTTCTTGATGGAGCGTACCGAGGAGCCAGGCGGAAACCGAGTGCATCGCCAAGAGGGACCAAAACAGCCCAGGAGGAAGCAGGTTCAGCTTCCAGCTATGCGGGGTCGTTTGGCGAAAACAACCAAGATGGGACGATGTCGGGGAGTGGCGGCCCGCACTCTCATTCCGGCGTCCCTCCCCTCGACGCAAAGTAGTTTTTCAAGTAAGACTCGGTGAAGCATTGCGGCGAAACGCCACAGGAGAGCGCTGCTGGGCAGCATTGGGGCAATCGGCAGGCACCCGATTGCTGCCTCCGGTAGCCGTTTCTCCTCTTGGCGGTGGACCGCCCCAGTTGAAAGAGATAGCTTGCAGCTGAAAAGACTCCCCCACGAGAAACGCAACCCAGGGAGCGAACATGGGCGAACAGAGCACGAGTCGACTACGAGGCTTCAACAGTACCTTCTGGCTGGCGATCATCTTTGAATTCTTCGAGCGAGGCGCCTACTATGGCATGATGAGCTTCCTTTCGGTCTATTTGACCGAGCAGTTGCATTTCAGCAAAGAGAGCGTGGGGCTCATCAAGGGGACAATTCAACCGCTCCTCTACTTCCTGCCGATTCTAAGCGGCGCCGTTGCCGATAGGTTTGGGTACCGGCGCGCACTGCTGATAGCGTTCAGCCTGCTCGGTGGCGGCTACTTCTTGACCAGCCAGGTTACCAGCTATACGGCTGTGTTCCTGGCGCTGGTTGTCATGGGCTTGGGGGCAGGGATCTTCAAGCCGATCATCTCCAGCACCATCGCCCGCACCACGGACGAGACCACAAGTTCTCTCGGGTTTGGCATCTACTACTGGTCCATCAACCTCGGCGCCTTCCTTTTCCCGCTCATTTTGGTGCCGTATCTGAAAAACAGCGTTGGGCCGCGGGCGGTCATTTTAGCTTCGGCTTTGGCTACCGGCTCAATGTTGCTTCCCACGCTCTTGGCGTTTCGCGATCCCCAACGCCCGCAGGCAACCACAAAACTCCTGCAGACGCTGGCCAATGCCTTTGAAATCATCTACAGCCCATTGGTTCTCCTCTACCACCTCGGCCGCGCGCAACGGGCACGGGCGATCCTGGCACTGGGGATTGGTGTAGCAGTCGTTTTGGCGGGCATGCTTCTCTTCGCGATGGCGAACAGCTTCTTCCTGCTCTTTGTGAGCATCCTCCTCGTGGTGGGAGTCGCCATCATGGGCGTGCGGCAGCGAAAGCTGCAATCGCTTTTCCTTGCCGCGGCCGTGGCTGCGGTCGCCCTGGTTTTCTGGTTGCTGCCAGGCTTGTCATTGTTCACCAGGATCGTAGTGACGATCCTTTACGGTACCATTTTCTCCATGCTCACCATCGAGTACGAAAACGTGGAGAAGGCCACGGCGAATTTCAAATTCCTGCTCATGATTCTTATCTACTCTGGGTTTTGGATTCTTTACTTCCAGATGTTCGACTCGGTGCTCTGGTACGTGCACGATTATGTCGATGCCACCCCGCTGAACAGAGCCGTCAACGGCGCCCTGCGGGCCGTGGGGATACAAGCGAACTGGTTCTTTGACGTCGAGCACGTCACCGTCATCAATGCCGGCACCATAATCGCTCTGCAGCTTGTCGTTTCGACCATCGCCAAGAAGACACGTGCGCTGCCCACCATGATTGTGGGCATCCTCCTTGGCACGATCGGCATGGCCATTTTCGCGATCTCCACCAGCATCTGGGTCTTTGCGGTCGGGATCATCATCTTTTCCATTGGTGAGATGACTGCCCATCCAAAGTTCTTCTCCTATGTGGGCATGACGGCACCGAAGGATCGCGTGGCTACCTACATGGGCTACATCTTCCTGTACGGAGTGATTGGCAGCAGCATCGGTGCGATCTTGGGGGCACGCTTGTACGTGCACTTTGTGGACAACCTGCACCAGCCGCGCACGCTCTGGCTGCTGTTCAGCGGCATAGGCGTGG
Organism: bacterium; assembly: GCA_037445575.1. Taxonomy (GTDB): domain Bacteria; phylum Zhuqueibacterota; class Zhuqueibacteria; order JANLFK01; family Oleimicrobiaceae; genus Oleimicrobium. Next base: position 3,349 of record JBBIKH010000151.1, read on the forward strand.
TGACCATCGCAGGCCTATTGGCTTACGACAGGTTCCTTGCCGCCAAGACCTCGGCCCAGCAAAATGCCAGCTAGCTGCTCCCGCAGGACGGACTGCCCAAAGAGCGGGATTCTTTCGCAGTCGGGTAAAGGCAAGATCGGCAAAGGGCGCCCCGTCCGCAGCAACTGGGATGCAGTCCGCTTGAAATGCCCGGGTACAAGGTGGCTCGCATGACGTAGGCGAGGTGATCATGGGCATTGCGGGAGTTGCAACAACAGGCGCGCCGTCGCAGGGTGGCGTGGGGCCACGTTGGGCGGGGCGGTATGCCACCTCATTGCAGTCCCTTGCCATGCTTGGGTCGGCAATGCCAGAAACGGGCCCAGATCAGCATCCTTGCAAGGGCGTATCCGCAAGAAGGCAACACCCATGAGCTACACTTGGCGAGCTGGGAGGGACAATTTCGCTATGGTGCGTGTAGTCTTGGTGACTGTCGCGATCGCCTGGTGCGCTTGCCACCCACGGGAGTTAGGGACCTCAGAGATACCGCTCCACTATGACGCGGTCGTAGCCGCGGATGGAAGCGGGCAGTTCACCTCGGTGCAACAGGCGATTATGGCTGCACCCCATTCGGCCACGCCCTCCAAACCGTGGGTGATTCTGGTAAAGCCGGGGGTGTATCGCGAGCTTGTCTACGTGCAACGCGAGCGAGGCTGTATTCGCCTTGTGGGCACTGCTCCAAAGGAAACCGTCATCACCTATGATCTGCACGCGAAGATGACTGGGTTGGACGGAAAGGAGATCGGCACCTTCCGGACGCCTACCATGGTGATCGATGGCGACCATTTTGTGGCCGAGAACCTCACCATTGAGAACACGGCCGGACCGGTGGCGCAAGCTGTGGCTCTCCGCGTGGACGGGGATAGAGTGGTCCTCCGCAACTGTCGCCTTCTCGGCTGGCAAGACACGGTCTTCCTCAACCGCGGCCGGGTTTACTTCAAGGACTGCTACATCACCGGGCACGTGGATTTCATCTTCGGCGGGGGCACGGCGTTTTTCGAACGCTGCCACATCCACTGCCGCGGCGATGGCTATATCACCGCAGCATCGACTCCTGCGGAGCAGCCATTCGGCTTTGTGTTCTCCAACTGCACGATCACCGGCGAGCCAGGCATCCGCACCTACCTGGGGCGACCATGGCGCAAATACGCGGCGGTCACCTTCTTGCAAACGGCGATGTCGGAAGTGGTTAGGCCGGAGGGATGGCATGATTGGGGGAAGCCCGAGTCCCGAGAGACCGCCCGATTCGCCGAATGGAGATGCAGCGGGCCGGGCGCGCAACCAGAACGTCGCGTCCCCTGGGCTCGCCAATTGAGCGACACGCAGGCAAGAAGATACACACCGGAAAGAGTCCTGGCCGGAAACGATGGCTGGAACCCTACGAGGCAAGTAGGCAAGCGATAAGTGCCACTCGCCCGGGTACGCTGCCGATTTGGGCACCGAAGGATAAGGAGCCTGCGAGAAACCATTTCTCCTGGCTTCCCGCGCTGAGGGGACTGCTCGTGCCTGCGGCGATCAGAAAGCCGGCGGGTCTCCACTAAGCACAGGCGAACTCAAAGGCTTCCCGTGGGAACTTTGAACACATTGTGGCGGAGGGTTCACACATGATGAGAACAGAAGCGTCACCAAACTACCGGCACCCGAGGCAGTGCGCAACAGTCTGGGCACTTGCTCTGTTCATGCCACCAATCCTCGCAGCGGCCGAGGTCGACACAGTGGCCATCTACAGTGCGGCGATGGGGAAGGCAGCGCAGGCGGTGGTAGTGCTCCCGGAGCGCTACCTCACCTCCACAGAGCGATTCCCCGTCGTCTACCTGCTCCACGGCTGGAGCGGCTCCTACCGCGATTGGCCGGCCAAGGCAGAGCTCAGGCCTCTCGCGGACCGCTATGGTTTTATCGTGGTTTGCCCGGATGGTGGCTACGCCAGTTGGTACCTGGATAGCCCCCTGCGCAAAGACTCCCAGTACGAGACCTATATCGCCAAAGAGGTGCCCGATTACATTGATGCGCACTATCGGACGATTGCCGACTCCACGGGGAGATTTCTCTGCGGCCTCAGCATGGGCGGCCATGGCGCGTTTACCCTGCTTGCAAAGTATCCAGACCGTTTTGCAGGAGCCGGATGCATGAGTGGTGCCATGACCCTCTCGGCCGGCGCACGCAGAGCAGGCCTAGCGGATGTGCTGGGCGAATACGAGCAGAACTCTCGTCTCTGGGAGGAAAACTCGGCCCTCTTCTTGTCCACTCGCCTGGTAGGCAGACACAAAGCAATCTTCCTGGACTGCGGCGTGGACGACTTTTTGCTGGAAACCAATCAGCAACTACATCGCCGCCTGCTTGAGCTCAAGATCGAGCATGAGTACATCGAACGCCCAGGCGGCCACACCTGGACCTATTGGGTCAATGCCCTTGAGTACCATCTGCTGTTTTTCAGCAGACACCTGCAGCGATGAACGGCGTACCTGATCCTTGCCACAAGGGAATGCATGGATAGGATGGCATGTGCATGTAACGAGGCTTGAGCCCCGCGGCCAAGTCACACTGGCCACCTCGGGGGTTCGGTCATCTGCGCGGGACAGGGATCTCGCCACATCACTGCTTGCGCCCAGCCGTCTTGCGCGGCGACGCTGCTCACCAAACGTCTCCTCTCGCGCAGGCGCGCAACCTCCCTACGACCCATGCGACCTTCCTGGCCGCAGAACCTGTGTCCAGGGACTTGCGCCGATGTTAAGAGCACACGCACATCGCACTCTAAGCCGAACAAGCCGCGGAGGTCTGGACCGCGCTCCCTCGGGTCCTGCCCATAGGCAGCATTCCCCCTTTCAATTTAGGCTCGCCGACGAGCTCGAAGGTGCACGTTAAGGCTCATCCTGCACCACGGCAACCATTGCTGCCCTGCACAACAAGGCACCAACGCGCGATGCGACCCTCGCTCCGGCAAACGTGCCGCAGCGAGGGTTCAGCCTGCTAAGACCTTAGCGACGGTTTCGCCGATCGTGGCCGGGCTGTCGCATACCGTGACTCCGGCGTCACGGAGCGCTGCGATCTTTTCGGCAGCCGTGCCCTTGCCGCCGGCAATAATGGCGCCTGCGTGCCCCATTCTTCTGCCTGGCGGAGCGGTACGACCCGCGATGAAACTGACCACCGGTTTGCTCATCCCTGCCTTGACAAAGGCCGCGGCCTCCTCTTCGGCAGTGCCGCCGATTTCGCCGATGAGCACCACCGCATCGGTCTCGGCATCCTCCTCGAATAGGCGCAACGCATCTACAAAGGTGGTGCCTATGATGGGGTCGCCGCCGATGCCAATGCAGGTGGACTGGCCGATGCCCAAGCTTGTCAACTGCCAGACCGCCTCGTAGGTGAGAGTGCCGCTGCGCGAGACAACTCCCACCCGCCCCTGCTTGTGAATAGCTGCAGGCATGATACCCAGTTTGCACTTGCCAGGGGAAATCACCCCAGGACAGTTGGGTCCCACCAGCCTTGTTTTCCGTCCCCGCAGAAACTCGTACACCTTGAGCATATCGGCCGTCGGGATCCCCTCCGTAATGCAGACCACCAGGTCCAGGCCCGCGTCAGCAGCCTCCATGATCGCGTCGGCGGAAAAGGCGGCGGGCACAAAAATCACCGAGGCGTTGGCGCCCTCTTTTTGTACCGCCTCGTGGACCGTATTGTAGACCGGAATCTTGCCTTCCCAAAGCTGTCCCCCCTTATCAGGGGTTACCCCGGCGACCACCTTAGTGCCGTAGGCGAGCATCTGCTGGGTGTGAAAGGTACCTTCGCCCCCGGTGATCCCCTGCACCACCACACGCGTGTTTTCGTCAACCAAGATGCTCAACGTTGTTCCTCCCTGTCTGCTGGAAGCCGTCCCGATTCAGTTTCTCATGACCTCAACAACCTTTTGCGCCGCTTCCGCAAAGGTGGTGGCCACTGCGAAGCTGAGGCCTGAAGCCTTGAGCAGCTCCGCTGCCTCCTTTGCATTGGTCCCCTCCAGACGCACAACCAGAGGCACATTCAGGTCCACCTTATGCGCGGCCTCGATCACCCCTCGCGCTACGCGGTCGCACCTGACAATGCCACCAAAGATGTTGATCAGCACAGCCTTCACGTTCTTGTCCGAGAGGAGAATGCGAAAGCCGTTCTCCACCGTTTCCGCCGAGGCTCCTCCTCCCACATCCAGGAAGTTGGCCGGCTCAGCGCCTGCCAACTTGATGATATCCATGGTGGCCATGGCCAATCCGGCGCCGTTAACCATGCAGCCAACGGTCCCATCCAGGCGAATGTAATTCAGATCGTGCTTGGCTGCCTCTACTTCCAGGGGATCCTCTTCATCCACGTCCCTGAGGGCAGCAAGCTCGGGGTGGCGATAGAGCGCGTTGTCGTCGAGGTTGATCTTTGCGTCCAGAGCCAGGACTTGACCATCGGCGGTGACGACCAGCGGGTTGATTTCCGCCAGGGAGCAGTCGTAGGTCAAGTAGGCATTGGCAAGCGCAGTGAAGAAGCGGATGGCACTCTTGGCCTGTTCTCCTCGCAGACCGAGACCAAAGGCCAACTTTCGGGCCTGAAAAGGCTGCAAACCAAAAGCCCGGTCGAGATACTCCTTGAGGATCTTCTCCGGGCTCTCCGCCGCCACCTTTTCGATCTCCACGCCGCCTTCGGTGCTGGCCATAAAGACCAGAGCACTCCGCGCACGGTCAAGAACAATGCCGGCGTACAGCTCCCGTGCGATGTTTAGCGCCTCCTCCACCAAGACCTTGCGGACGATCTTGCCTTCGGGGCCGGTCTGGTGGGTCACCAAGGTCATGCCGATCATCTGGGCAGCCGTCTTTCCGGCATCCGCGCGCGGCACGACGCGCACCCCGCCGCCTTTTCCCCTGCCACCCGCGTGAATCTGTGCCTTAATGACAACCCTTTCCCCCCCTATGTCGTCGGCGATGCGCTGCGCTTCCTCTGCCGAAAAAGCCACTCCGCCGCGGGGCACCGCGACCCCACTCTTTCTAAGCAGCTCCTTCGCCTGATACTCGTGGATCTTCATCCGTCCTCCGCACTGCTAGGTTCAACCGACAACGGCACACCCTGTTCCGAGGAGAAACCTGAAAAGCACGCACGGCTTTCGCACGCCCCATTGCGTGTCACCGCGCACCCAGTGCATTCCGTACCGCCTCCCTACCGGGGAAGTCGCGGCTGGCGACTGTCCTGCCTGAAGCTTGGCCATACCTGCAGCCAGCAATCCCCTTCCGCCTCTTGCTGGCCTCGTACTGACGCGCATTACGCCACTTGTCCGCTGTTTGTTCGCGCTAAATTGTACCAATTCATTTCACAAAAGTCAAGGAAAACTTTGCACCCTCCGAGGGCCAGACCTTTGCACCGTTTCCTTGAGGGGCCTGAGCTCCGTCGAACCGCCTTGGGGCACATGAAGCCACGCGGACCATGGGTACCAGGGCCGGCAATTCTCTGGCCCATCTTGACCTGAGGCGCAGGTTCCGCGGGCGGCGCCAGTGAAAGGCGTTTGGGGATCAGAGTTGACAGGGTGTCCTTCTGCGAAATCCCGGAGCACCGGCTCACGACCCCATTTTT
>JBBIKH010000152.1:0-1622 GCA_037445575.1 bacterium
GAGCCGTCCTCTCTCGGCGTCGACCTTCGCCTTTTTATGCTTTATGCTGTGCCACTTGGAATGTCCAGACATGGTCCCTCCACCGGGCTTTGCCCTCTATGCCGGCATACGCCAGCTTTTCCTCCGCAAATTGGCTGATAAATTTAACAAAATCGGCCCCGATTTGCAAACGAAAAATCCGCGGCACATGGCCGCGGCTTGGGAACAAATCACGGGCGTTGCGTGGGCGCTGGTAGCTCACCGCGCCCAGGGGCGGCGCTCAAGGCTGCCCGCGTGGCGGCGTGACTACGGTGCGCACCACCCACGCCTGACCAAACCCTCTTTCGATGGCTTTCTGCTGAAGTTCCTCCGCTTCGAATCGGGAAAGGCAATCCCCAATGCGCACTTTGTAGTACGGTGCGTCGAAGATCATGTAGACGGGCTCTTCGAATTTGAGTAAAGCCTCGTTCCGCACCTCCCGTGCTACCTCCTCAAAGGGGGTGGAGATGATCTGCACCCTATAGCCGAGCACGGTAGCAGACTCAGCGGGAACCTCAGTGCCCGCCACGTCAGGTTGCGTGGCGGCGCCGTTATTGGGACGCGCTTGCCGTTCAGGAACAGGGATCACCGGATCGCTCTCCCCGAGGCTCGCTGGGTCCCAGTCCTCCGCCAGGCGGCCTCCCTGCTTGGCAACGGCCGGCTTGTCAGCCGCCCGTTGGGTACCAGCACAACCCGCAAGCCAGATCCCGAGACAGAACAGGCAGGCGGATGCTATCCACAAGTGACGACTGCCTCTCACCCTTCTCTGCCCATGTATGCCCATGCGTCTCCCCTCACCAAAGCTCCGGCCCGCCTTTGCTCCCAGAACCGCCTATGCACCCAGGTCGGTAAATGTCCCTTCTCTCGCGGCCCATCACTGCATCTTGAGCATCTTCCTTGAGGAGACGAGCGCTCCCGCCTGCAATCGGCAGATGTACAGGCCCGAGACCACCGGCCGCCCCAAGGCGTCGCGGCCGTCCCACGTAACCGAGTACCAGCCTGGTTGCTGCAGCCCATCAATCAACGTGATCATCTCCTGCCCGAGCATGTTGTAAATGGTGAGCCGCACCCGCACCTGCTCGGCATCGCTGCTCTTGGCCACGCGGTAGGCGATCTCTGTGCCGGGGTTGAAGGGGTTCGGGTAGTTACCCAGGAGTGCCGAGCTGCTCGGCGGCTGAACCGTAACCTCAATGACCGGCGAGTATTCGCAGCGCCCATCAGTGTCGATTTGCTTGAGGCGGTACGTGTACGTGCGAGCCAGCGCTTGCTGGTCAACAAAGCGATACCGCTGCGGCTTGGTCGTGGTGCCCGCCCCGCGGACGAAGCCCAACGCCACCCATGCCAGTTCAGTCCCTTCGCGGCGCTGGACCTCAAAGCCATAGTTGTTGCTCTCGCTCTTGGTCTGCCACTCCAGCACGACTCGCCCTTCAAGAGCACGAGCCACAAAGCTGGCCAGCTCCACCGGGAGGGTAGTAGCGGTGGCAACATTCGAGTACGGCGAGCGATTGCCCGCTTCGTCGAGCGCCACCACCACAAAGAAGTACGTGGTATTCTTCTCCAGCGCCGTGACCGTGATAGTCTGCTGTTGACCCGGCAGCACAGGA
>JBBIKH010000152.1:1632-8943 GCA_037445575.1 bacterium
GCAGGTGGCGTAGGAAGGTAGCTGGCCGCCTGCCACCAGGCAGCAGTATCCGGCCCGATAGGCGTCGTTGAATACGCCACTTCGTAGGCGGCTGCCGCTCCCCCGAGCCAGCCGTCATCTCCAGGAGCCGTCAAGCTCAGGGAGACAAAGTCGTCCTGCACATCCACAACCGCGAGGTCGCCGATCCGCGCCGGCGGAACTGTGTCCGGAGGGGCAAGTGTCGTCGCCGAAGCCACGTTCGAGTAGGCAGACCGATTGCCGACGTTGTCCACTGCCACCATGACGAAATAGTAGGGAGTGTTGGCCTGCAAGCCGGCCACAGAGATGCTTTGCGTGGTCCCTGGCTCTGCCGGTGCCGGCGGGTGGGCAACAGGTGTGGCGCCCTCCCACCAGGCTGTGGTGTCGGTGCCCACCGGGATCGTCGAGTAGCGAACTTCATAAGCCGACGCCGCGCCCCCAAGCCAGCCGTCATCTCCGGGCGCGGTCAGGGTGAGCGTCAGAGAATTCTGCAAAATCTCACCGAACCCCAAGTCGGCAATTCGCGCGGGTGGCGTGACATCGAAGACCTCGCCACTGGCCGATGCCTGTAATCCCGCGCTCGCCTGCTTGCAGAGCTGCTCCGCCTGCTCATAGGTGAGGTTGGTGGGCAGGTAATACGAGAAATAGGTAAGATTTAGGGTGCCTGCCATCGTGTCGTTGTCTTCCAGGATTATGCCTATTTCCCCGTAAGAGCCATCCTCGCCGGTGTTCGGCGATTCCGGGGAAGCAGTATCTCGGTAGAACAGGCGATAGCGGTCACTGATGGGATTGCCGCCCAACACCACCGCACCGACAACGGAGGCGTTGCTGAGCACCCTACCTGGGTAGGTCGGATCAGCCACAATGAGGTACCAGTTGAAACCCGGCCACACCAAGGTATCATCGAACCCAGCTGCTTCGACGGCGTTAATGCGGTTGCCCGCCCGGTTGAAGGGGTTGTAGAAGATCATCCCATAGGCGCGCGAGTTCAAGTCGTAGGAGAAGCGCAGCATCCGCAGGCTCACGTTGGGGATGCTCACCAAGGAGCGTTCTCCCGTCGACATGTAGGAGAGGTGAGGGTAGTAAATGGTAACCAGCTTGAGGCTGTCGGTGAAGCTGACCCCCAACACCGAGCCGCTGAACAAGAGGACTTGCGAGCGAATCACACGCACGGTGCCGGCGCGGAAGTCCACCCGCCGCAGGGACAGCCACGGGTGATCTTCGGTGAACGGCTCGATGTTCAAGCCATACACGTTGACCTGCAGGCGGAACTTTTGGCGGTCCAAGAAGTCAAGCCCGTCGCCGCCTGCCGCAGCGTTGATGGCCAGGTAATCGGCAAATCCCTTCACCCCGTTCTGGATGGAGTAGCTGACACCAGTGACCAAGTCCGATGCGGGATTGTAGCTCATGTACTGCGCTGACGAGGCAGGAAGGGTGGATGAACGATAGACGTAGAGATACCCTTGCCTGAGGCCATCGAGACTGTCGGCGATGGTGATAAGGTAGCGCACGTTAGCGCGCGCCTGTGCGTCGTTCACCCATTCGTCCTCAGGGCAGAGATCGCCGGCGTCGCCAGCCATGAACACCAACTCATCAAGCGAGTCCAAAAGGCCATTGTACGTGGGGGCAAAATAGGTATTGGCATTGTCCCTTTCGTCTATTTGGAAAGGGACGGGACGCCACTGGCCGGTGCTGGCCAAGTACGAATAGACCCTCACCTCTGCAACCGGCGAACCGACAAGGAGCGGCAGACTCCGTCCTTGGAGCACGATGGGGTCGTAAGGCCTTTGCAGCTCCACCGCTCCCAGCGGCAGGCTCAGCAGGATGGTCATCGCCCCGGCGTACCAGAGCACGCGGCGTCGATTCCCTGTAGCCATGGCAGTTCCTTTCGCCTTCTCTTGCGCCCCCGGCCAGTCACATGCTACTTTTGGAAGCTGGCCACCGCCTCTTCAACCGTAGGGAATGTCTCGAAGATAGTGACGAGCTTGGTGATCATCAGTAGGCTCTGCACCTTTTCGGTGACACCCGTCAACCGGAGGTCGCCTTGGGCATTGCGCACGGTAGTCATGGCGCCCATCATGGCGCCCAGCCCTGAGCTGTTCACCCATTTGACTTTCGACAGGTCAAGAACCACGCGATTGAAGCCCTTACCCACCAGTTCCTTGACCTTGTCGTGAACCTCTACGGTCTCGGGCCCACCCATCAAATTGCCTTTCACCTGCAACACGGCGACGTTGCCATGCAATTGCTCTTTGATTGCCATAGTCTCCTCCGCGCGCTTTCTACCATCCCAAAACTGCTGCCAATTTACGAATTTCCTGGCAAGATTGCAACTTATTTCTCTTGCCGGATTCGTTCCTGCGAGGGGGTGGCTTGCCCGGTCAGTGCGTCTTTGAGTCGTGCCCCGGCGGCAAGCACTTGCGCAGCGCGCTCACCCCAGCCGCTTTCCAAGTAGTACTCGCCCACCTTGCGATAGGCATCGGGAACACCCTCCGGCCCCAGCATCCGCGCGAGCAGTTTCTCAAGCGAGATACCGAGCCCCAGCGCCACCTCATCCGGTTCCTCAATCATCCAGGCCAGAAGAATTATGTTGTCGTGGTAGAGTGGGATCAACTCCAGGAGCAGGTCACGTCCCTCGTCAAACAGGCTCTTGATGTTCACCAGATTGGTCGACAGGGTCTCTTGAATGCGCTCGCTGTCCTCCTGGTCGTCACAGTAGTAACCGGCCCCGCAGCGGTTTTCCTCGACCACCTTCATCTTGTGCCAAAGGAGCTCCACATTGATGAGGAAGCGCAGTTCAGCACCCTGGGGGGTGAACTTGGCCACCTCCTGGAATTTGCCGGCGGCCAGGTCCTCGGGGCGGCGGAAGACCAACGTCAGGTCGTGAAGCACTTCCTGCAGCATAGCGCGGACGGCACTCAGCTCTTCGCTCGGCACTCCAAGCTCTCGCACAAAACCTTCAAAGAGGGTGGTGAAAAAGTCTGAGGTTTTCAGGTACTGTCGCACCGCTCTGGCAATCCGCCAGTGGCGCATCGTCACCACGTAGGCGCTCACCTGTGGTGTGAACAGGTTATCGGCCACGTAGCCCTCCGCGATTGCGCATCGTGTCTGGGATCGCTATTCTGCCGCGCTCCAGTACAATGCGTTGAACAGCGCCTTGAAGGTCCCCACCGTCCACGCGCGGAAGTGGGGCCTGAACCCGAACAGGACAACTTTTCCCTTGCCTAACTGGCAGGCGACCAAAGCAGCCTGCCCGGCGATCAGCCGCTCACCCTCCAACCACCCGCTGAGCAAGAGGCTATCGGCCGCGAAGGTGATGGGGGCGGAGCAGGCTCGGCACGCAAAGGCCATCTCTTCGCTTACGAACAAGGCCACCTCAGCCGGTAGGCCAAACGACAACGGATGCGACGGGTCACATTGGGCGCGCAGAAGGGAGCCCGGGCAGCGGAACGCGTTACCTGCCTCACCGGCCAGGACGTTGCGCACCGGCAGGGCAAAGTAACGCAGCGGCAAAGCACATGAGGACCCCAAGGCGAGGAGCGTCCCTCCCTGCTCAACAAAGTCGCGGAGCTGCTTGGTTCCCGCCTCGCCGAGCCCGCCGCTGTACGCAGCCGGGTAACGCTCCCCTCTCAGCCCCTCCAGAAGCGCGCGCTCGCTCATGCTTGGCAGGATGACCGCGTCGAACTGCTCGGCCAGGCGGCCGGCTCGCACGTCGGAGTCGTGGAGAACCCAATACCGGAAGCCATCCCGCTCCAGCACCCACCTCAGCCATCCTTCGTCGGCGGTGGCCGCGTAGCTCTGGTAGACACCGACCCGGGGCCGGCGCAGCGCTCTCGTCGCCACCCGTGGCACCTCATTCATCGCCACAACAGCTACCCCGGTGGCGGCCGCCACACTGTCCAGCGCTCCACAGGGCACATCACCGGTCAAAACAAACGTACCGGCCGGCCAGGTGCGGCCGCCCGCTGCGAATCTCTCCTGGGCCCACTGCCCTCTGGCCCCATGTTCCAAGGCGAAATTCAACACCGTACATACTCGATCGTCTGTCGGGCTGAGAGCGTAGACTTTCGCGGAGCTCTGCCCCTGTACCCCACCTTCCAGAACAAGTGGAGCAGGCCGCAGTTCGAGGTCCGGCGGCAGTGGTTCTGAAACTGCTTCCACGCGCACGCCCATGAGCAGCGGGAGCTGATGCGCCGTGACGTCGTACGGCTGGGCAGGTGGCGCCTGCGGATGAACGCGCGGGGCTTCGTACTTTCTCGCTTCCAACAGCGTGCGCGCATACGCGCCATAAGGCTGCGCGAGCGGGATGACAAACGTACCTGCCTCATAGAGTCGCCCTGCCGCCCGGAATGGTCTTGTCGCCTCAAAAGCCTCCACCAGACCACGCCGCAGGATGCGCAGCATTTGGACGGCCGCCGTTCGGTCGTGCTGCTGGCGCGGCACCACAAAGGCCGCGAGGTCTTCGTCCGGGCGCAATGGTCTCTGGGCCCCCACATAGGCGTTGCGAAGCCAAAGCTCCCGATTGCGGGCCACGTGCTGCAGCACCGACCAGGCAACCGCCTTGTCATAGTCGACTACATCGCGCAAGGTCCACGTGCCACCCGTCCAAGGCACCAGGTGGTTCCACCGGCGGGTGAGCAGACCCTGGCCGGCACGACCGGTGAGTTCATCCCTCCGAACTGTGATCGGGCTTGCCACCCTGCAACTGGCAACCTCTGAGAGAAACCTAATGCCGCCGTGGTAGTTGGGGTAGGAGCGCGCAGGAGTATAGGCGTCAAAGTCAGAGTGCATGATTACTCCCGCGAACCCTTGCGCGGTAAGCTCCGCCGCCACGTGCGTGCCGAGCATGGTCATGGCTGCCTGCTGGACCGGATCAACATTCGGGTCAATAGGGTCGACATACGGCGGCAAGAACAGCCGCGCCCCGTTGCTGCCCATCTGGTGCATGTCCAGCACCACGTGCGGGTGCCAGACGTTGTAAACGCTATCCACTGTCAGCCCGGTCTCAGCCTGGGTGAGCATGAACCAGTCCCGATTGAGGTCGTGGCCAGTGTAGCGGTGGTAGAGCCGTGGGGGGAGGGTTCCCTCATACGGGGTGCCCAACTGCTCACGATACCAGTGCGCTACCATGTTCAGCCCATCAGGGTTGTGCGCAGGGATGAGCAGGAGGATCACCTCGTTGCGCACCAGCTCCGCAGCAGGCGACTCGTCAGTGACGAGCTCGAAGGCCAGCTCCGGCGCCATTTGCGAGGCGCCGATCTCCGAAGGGTGAATACTGCAATTGATGCTGACGATGCCACGCCCCTCTGCTATGAGGCGTGACGCTTCTTCCGGAGGGGTGCGACGTGCATCGGCCAATTTGGCCTGCAGGGTGCGGTAGTAAGCCTCCCGGCGGAGATTGGTCGCCGAGCTTATCGCTGCAACGACAAATGGGTTGCCTTCAGTGGTGGCCCCAATTGTGTGCAGCCGGATGCGGGGAGATCCTTCGGCAAGGACCCGGAAATAGGCTACCAGCTGGTCATAATCCACAAGTTGGCGCTCCGTGCCCATCCGAAAGCCAAAAAACTGCTCCGGACTGGGAAGTTGAGCACGGCTCCACTCCGCTCCGAAGAGCATAACAAGCATCGTGACCGCGACGTTTGTCCCTCTGCGCAGGCTGTGCATAATCGCTTGCTCCATATCAAGATTGGTCACTGCTGCAGGTCGTGCTCACCGGTAGATTTGCCTCTTGCCTGGCTCGAATCCTTGCACGTGGAGCTTGATCAGCCGGAGGCAATCCTCGGGGTCCTTGACTGCGTCAACGTCGATCCAGCTCACGTGGTCCTGATTAGCCTCCATCCAGCTAAACAGAATCTCCGCCCGTTGCTGTTCCGTTTCGCTGGACGCCTCGGGCGGTGCAGAGAAATAGAGTCGGCGTACGAGGGCGCGTGCCTGTTCCTCGTCAAGCAGGGATCCGGCTCGCATCTGGGCAAGAGCTCCTGTGCGCGAAGCGAAAAACAGCTCTACGGTACCCGCCTCCGCAGATGGCATCACCAAGATGCGATTGGCACGGGTCTTCGCCTTCACCTGCCTGGGATGGACCGCCACCTGCCGATTGACGACTGGGTTGTGCTCCGCTATCAATTGGTGCTCCAAGAGTAGCGCTTCGAGCTCGGATCCCACCTCTTGGATGCGGATATCGTAAAGGTGCCTGAGCAGCAGGGTCGTCTTCAGCTCTTCAGCGCGAGAGGGCTGAAAGTAGCTGCGGAGGCGCTGCCGCAGGTTACGGGCCTTGCCCACGTACAGCACCTCGCCCAGCCGAGAGAGCATGAGGTAGACTCCCGGCGTCTGCGGCAAGGAGCGCAAGAACTCCGGCCCAAAGTGCAAATGGGCCCAGCCCACCGGTGGCACAGGCGGCTCTGCCACCCCGATCACCTCGTCCAGCGTAGCGAGACCTCTCTCCCGGCAGCGTTCCAGCAGCACTACCAATAGTTCCCCCAGAAGCTCCGCCCTGCCGATAGGCCCGTCTTGTAGTCGCAACGAGAGCCGCAGAGCGGCAGCGAGTTCCTCGGGCGAGGCGACCTTGAGGCCGAGGACCCCGCGGGCAAGGCCCTGGAGCGAAAGCGCATCGCACTCCAATTCGCCCTTGCCCGCTCTGATGCTGAGGTTCTGCAGCACCCGAAGTGCTGACGCTCCTCTAAACTGCACTACACAACCGCCTTGCAGGGCATCCAGGAGCTCGGCCAATTCCCTTCCGATGCAAGCAGGCGCATCACCCTGCCACTTCACAGCCGGGAGGGCTGCGGAAGGCGACAGGTCCAGCAGCCCCCTGCCCGCCACATGGAGTCCTGCGGCGATCGCCAGCGCCAGTTGCCTGGCCTCCCTTTCCACGTGCACCGCCAAAAAGAGCGTGCGGCTCAAATCGCGCCCCTTAGCCTGCCACCCGGCCTCTGTGCGTTCGAAGCGACTGTCACCCGCCACGGCGGCGGCGATCAGCTTCTCGGCCAGTTGGGCGGAGGCCCCGCGGATGCCAAGCACATCCCTCACCAAATGTTCCGCCGGCACAGCATTGGGCCTGTCGCGTAGGTAGGTGTACAACCTCTCCTTCATGATCCGTCCTGCCCTGTTCGGTGTGCACCCCTTGCCGAGTTCGCCAGCGCCGGGTTGAGCGTGGGGTCGTTGTACATCTTGAACTGGCGGTAAAGCTTTAGGCGTTTTTGGCCCGCCAACAGTTCGCTAAGAAGCCTCTCCAGGCACACCATAAGGTCACTTCTCTGTTGCTGGAGCACAGCCAGCCGCGTGGAACAGGCGGCG
>JBBIKH010000153.1:0-8836 GCA_037445575.1 bacterium
CCACGGCAACGCCAGCAGGGGTTCCTCCCACGGGAATGGGGCCTATGATGTTGTGCGTGGTGGCGTCAATGAGCGTGACTACCCCTCCGGCCGCATGTCCCACCGCTGGGTTGGTGACCCGCGCGCGCGTGCCATCCGGCGTGAATGCTATTCCCAGCGGCGCCACGCCTGTCGGGATCTCCTTGAACGGCACATGGTCCTTGGTAGCGATCACGTAGATGTACTCTGTCTGGTCGGCGCCGGAAAGGGAGCAGCTCACGTAGAGGAAGGAGCCGTCCGGGCTCATGGCCAACTCAGTTGGACCGTACCCTACCCGGAGTACCGTTTCCACCCTCTGCAGAACGAGGTTCACCACGAAGACCTGTCCCGTCGCAGCGCTGCTCACGTAGGCCCAGACTCCGTCGGGAGTGGCCTTCACATCGAAAGGCAGGACCCCAAAACTCCGCGACCCCTCGTCGAAGATGGGGATAGTGGCAAACACGGAGTTGTCGGCCAGGTCGACCAATTGCAGCATCCCACCCTCAGCGCCAGCTACTAGAGCGATCTCCCCCTTTGGTTTGGATGCGGCCAGCAACTGCGTGCCGGTCATCGCAACGACCAGCAGCGCTGCAAGCCCCACCCAGCGCAGTCGTATAGCCATGGCTACCTCCTCTTGCTTGAACTTCCCAGCGAACTGTGCGATCGGGTTGCTTCTGGTTTTCTCTGGAGAACCCCAGCAGCAACTGCGATCTGAGCAACCTCTGGGCCCAGATTCTCGTCACTCGGGCCCTGTACGCAGTATATGCCTCACATGCTCAGGTCCTCCTTTGTTGGTGAACATCCACCAGAGCCTCACAAACCCCTGCGAGCTCGTTTAGAGCTTGGTACTGAGGCCCACAGAAAACATCCGCGGCATCATGTAGATCATGCTTTCGCCCTGGTGCGAGCGCTCAGGAACGTGGAAATCCCAGGCGGCATCGTAGACATTCCGCTCGTTGGCGACATTGAACACATCCAAGTAGAGGCAGACTTCTTTTGGCATCGGCAGCGGGAGCGAGTAGCTGATGCGCATGTCTACTCTGCGATAGGGGGCCAGTCTATCGCCGGTCCACATAGACGAGCCCGGCACAAAGTGTGGTCTGCCGCTGGCATAGTTCCAAGCGAGCCCGGCCCGCAGGCTTTGCAGGAGCCTTGTTTCTACGGAGGCGACAAACGAATGCGTGCGCTCCCACTTGAAGGGGATCCACGCCCTACTTCCCACTCGCCGATAGCGTGACTGTGCCATGACGTAGTGTGCGTGGGCGACAAAACGCGAAGACGGTCGTTGAGGGGTGTCTAGCGAGAGCTCCAGACCTGCCGAATAGCCCTCGCCGGAATTGGTGGCAGCGAGCACCGTCTGGCTTTTGGGCAGGAGCATGCGAGAGTACGTCTTGACGTAGGCGGTGATGCTCCCCTTCACCAGTCCAGCGAGTTCCTTCTCTGCACCAACAATGTAGTGGGTGGCCTTTTCCGCCCTTGGCGGTGAACCGCCTTCGATGAGCAACGGCTCGTTACGAGCGACCGTGGATAGGAAAGAAGGAAACTGGTAGTAAAGGCCGTACGCGAGGAACGTCTTGATGTCCCCCACTGGTCGCCAAGAGACGTTCAGTCGCGGGCCAAGCAGTCGCTCGTTGTTCTGGTTCGCATAGTCGGCACGCACGCCAAGCATTGCGTCCAGCCGGTCGGAAAAGCGGAAATGGTTCTGGATGTAGGCGCCCGACATGGTTGCATGGGAACGGGAGTGGATCAGATCGGGGAAAGGCAACGGGTTGCGCCACTGCCCCTGCCAGGTCAAGGTAGAGCGTGCGCTCGTCAAGGAGAGGCCTGCCTCGAGGCGCGCGAGCGGGCCCAAGTATGCGTAAAGCCAACTGTTTGCCGAACGCTCGTCTATCTCGTAGCACAACCGCGCTTGATATGAAGCGTCCTCTGCGTCGAGGAATTGCAGCCAGTTGCGGTCTGATGAGTAAGAGACATGCGCGCCCACCAGCAGCCGCTCGCTGAGGGCGGTGGACCAGCTCAGCGCCGCCGTTTCGGTACGGGAGTCTTGTGACAAACTCATCTGTTCACCCTGCATGGGCGCGAGTTGCGTGCCTTCGTTCGCACCGGCCACGGTGAGTCCGATCCTGCTGCCTGGACGTGGTCTCACGGTGAGCTTGGCGAACAGGTCCGCAAAGTGCGGAAACACATATGGTCCCTCGACGAATGCGGGGCCGACCAAGTCGACCATCGATCTGCGCGCGGCAAGCAGCAAGCTTCCTCTGCCGGCGAAAAGTGGTTGGTCAAACACAGAGGAGGCAGCTAACAGGTCTAAGCGGCAGGAGAGCGATCGCTGTCGGTAGTTTCCTTCCCGGGTGTGGAGATGAACCACAGCTGCGGTTCTGTTGCCATATCGGGCTGGGAACCCACCCGGCATTACTTCCACTGCGCTGATCAATTCGGGCATAAAGGCGCTTGTCCCGCCCCCCATGAGCAACCTGAGGCGGTAGGGGTGGGGGATGCCTGTGTCATCCAGCAGGATGAGATTCTGGTCAGGGCCACTGCCGCGCGCGTAGAGAAGTCCATCAAAGTCGCTTGCCATGCCAAAGGCGGGCAAGGCCCTCAGGCTTCGCAGAAGATCGCCGAATGCTCCGGGCTGGTTGCTCTGTCGAGCTGGGTCGATAATGAGCCGGAGGCCTTCATCGTACCTCTCAACGTCACCACCATAGCGGTCCGCCACCGCACAGACCGGCGGTAGCTCCACAAGCGTGGGCTCCATGTAGAGCAAGAGCTCTACCTGCTTGCCGGCGATCACTTGAACATTTCTGACCGTGACGGCTCGGTAGCCAATCCTCCGGGCCGACAGGCTGTATGAACCAGGCTCCAGCTCGCAAGCGCTGAACTTGCCCTGCACGTCCGTGGTGAAGGTTAAGGCTGTCTCTTCGAGGTGAACCGAAACCTCCGCGACCGGCTCCAAAGAGACACGATCCACCACCTGCCCCGAAAGGGCTCCTGCCGTGCGTGAGGCGGGAAAATTGCCAGACGCCGCCACCAGTGCCGGCACCGCCAGGATCAGGACTAAAATGGTTTTCATTCCCTGCCACCGTTGAGAATCAGTGGGCTTCACAGTCCTTCCATGGACCCACGCCGGATGGGCAAACCCCCTGCGGAAATGGGAGAATCATGTCGGCGGGCGAATTCCTTTTCGCCAGAGAGTAGTGCTACCAAAACTGAACTATCGGGTTATGAACTCCTGTTGTTCTAAACTGGGTCAGTACCGGCAGATGCCACCACCGGCGCGTTGCCCGAGAGATGCGTTTTTCTTGCACCCCAAGGTTCAGGGAAAACACACATCTTCAATGGTGTCTGCCCCACCGCCTGCCATTCTGGCCGCTGCGGACTACCGGTGCATTTCTTAAAGACTTGTTGGGTCCTCGCCCCTCTTCCTTTGGACCGATGCCGGAGTGCGTGATGGTGGGAAATCGGTTCTCTGGGAAGAAAACCCTGATGTGTGACGTGCCCATACCCCCGAGGACCGGCCCAATTTACGAAAAAAATTTGAGAAGGTCAACAGAAATGTTTGCTGTCGGTTTTCTGGTTCGGGACGTCGCTGTGCCGTAGCTTGTTCCTCATGACTGCGTCTGGAGCCATACGCCACCGGCTTTCGTGGCGAAGCTGGGACCAACTAAGGTTTCCCTTTCGCGCTTTTTCAGCTCGACGGCGCGTGACGCAATCAGCATCACCAGTCCCAGGACGGTAGTTGGAGCTGAGGGGCACGCACCGGGGCGGGTCGCACTGCGAGAAAACCAACCGAGACCTCCTCCACAGCGATGTGCTGCAGGCAAAGTGCTCGGCAGACTCTTGATGACGGGCTTTTCTGCCCCTAGCCTCATGTGTGCCCAATCGCATTGTGACAGGAGAATCCCCAAGACAGGATGCGAACGAGCCCACCTGAGGCGGAAAGGGGACTGGGTCATCCTCCGTGTGTTGGCTAGCCACTTCGGCGGGTGCGCGCTGAACGGCGTGCAGTAAACGACTCCGAGGAGGAGGTTCATCTGGGTAATCTCAGGACAGGGCAAAGGTTGTCGATAAGGGAGCCATTGGGCGCTCTGGTGGTCATAGCCACTCCCGCCTTGTGCTCGGACCCGGTTCCTGTGTGGCTGCTATCGTGGCAATTGCCCTCTCGGTTTTTCTGCTTGACTTTTCCGTGCGTTTTGCTTAACGTTGTGCGTCGTGCAGATCGCGTCAGAGGAGGCTCATGTCCGTAGTCGTCGCGCTTGCGGCGCTGCTGTTGGCAGCAGGCCTTCTGGAACGAAGGCGCCATGAGCAGGCTTTGCGGGCCATTCAGATTCGCATCCACGTGAACGGCACGCGTGGCAAGTCCTCGGTGGCCAGGCTCATTGCCGCGGGTCTGAATGCGGCCGGCATCCGAGCTGTGGCCAAGACCACAGGCAGCGCCCCGCACCTCATCTTGCCACACGGCCAGGAGGAAGAACTCCGCCGTCGGGGAGCCGCCAACATACGGGAGCAGCTGGCTACCGTGCGCCGTGCCGCCCAGCTAGGAGCCCAGGCGCTGGTGGTTGAATGCATGGCCATTGAACCTGAGCTGCAACGCTTCTCTGAGCGCTTCTTGCTTCGCTCGCACATAACCGTCATCACCAACGTGCGACCGGATCACCAGGAGGTGCTGGGAACATCACCGGCGAAGATGGCTCAGGCGATGTCGGGCACGGTGCCACGCCGAGGCACCCTGATCTTGGGCGAGGAGCGCCTGTTTCCATTCTTTCGCCAAGCAGCCAGAAGGCGAGGGGCCAAGATGGTAGTAGTGAGGCCTGATCAGGAGCCGTCAGAGGCAGAGATGGCTCTGTTTAGTTACGAGGAGCATCCGGCGAACGTCGCATGTGCGCTGGCGGTATGCGCAAAGTTGGGGGTGAACCAGCAAATCGCCCTTCAAGGTATGTGGCGCGTGGCTCCAGACCCCGGGGCCCTCACCATCTGGCACATCACGATTGGCGGCAAGCGCGTCCGTTTTGTGAATGCCTTTGCGGCCAACGACCCAGTATCGACCGTCACCATCTTCGAGCGGCTGGGACTGAGACCTGACCCTGAGCGGCCTCTGGTGCTCGTCTTCAATGCACGGCAGGACCGCCCCCGCCGGTCGCTGCAGCTGATGGAGCTGTTCCCGTCTGCACTGGCCGCGGACTCGTACCTGGTCATTGGCCAGCTCTCCTGGGGTATCAGGCGGCGGCTGGTGCGGCTGCAGCGCCAGGGCTTGGAGATAGCAGTGTTGGGGCAGGCGGCACCCGAGGAGGTAGTTCGCCAGATCGGATTGCGCGCGGCGGATGGGTCCACGGTGGTGGGGATCGGCAACATCGGCGGCGGCGGACGAACGTTGGTGGAGTTCTTGCGATCCGTGCAGGCGTGAGTCGTCCAAAAAGGGCTCCGGATCCACGGGGCTGAAACTTCGGCGCCGCTGGCCCGTATTGAAAGCGCAGACGCCAGCGTCGTCGCTGGCGACTGCTACCGGCAAAACAACAGAGGAGGTCAAGCGATGGTCCGTCACAAGGGATTAGTTGTGCGTGTCTTATTGTCGCTCATGCTCATGGGGATCGCCGGGCTGGTGAGCTTCGGCATGGCCGATGAAGGGATGTGGACCTTCGACAATCCGCCGACCAAGTTGCTGCAGCAGCGTTACGGCTTCACGCCCACCGCGGAGTGGCTGGAGCACGTGCGCCTGGCCAGCGTGCGCTTCATGGATGGCGGCTCCGGCTCTTTCGTTAGCCCCCACGGCTTAGTGATGACCAACCATCACGTGGCGGTGGGGCAGTTGCAAAAAGTCTCGACCCCAGAGCGCGACTATGTGGCCACTGGCTTCTATGCCGCCACCCCAGAAGAGGAACTCAAGTGCCCTGATCTGGAAGTCAACGTCCTGGTCTCCATGGAGGACGTCACCGCACGGGTCCGGGCGGCAGTCACCAAGGGGATGAGCGATGAGCAAGCGCTGGAGGCGCGGCGGGCAGTCATCGCTGCCATCGAGAAGGAGAGCCTGGAGACAACGGGGCTGCGCTCCAACGTCATCAGCTTGTACCATGGCGGCGAATATTGGCTCTACCGCTACAAGAAGTACACCGATGTTCGCCTCGTCTTCGCGCCCGAGCGGCAGGCGGCTTACTTTGGCGGGGACTTTGACAACTTTACCTACCCCCGCTACGATCTCGACGTGGCCTTCTTCCGGGTATATGAGGATGGCAAGCCTGTCAACTCGCAGCACTACTTCCGGTGGAATGCCAAAGGGGCTAGTGAGGGCGAACTGGTCTTCGTCTCGGGCAACCCTGGCTCCACCGACCGACTCTATACTTACGATCAACTTCTCTTTCAGCGCGACTACCAGTATCCAATGATTCTGGACTATATCAACAAGCGCATTGCCATTCTGCGGGAATATGCCAAACGCGGTCCTGAGCAGGAGAGGCGTGCTTTGGTGCAGATTTTCGGCCTGGAAAACAGCAAGAAGGCCCTCACTGGGGAGTACCAGGGCCTGCTGGATGCCAAGCTGATGGCCAGGCGTAAGGCGGCAGAAGAGGAGTTCCGCGCCCTGGTGGCTTCAAAGCCGGAGTGGAAGAAGGCCTATGGCGACGCCTGGGAGACGGTGAGCCGCGTCATCAAGAAACAGACGCCCAAAGCCAAGGAGCGCTTCTACGGGCGGATCATGGGCTCTCGCTTGGCCGGCTTTGCTTCGACGTTGGTCTTTCACGCCATCGAGGTGAAAAAGCCCGACGGCCAACGTCTGCCTGGTTATCACGATTCGGAGCTGGAGGAGCTGAAGTTCAGGTTGTTGTCGCCGGCGCCCATCTATCTTGACCTCGAGGAGGCCAACCTTGCCGGGACCCTTGCGCTGTCGCTCGAGCAACTTGGCCCGGATCACCCGTTCATCAAGACGGTGCTGAACGGTCGTTCACCGGAGCAAGCGGCAGCCGAGCTGATTCAAGGCACCAAGCTTGCGGACGTGGCTTTTCGCAAGTCGCTGTTGGAAGGCGGCGAGAGCGCAGTGCAGTCGTGTACGGACCCCTTGATTGTCCTCATGCGCAAGCTGGAGCCGATGATGCGCGCCGACATCGAGTGGAGCAAGAAGCATGTGGAAAGCGTGCTCACGCCGGCAACGGAAAAGATTGCTCAGGCGCGCTTTGCCGTGTACGGGAAGGCCGCCTATCCGGATGCCACTTTCACGCTGCGCTTGTCGTACGGCGCGGTCAAGGGGTACCCCATGAACGGGACCAAGGCTCCCTACAAAACCACGCTCTACGGCCTCTTCGATCGCGCCTTGAGTTTTGACAGAGAAAAGGACTTTGACCTGCCGGAGCGCTTCTGGCAGCGCAAGGATCAACTTGACCTTGCCACGCCGGTGAACTTTGTCAGCACGTGCGATATCATCGGCGGCAACTCTGGTTCGCCGGTCATCAATGCGCAGGCGGAGGTGGTCGGGCTGATCTTCGACGGCAACATCGAAAGCCTGGTTGGCCGCTTCGTATATGATGAAGAAGCCAACCGGGCAGTGGCCGTGCACACCGGTTACATCAGCGAGGCACTGCGCAAGTTGTACGACGCGGCCCCACTGGCCGACGAAATAGAAGGAACCAAGTAACCGACGAGGGGCGAGCAATGGCTCGCCCCTCGCGCATGAGGGAGGGACCACCATGGGCGGCGGAACCTTGCGTGCGCTTGCGGTGGCAGTGCTCCTGTGCATTGCCGCCACAGCAGGGGGCATTGACCCTAAGGACACGAGAATGCTTAGCCAGCCAGCCATCAGTGCTGAGCAGATATGCTTCGCCTATGCCGGCGACCTCTGGCTGGCCAACCGGGATGGCAGCGGCGTGCGGCGCCTCACCTCTGGGGAAGGCAGTGAACTCAACCCTGTTTTTTCGCCAGATGGCAAGTGGATCGCCTTCAGCGGCGAGTACGACGGCAACATGGACGTGTTTGTCGTGCCGGCAACCGGTGGCGTGCCCACCCGCTTGACCTTCCACCCGGCAGCTGACATGGTTTGTGGCTTTACACCGGATGGCAAAGCAGTGCTTTTCTCCTCTCCACGTTTTGCCTTCACCAGCCGTTACAGCCAGTTGTTCACCGTCCCGGTGGAAGGCGGCTGGCCGCAGCAGGTGGAGCTGCCGGTGGGCTTCAAAGCCTGTTACTCGCCTGACGGCAGCAGGCTGGCATACCTGCCGGTGAGGGAGGTCTTCCACCAGTGGAAACACTACCGGGGTGGGACAGTGGCCACCATCTGGCTGTATACGTTTGCTGACCGTGCGGTGGAAAAGGTCCCCCAGCCACCGGGGCGCTGCAACGACACCGACCCCATGTGGGTCGACGACAAGATCTACTTCCGCTCCGACCGAAACGGGGAGTTCAACCTTTTCTCCTATGACCTTCGAACCAAGGAGGTGCAGCAGCTCACCTTCTTCGCCGACTTTCCGGTGTTGGATGCCTCCTACGGCGCGGGCCAGACCATCTTCGAGCAGGCCGGCTATCTCCACACCTATGACGTGCGCACAGGCGAGGTGAAGAGGTTGCGCATTGGGGTGGCGGCCGATCTTTTGGAGCTGCGACCCCGGTACGTCAAGGGCGCCGAATGGATACGCAGCCATGACATCTCACCATCTGGGGCGCGGGCCGTATTCGAATTCCGCGGCGAGATTGTCACCATCCCCGCCGAGAAAGGGGACCCGCGCAACCTCACCGACACGCCAGGTGCGCATGAGCGCTTCCCGGCTTGGTCCCCGGACGGGAAGTACATCGCCTACTTCTCCGATGCATCCGGGGAATACGCCCTCCACATTCAACCCCA
>JBBIKH010000154.1:0-8816 GCA_037445575.1 bacterium
GCTCGGGTGTACGCACCAGTAGCGGGTTAATGCACAATCGCACGCGGTTTCGGGCGTCCGGCTGAGCAATTCTCTCCCACAAGGGCTTTGGCACCACCCCAAAATATCCCCCGCCGTCTAACCAAAAGGCTCCATCGCGCAGGAAAAAGAGCTCGCAGTCGCCCAAGGGATAACTTCGACGCGGGCCGCGTTGACCCACGGGCGAGCTACCGGTAAGCTGATTAGGCTCACCAGAACGGGGGACCTTGCCCTGATCATCCACCATCACAACGCCTCCGCCAGCAGTTCGCCCACACTCCTCACCTCCATGGGCACAGCCAGCACTTTCACTGCGTCCTCGAACATCTGCAGGCAGTAGGGGCAAGCGACAGCAAGCGTATCGGCCCCCGTTCGATATGCTTGCAGCGCGCGAACGTTGGTCACGCGCTCGTCAGGCGGACGATCAAGCCAGAATCCGCCTCCTCCTCCCCCGCAACAGAGGCTCTGTTCGCGGGAGAAATTCTCTATCTCCACTATTTCCAGACCGGGAATGTGCCTCAGCACCCAGCGTGGCTCCTCATAGACGCCGTGCACGCGCCCAAGGAGGCACGGGTCGTGGTAGACGACCCTGCGATTCACCTTTGTCCTGGGCTTGAGGAGTCCCCGTTCGATCAATTCCGCGAAGAGCTGTGTCTCGTGAAGGACCTCTACCTCAAACCCCCACTCGCCGTAGTCAGTCTTGAAGGCAGAGTAGCAGTGGGGCGAGGTGGTGACGATGCGTCGCGCTCCAGCGGCACGAAACGCCGCGATGTTGGCCCCAGCCAGTTCCGAGAACACCTTCTCTGCCCCGACCTTGCAGACCGTCTCGCCACAACAGGACTCACTGGCTCCCAGCGTGCCGAAGGTCAAGCCGGCCTTGCGCAGGATCGTCGCTGTGGCTATGGCAAGGGACTGCGCCCGCTGGTTGTAGGCAGGGATGCAGCACGAGAAATAGAGGGCATCCATGTCAGGGGTAAAGGGTCCAACCCCGAGCGGCTCGGCCCAAGCTGTTCGCTTTTCCCGTGGTTCGCCAAGCGGATTACCGGAGCTGCGTGTCTTGCTGAGCATGGACCGTAGCTCCTGGGGCAGGTTGGCATAGTCAACCAAGATTCTCCGGACTGCGCGCAGCACCTTAGCCATGTCCACCCCCCGCGGACAGGCGACTCGGCACGCGTCACAGGCAAAACATCGGAACAGGTCTTCCACCTCCCTGGCGAGCACTTCCTTGTTCTCGCTGCTCGTCACCACTCCAAGCTTGACGGCCTGCGGAAAGCGGTACACGGGGTAGCTCACTGCCTCCACCTGGAACCAGGGACAGCTGCTCATGCATTTGCCGCATTGGTAGCATTTGCGCGCATCCTGTGCCCCCCTTTCGAGGATAGCATCGCGAATCTCCAGGATGGGTGTAATCACCTCTGGCATTGGGTTCCCTTCCTCTGTACCTGCTTACTTGGCCTGCATCCCCTGCACGGTAGTGATGAGCGCGGGGACCACCTTGAACAGATCATCCACTACGCCATAATGAGCCACAGAGAAAATGGGCGCATTGGGGTCTTTGTTGATCGCGATAATGGTCTCCGCTCCTTTCATGCCCATGACGTGTTGAAAATCGCCACTGATGCCAAGGGCTAAGTAAAGTTTTGGACGGACGGTCTTGCCAGAGGACCCGACCTGGCGATCCTTCGGCAACCAACCCGCATCCACAATGGGCCGCGAGCAGGCAACCACCGCGCCGATGGTCTTGGCCAGCTCTTCGGCCAGACGAAGGTGCTCCCTTTCGCGAATGCCCCGCCCGACCGCTACAATCTTCTGTGACTGGCAGATGTCCACCTCACCGGCCGGTGACTCCATCAAGCGCACAAAGACCTTCTCGGCAATCTCTTCCAGCTGGGGTGGCTGCTGACGGATGATGAGGCCGGCTTGTGCGGATGGTGCGGCAGCCGGAAAGGTCCCTGCAGGAAAGGTGACCAAGTACCCCCAACTGGGTCGCAGGGAGTACTCGCCTACGATCTTGCCCCCGTAGACCATCCGCTTACATACGGCCAGCTCCCCTTCCAGCCAGATGTCGATGCACCCGGGGGCCAAGGGAATTCCCAGGGCAGCGCCCAAACACGGTGCCAGCTCCCACCCGTATGACGTGTGGCCCATCAGAGTGAACAAAGGTCGATGTTCTTGAAGGAGAGTAGCCAGCACTTGCTGGTAGTAGTCGGAATGAAAGTGGCAAAGCCTGGGAGCTTCCACTACCACCGCCTTGTCGACCACCTGCCGCAGGCTCTCTGCCATCGCTTCGAGGTCGGCACCGATCAGGATCGCCCAGAGCGAGCCACCGTAGCCATTGGCAAGCTGGCGTCCCTTAGCCAATAGCTCGAAGGTGATGTCACGGATCACCCCCTGGCGATGCTCCACAAGCACGAAGACGTCGCGGCTCATAGCAGCGCTCTACTCCTTAGCAACGAGGCAATTTGCTCCGCCGCTTCCGCCGGGCTGCCCTGCAGGATTTCCGCCTTTTTGCCGGCGGGCGGAAAGGCGAGCTGGCGCACCTCCAGCATTTTCTCACCTGTTGGCGGAGCGGCGACCCTCAGGGGTTTACTGGCTGCCCGCCTGATCCCCAGGATTGACGCGTAGCGCGGCGTGTTGATCCCACTCTGGATGGTGAACACGGCAGGAAGGCGCACTCGGTACTCTTCGAGCACACCGCCTTCCAGCTCCCGGCGCGCCGTGACCTCCCCCGTAGAACTCACCTCCATGCCAACCACCAGTGATAGGTGTGGCATTCCCAGGAGCTCAGCAAGGTAGACACCGACTTGGGCGCTCCCGTCGTCAGAGGCCATGCAGCCGGTGAGGATGAGCTCCGGCCCCATGGGACGGATTTCGGCCGCAAGGAGCTGCGCAACGAGGGCAGGGTCAGCCTCTTCCACCCCAACCGGAGCGATACGCAGCGCCTCGTCTGCCCCCTTGGCAAGCCCCATGCGCAGCACCTCTTCGGCTGCTTCCGGTCCCACGGTGACCAGGGTAACACTTCCTCCCACGCGCTCTTTGACCAGCAGCGCTTCCTCTAGGGCGTAGCTATCGGTCTCGTTCATGCCGAAGGTGAGGTTGTCTTCGCTTAGCTTTTTGCCCGAAGGGTCGATCCTCAGCAAAGCCTCCGTCGCCTCCGGCACGCGCTTGATGCAGACGACAATTCTCATGTGAGCCTCTCCCTCACACAGTTTCCGATCCGGAAGGCGCACTATGCCCCGAGCAATCCCCGTGCGATCACCAGGCTCTGGACCTGGGAGGTCCCTTCGTAGATTTCCATGACCTTAGCATCACGGTACATGCGTTCCACAGCAAACTCGCGGGAGTAGCCGTACCCACCATGGATCTGCACCGCCTTGCGGGCGCATTCTACGGCAACCTCGGAGGCAAAGAACTTGGCCATCGATGCCTCGACCGAGAAGCGCTTCGCGCCAGAGTCCTTCAGCCAGGCGGCGCGGTACACAAGGAGCCGGGCCGCGTCGATGGAGGTGGCCATTTGGGCCAACATGCCCTGGATGAACTGAAAGTTGGCAATCGGCTCCCCAAACTGCCGGCGCTCACGGCTGTAGCGAAGCGCCTCGTCCAGACAACCCTGAGCAAGTCCCACCGCCTGCGCACCTATGTCGATGCGGCTGACATCCAGTGTGTGCATGGCAATCTTGAAACCATCACCTTCCTGACCAAGCAAGTTTTCCACAGGAATTTTGCAGTCCTCAAACATCAACTCGCAATTGGCGGTGGCCCTGATGCCCATGGTCTCTTCATGTTTGCCCACGGTGAATCCGGCATAGCCGCGTTCCACGATGAAGGCGGAGATGCCCTTGTGACGCAGCGCAGGGGCAGTGTAGGCAAAAACTACGTAGACGCCTGCCTCACCTCCGTTGGTGATAAAGCGCTTGGCGCCGTTCAGCACATAGTAGTTCCCGTCACGACGGGCACTGCTCTGCATGCCGGCGACGTCGCTGCCGGCGACAGGCTCGGTGAGGGCGAAGGCGCCGATTTTCTGACCACTACACAGCAAGGGCAGGTAGGTGCGCTTCTGCTCTTCGTTGCCGAAGGTTAAGATGGGATAGGCGACCAACGAATTGTTCACCGCAGTGATTACGCCGGTGCTCGCGCAGACTCTGGAAATCTCCTCGATGGCTACAGCAAGACTTATGAAGTCCATGCCCCCGCCCCCGTACTCTTCCGGAACAATCATGCCCAGCAGGCCGAGCTTGGCCATCTTTTTCAAGCTTTCCCAAGGGAACTGCTGCGTCTGGTCGATCGTGGCAGCCATCGGCTTCAGCTCCTTTTGGGCAAATTCTCGCACCATCTCTTGGACGAGCTTTTGGTCTGCGCTGAGTTGAAAATCCATTGTTTCCCTCCGTTCTTGATCGCACTATTTGCCGAGCACTTCTCGTGCAATTACTACTTTCTGGATTTGCGAGGTCCCCTCGCCGATTTCCATAAGCTTGGCATCTCGCAGAAAGCGCTCCAGGGGATGAAGGACGCTGACACCCTCAGGGCCGATGATGTCCATGAGACGTCGGCAGGTGCGCGTACCGACCTCAGAGGCGTACAGTTTTGCCATGGCGCTCGGCACGGTGATTTTTGCCCCCCGGTCTTTGAGCGCGGCCGCATGGTAGATCAAGTGCCGAGCGCAGGTGATCTCCGTCGCTGCCTCGGCGATGAGCTCCTGCACCCACTGCAGACGATGCATGGGCATCCCATTGCGCACATGCGTTCGGACGTACTCCAACGTGTACTCCAAGGCCCCAGCAGCGATGCCAAGTCCCAACGCCCCAATGCTGATCCTGCCGCCGTCCAGTGTTTCCATAAACACCTTGAAACCTTCCCGCTCCGGCCCCAGCAGGTTGTCGTGGGGCAAGGCACAGCCTTCGAACCACAATTCCGCGGTATCGGAGGCCCTTAGCCCTAGTTTGTCCTCATGCCTGCCTACCCGAAATCCAGGGGTACCTCGTTCCACTAAGAAGGCGCTAATCGCTTTCGTTTTCAACGTCCGGTCATGGCTGGCCGTAAAGACAACGACATCGGCGTAACTACTGTTGGTGATGAAACGCTTCTGTCCGTCGATAATCCATTTGTCTCCTTCCACTCGTACCGTCGTTTCCGTGGCCCCAGCGTCACTGCCAGCATTGGGTTCTGTAAGCCCGAAGGAGCCGAGCTTCTCCCCTCGCAGCAAGGGGGGCAAGTATTTCTTCTTCTGATGCTCCGTTCCGTGGGCAAAGATGGGGTAACAAGCGAGCGAGCAGTGGGCAGCAACGGTGATCGCAGTGGAGGCACAAACCTTCGCTATCTCTTCCAGGGCAAGGATATAGCTGCGGCAATCCAGGCCAAGCCCCCCGTACTCCTTCGGGAACGGGATCCCGAGCCACCCCCGGGCCCCCAGTTCCCGGATCAGCTCAATTGGAAATGTTCCCGAGGCGTCGAGCTGCGCAGCCTGGGGAGCAATTACCCTCTGGGCAAAGTCACGCACCTGATCCCTGAAACGAAGATGGGCATCAGTCAGTTCCAGGAGGCCCATACCTCACCTCTCCTTTCGCACCTCTGGTGCGCCAGCGCTTACTTCTTTTGCCTTCTCTGCACCTCGGCGTCCATAGCCCTCCCCGCAGCACGCAAGGCTAAACGAGACGAGATCGAGCTTCGCTGACCGAGGGAGACAACGCCTCCAAGAATTTGGCGTCCCTGAAGAACATTTCTGGCTGATAGTCCTTGGTATACCCGTACCCCCCAAACACCTGGACGGCACAGTCAGCGCAGACCATTGCTGATTCGCGGCTGCAGGCGAAAGCCGTGGCGATGCGCTCTGCTGCCGAATAGCCGCGGTCCCATTGGAAGGCGGCGTCGTAGGTGACCAGCCTTGCCGCGGCTGTGCGCCATGAGATCTCCCCCAGCAAACGGCGCACCATGTCAAAGTTAGCGATCGGCTGTCCGAATTGGTGGCGCGCCCGAGCGTAGGGCACCGATTTGTCCAAACACCCTTGGCAGATACCCACGGCCACTGCGGCGAGCAGCAGACTCCTCCATACCTCCATGCGCTCGTCGATCTGACCCAGGGGTTGCCAATCGACCAGCTCAGTGGCAGCAAATCTTACCTTCGCCAATCCGCTGGCGCGAAAGCCGATTGCTTGGACGGCCTGGAGCTCCACCGCAGGCGGGAATCCACACAGTCCCCATTGCGCCGTGGAAACACGGAGCAATAGGTGCCGGGCAAAGCTGCCGTTAGAGATCAGGTCAAGCTCTCCCTCGACGACCATTGCGGGGGAAGTTGCGAGCGCGGTTACGGTGTTGTCGGCCAGACTCATGGCTGCGGTTTCTGCCCCACGGCCGATCGACGCAGCCAATTCTTTCTGAAGGTGCCCACTTCCTCCGCTGGCCACGCTCAGGGCGACTATCGTCTGCACTGCTGCGCACAGGGCCAACGAAGGAAGCACTCGGGCCACTTCTTCGAGCGCCACCACCGTGGTCAACATGCCGAGATTTGCTCCCCCCTGGGCTTCCGGCAGAGGGATGGCGTAGGCCCCCAACCCGGCAAGCTTCGTGAACAGCTCCGTTGGCGCAATCCCCTGCCGGTCCAGCTCGAGAGCCACTGGCGCCACTTCCTTGCGGCAGAACTCTGCCACCTCCTTGCGCACCAGCAGCTGCTCGTCGCTCAATCCCAGCCAATCCATAGGACGCGGTCCTGCTTGCGCTTCGGTGCAATGGGTTCAACGGCGGGGTAGCCGATGGGCACGATCGCTTGCAGTTGCTTGTCGTGCACACCGGTGATGTGGTTGATCTTTTCTGCCAAATGCACTGGCCCGGTCATCCAACAAGCGCCCAGCCCCTCCTGACACGCAGCCAACAGAAGGTTCTGCACGGCAGCGGCTACTGACTGCAAGTCTGTCAGGGGACCTTCGACACTGGGCGTGTGGTACACACAGAGAACGACCGGAGCTCCCCCCAACTGATCGAAAAACCTACCTGTGGCCTCGATCACCTGGGGCCTATCTGCGAACACTCGCTCCAGATGCGGGCGAACGTGCTCCGCAAACGCCTCGCGGGCGACTTGTCGCAACTGGTCCACCTTAGGCCCCCTCACTACCACAAAGTACCAGTTCTGCTGGTTCATCCCGGAAGGGGCCCACTGAGCAAGATCGAGAACTTTTTGCAGCACATCTCGCGGAACCGGGTCGCGTTTGAAGCTCCTGACGCTTCTCCGCTTGCGAATGGCCTCCTCAAGTTCCATGGTCTCCTCTTCCCGCCATATTCCTCTCAGTTGCATGGCACAAAGCTATGGTGTCCGGCCCACAAATGCTCCCAAGCTGCTCTTTTCCTCCAAAA
The DNA here is from genome assembly GCA_037445575.1 of bacterium. Taxonomy (GTDB): domain Bacteria; phylum Zhuqueibacterota; class Zhuqueibacteria; order JANLFK01; family Oleimicrobiaceae; genus Oleimicrobium. Next base: position 7,363 of record JBBIKH010000154.1, read on the forward strand.
TACAAAAGGGCGCTACCGCATATGCGGAGAGCCCTTTTGCAGTTTTTGCTCCCGTCTGCGTGCCATCGTGATTGGCCCGACTCCCTCCGTGCTTTGCCGCCCTGAAAGATAGAAAGATTTTGGAGAAAGTCAAGAAAAATATCCGCGCTGGACCCGGTAACAAGCCGTTCGCGCTCCTACCCCGAGGTCTGGAGAGCAGCACGTGCGTGCTCAATCTAACTTGCCGGCATGGTTGTCTTCTTTCTTCTTTCTCCGAGTGCACCAACCCGAGGCCCTGGCGATCTCAAGCAGCAGACGCGAATGAGTAAAGCCCTCACTGGGGACAGTCACGGTAATGGGCTGCCCCTCCCCGTAGCGCATGTACACGTTGCAGTTGTAGCAGATGCTGACGTCGTCGTCAATACCGGCCACCAGGTTGACCTTGCAAGGCGTGCCTCCCAAGGTCCAGCAGGGCAATGCCCGGTGGCGAGGTGCAGGACACTCTTTGCGTACCGAAGGCGGACAGGCGTGCACATCCCAGCATGGGGTCTTCCCGTGCCAAAAGTCATCTTCCATGGCTCACCTCCAGGCCCGATGCGCCGGCGCCTTCCCCCCTGCCAGCCCTTTCTCACCTTCGCTCACAACACGCGCGCACCAGGCATCTCAAAACTTGTCAAAGTAAATGAGGGATTCGGGCATTCCCTTCCGCTTCAGCACTTCGATCACCGCATCGATCATCACGGGCGGGCCGCAGAGGTACGCCTCCATATTCTCGCAACTGCCGACATGCCTGTCAATGACGGTGTGAATGAACCCCGTCTCGCCATCCCATTGGTCACCTGGGTCCATCGCCGACAGTGCCGGCACATAGGTGAAATTCGCATGCCTCCGGGCCAGTTCCAGGCATTCGTGGTAGAAGTACAGATCCTTGACGGCCCTTGCCCCGAAGAAGTAGTTCACTCGTCGGGTTGTCCCCTTCTCAAAGAGGTGGGTAATAATGGATTTGATGGGGGCTACGCCGGAGCCGCCCGCAACGCAAAGGATGTCGCGCTGAGAGTCCTCGCGAAGGTAAAAGTCCCCGTAAGGGCCGGTCACGTAGATAGTGTCTCCCACCTTCAGGCGATTGAAAATGTATCCCGTGCACAAGCCGCCGGGCACCAGGCGGACGATAATCTCGAGCGCATGCTTCCAACTCGGCGGCGAAGACATCGAATACGCCCGGAACTCATTGGTCCCCGGGACCTCGAACTGTATGTACTGCCCTGGCTTGCACTCGATGGTGTCTGGTTCCACCAGTTTTAGCACGATCCTCTTGATGTCGTGAGTGAGGTCCTCAATCTCTGTCACCTCAGTCCGGAAGCGTTGTACCTTGAGATAGGCCTCGGGAATGATCAGGCGGACGTCCTGTTTCACCTTCACCTGGCACACCAGCCGCACACCCTGCCTGATCTCGTCTTTGGAGAGGAACGGCGCCT
>JBBIKH010000155.1:0-8657 GCA_037445575.1 bacterium
CGGTCAACATCATCGACTACTATCAGATCTACCGCGTGGTCGAGGGCAAACTGTTCCATTGGGGGACGGTGCAGGCGACCGACCCACGGCAGAGTCACGCCGACTCAGTCCGGGTGGTCGTGCCCACCTATGACAATGTGATCTCGGACTGGTACGTGCAGGCGGTCAAGAACCCGCCCACCTTCACCGGCAAGGTCAATGTGGTTCCCGAGGAGGACGCCATTCCCGTGCCGGCAGGGTACGTGCTGGCCGCTCCACCTCAGAACCATGACGGGGAACCTACAGTTGCGGCCACTGCGACTGCCGGACAGCTTGTTTCGCCGCTGGTCAAAGGTACGGGCGGCGCCACGGATGACGTCCCGCCGGCCGCCATCAGCGAGGCGAGCATTCGCAAGATCAGCTCGCAAGTCAAGCTTTTCTGGCCTAAGGTTACCAAAGGTATTGACGGATCGGCTGAGCGCTCACGCATCACCTACCGCGTGTACGCCCATCCCAGCAACGCGTACTTTAACGTAGGCGACCCTGGAGCCACTCTGTTGGGCACCTATGCCGATACCTTCGCCGTGCTGAATGTGGACGGCTTGCGCCGGTTCTACATGGTGGTGGCAATGGACGACAACAACATGTCCGGGCCTTCCAACCGGATCGGCCACTATGGCTTCGCTTTGAACAAGGGCCAGACGCGCAAGTACACGCACATTTCGCTGCCGCTGCTTGATCCGAGCATCACCGATGCCAAGTCGTTAGCGGCAAGCATCGGCGGTGTGGCGGCGGTCTACAAGTTGGATCCGGCAGCTAACGCCTATACCACCTACTGGCTGGCGGACGTGGGGATTGGCACCAACTTCCCCATCACGCCTGGCATGGCCTGTCTGGTCAATCTGAAGAGCGAGGCCCCGAGCAGCTGGTTCATGGTGGGATCGGTCCCGTACCCGGGCAGCGTGCGTTTCACCTTGGCCAAAACGAAGACGCGGACGTACAATGAAATCAGCGTGCCGCTGGATCGTCTGAATCTGACCACTGCTGGGCAATTGGCTGCCGCGATCGGTGGTGTGGAAGCCCTCTACCGCATCGACCCGGCGACGAACGCCTTCACGCAATACTGGCTTCCCACCCCGGGACTGGGTACGAACTTTTCGCTCAGCCCAGGCGAACCGGTGTTGCTGTTGATCAATCAGTCGGCGCCCAATCAGTGGCCATGAGCATCGCCTGGATGCTGGTGGATAGTACGCGGGCGCGCAGCCTGATCAACCGCTGCGTCGCCCCAAGCTCAAGTGCGAGATAAGAGCATACCCACGGGAGGTTAATATGAAAGGCCTGCTGAGCTTTGTGGTGACAATTCTCGCGGTGGCGGTGCTGGCCAGCTCTGGTATGGCGCAGGGACCGCTCACGGCCGTGGTCTATGGGCAGGTCCTCAACCCCGACCTAAGCAAGCCTGATTCAGCTGCCATCAAGTATCGAGCCTACCTCACCAACGATCCGTCGGACACGCTGGTGGGTTATTCGCAAAACGAAGGGTTTTGGAGCCTGGCCCTTGCCCTCTTTTCAGGCGGGTCCTCTGCCTGGCAAGCTGGTGACACGCTGTTTATGCGCTTTGAGAACGTGGGCAGTGGCCCGTTCAAGGGAGCGGTGACTTTCCTGCGCTATGTGACCACCAACGAGGACTTGCAGTACGCCGGACAGTCGACCCTGCCGGTGGAGCTCATCGAGTTCGTGGCCACCTTGGAACAGGCGGACCTGGCCACCCGGGTGCGTTTGAGCTGGAAGACCGCTTCGGAGAGCAACAATCTTGGCTTCGAAGTGCAGCGCGCCCGGAACGGGCACGACTTCCAGACGCTGGCATTCGTCCCCGGCGCCGGCACTACTGCCACTCCCCAGACGTACGAATACGTGGACCAGGAGGTCACCGCTGGTAGCTACTACTATCGCCTGAAGCAGATGGACCGCGACGGTGCTATTCAGTTCACCCAGGCGCAGTATGTGGAGGTGGCCGCACCGCGCGCCTACGCACTGCGGCAGAACTATCCGAATCCATTCAACCCCACCACCGAAATCGTCTATCAGCTTAAGGAGCGCGGACGGGTCTCGCTGGTGGTCTACAACATCCTGGGTGAAGTGGTGGGTACCTTGGTGGACCAGGTCCAGGAGGCGGGGGTGCATCGCGTCACCTTTGACGCTTCCGGTCTGCCCACGGGCGTGTTCTTCTACCGGCTGCGGGTGAACGGCTTTGATCAAGTGCGAAAGATGGCAGTGCTGAAGTAGACCCTCCGGCAGCGCGTGGGTGTGGGGTAGCGACCCTGGTTCCTTCGCTCTTTTGGGGACTCGGGGTCTACGTGTACACGACGCCACACCCACGCGCTTTGATGTGCGATCGATCTTTCCAGACCGCCGTTCTTCCTCTGGACTCCCTCCTGCCCCTTCCGCTTTCCCCTTGAAAACGCTTGACATTGTCAGTACATTGGTATATCTTTGGGACAATCGCTTCGCGCTCCCGAGGCGAGGTGTGGCTTCGTTACCGCTGACAGTACACGCGACAAGGAGACCTATGGCAAAAGGAATCACCCCACGACACGAAGACTATGCGCGCTGGTACACAGACGTCATTGCCGCTGCGGAACTGGCCGACTATGCGCCGGTCAAGGGATGCATGGTCATTCGTCCGAATGGATATGCCATATGGGAGAAGATCCAGAGCACCTTGGACCGCATGTTCAAAGAGACCGGCCATGTGAACGCCTACTTTCCGCTCTTTATTCCCGAAAGCTATTTGCGGCGTGAGGCAGAACACGTTGAGGGATTCGCCCCAGAATGTGCCGTCGTGACCCACGGCGGCGGCAAGAAGTTGGAGGAACCGCTGGTCGTGCGACCCACCTCCGAGACCATTATTTGGGCGATGTACCGCAACTGGATCCATTCCCATCGCGACCTGCCGCTGCTGATCAATCAATGGGCCAATGTGGTCCGGTGGGAGATGCGCACTCGGCTGTTCCTGCGCACGACCGAGTTTCTCTGGCAGGAGGGGCACACCGCCCACGCCAGCGAAGAGGAGGCAGAAAAGGAGGCGCTGCTTATTTTGGATCTATATCGCCGGTTCGCCGAGGAGTACATGGCGATGCCGGTCTTTGTAGGGGTAAAAACCGACAAGGAAAAATTTGCCGGCGCCGTGCGCACCTATTGCATCGAGGCGATGATGCAGGACCGTCGCGCGCTGCAGGCGGGCACTTCTCACAACCTGGGGCAAAACTTTGCCAAGGCATTCGATGTCACCTACCAGGACGAGCAGGGCAGACAGCAGTACGTCTGGGCAACCAGCTGGGGCGTGTCCACCCGGCTCATCGGGGCACTGATAATGTGCCATAGCGACGATAGTGGGCTGGTGCTTCCGCCCCGCTTGGCGAGCCTGCAGGTGGTGGTGGTACCCATCTGGACCGGCGACCAGGAGAAAGAGGCAGTGCTGGCCTACGTGCGAGAGCTCACCGCCTCCTGGTCCGGCCGCCTTGCCTTCAAGATTGATGACCGCGACAACTATCGGCCGGGTTGGAAGTTCAACGAATGGGAACAGCGCGGCGTGCCCATTCGCATCGAGGTGGGTCCACGCGATATGGCGCAGCAACAGGTGGTGGTAGTGCGGCGGGACACCCGTCAGAAGAGCGTGGTTCCTTCCGGCGCCCTACCTGGCGCGATCTTGGACCAACTCGAGCTCATGCAGCAGGACCTGCTCACGCGAGCACGCGCCTTTCGCGATCGCTATACCCAGACAGTCAACGACTACCGCACGCTCACCCAGCTCATCGAAGACCCGGGCGGCTTCTTCTGGGTGGACTGGTGCGGGCAGCGGGCGTGCGAAGATCGCTTGCAGGAGGAGACAAAAGCCACCATTCGGCTCATCCCCTTTGAGGAGGCGACAGATAGGGGCCCGTGCGTGCTCTGCGGGCAGCCCTCGCAACACCGGGTGCTGGTGGCCAAGGCCTATTGATTTGGCGGTGGCACAGGCCTCCGAGAGGGGAGCAACTCTCGTGAGTTCACGGTAACGCCGGGTGGGAGGACCAGAGGAGATCATCGTGGAAGAGAGGCTGCTGCACTTTTTCGGGCGGTTGAGCGACGTGGTGTGGGGGCCACCGATGCTGGTGCTGTTGGTGGGCACGGGGGTGTTCCTGACCATACGTCTACGGGGCCTGCAGTTCAGTCGCCTTGTCCACTACCTGTAACTTGCCCTAGTCAAGCGCAAGGAGGATGATGCCGCCGAAGGGGACATCTCCCACTTCCAGGCGCTGATGACCGCCTTGGCAGCCACGGTAGGCACGGGCAACATCGCGGGAGTCGCCACCGCCATCGCTTCCGGTGGACCTGGCGCCTTGTTCTGGATGTGGATTACCGGCCTGTTCGGCATGGCCACCAAGTACGCCGAGGCGGTGCTTGCCGTCAAATACCGAGAGGTCGACGAGTTCGGCACCATGAGCGGCGGCCCGATGTACTATCTCAGCAAGGGCTTGGGCGCCAAATGGCTGGGGGTCACATTCGCGGTGTTTGCCTCAATATCCGCATTCGGCATCGGCAACATCGTGCAGTCAAATTCCGTTGCTGAGGCGGTGCGGACCTCATTTCCGATCGTGCCAAGCTGGTTGGTCGGAGCAGTGATGGCTGTTGCTACCGCCTTAGTGTTGCTGGGGGGCATCAAGAGCATCGGTAGAGTGGCAAGCCTCTTGGTGCCGGTGATGATCGTCTTCTACATGCTCGGCGCCACACTGGTGGTGATCATCAACTACCGCGGCATTCCAGATGTCTTTGTTCTGGTCATGAATGGCGCCTTCAGCGGCACAGCAATGGTTGGTGGCTTTCTCGGCGCCTCGGTGCGCGAGGCGATCCGCTGGGGTGTGGCGCGCGGCGTCTTTTCCAACGAGTCGGGCCTGGGCAGCGCCCCCATTGCAGCTGCCGCCGCCCAGACCAGAAATCCGGTCAGGCAGGCGCTGGTCTCCATGACACAGACCTTCATCGACACCATTGTCGTCTGCTCCTTTACCGGCTTTGCGATCATCTCTTCGGGGCTATGGTCCAGTGGCCTGACCGGGGCGGAGCTGACTACCCGCGCCTTCAATCACGGCCTGCCCGGCAGCAGCGGCGGCATGATCGTGGCCATCGGGTTGATCCTCTTCGCCTATTCCACGATCATCGGCTGGAGCTACTACGGCGAGAAATCGTTGGAGTACCTGCTGGGACCGGCCTCGGTGAAGCCATATCGGGCATTGTTCTGTGTGATGGTGTTCGTAGGGGCGGTGATCAGCAAGCTCCAGCTCGTCTGGTCCTTTGCTGACGTCATGAACGGCCTCATGGCCCTGCCCAATCTGGTAGGGCTTCTCGGCCTTTCCGGCGTGGTGGTCTCCGAGACCAGAAAGTACTATTGGCATGATCGGGCTGGAAGGCCCTGAGCCTTCCGCCTCCAGTGGCAAGGTGAGGTGTCTATGAGCGGCAAGCGCGAAAAGATTGAGCTTGAGATCCCGTCCAAGGCGGTCCACATCAGTCACGCTGCCTGCGGCAACGGCTGCAGCCTGATGGACGAATCGGTGCAGATCAGTGGTCACGCCTCCATCAAGGTCGCAGTGCGCTACGCGGGACAGGAGGGGATCATCAATCTCGACCCCGTCTACGGCAGTTTTGAGCATCAGTGCACCATACCCGTCCCCACGGGCGCAGTGGTGGAGTTCTTTTGCCCGCACTGTGGCGTCTCGCTCAAAGGCCAGGAGACGTGCAACGTCTGCTCTTCACCGACGTTTGTGCTCCATCTGCCGCGCGGGGGCGTGATCGAAGGGTGCTTGAAGAAGGGCTGCTTTGCACACTCTTTGAAGATCGTGGACGCAGAAGAGCTCCTCAAGAGGCTCTTTGACGAGCACACTCTGGACGCGTACCTGTGATTGAGTCGAGCGCAGATTCACGCCCACAGGTGAGGGTCGGCTATGTGGCGCTGGTGGGCAAGCCCAACGTGGGCAAATCCACCCTGGTGAATGCCCTGTTGCAGTTCAAACTCTCGATCGTCACGCCCAAGCCGCAGACCACCCGTCACCGCATACTTGGCATCCTGTCAGAGCCCGGATGTCAGGTGATCTTTCTGGACACCCCCGGGCTGATCCAACCGCGCTACGCCCTCCAGGCCGCCATGATGCGGGCTGCTGACCGGGCCATGGCCGAAGCTGATCTTATCGTGGGACTCCTAGACGCCTCTCTGCCCCTGGAGGAAGACGATTTTCAGACCGTGCAACGGCTCCAGCAGCACAAGAAGCCGCTGCTCATCGCCCTCAACAAGATCGACTTGATCAACAAGGCCAACCTCTTGCCGGTTATCGATGAGCTGGCACGCCGCTTCCCCGAGACCGAGATCATCCCCATCTCTGCCTTGCATCGCGACGGCTTGGACGAGCTGAAGGGAGCGATTTTGCAGCGCCTTCCGTTGGGTCCACCGCTGTATCCGGAGGACCAGGTGACCGAGCACCCGGAGCGCTTTTTTGTCGCGGAGATCATTCGCGAGAAGATCTTTGCGCGCTATGGGGAGGAGGTCCCTTACGCCACTACCGTGCATATCGACGAGTTCAAGGAGCGCCCGGGGGCAAAGGACTTTATTAGTGCGAGGATTGTCGTCGAGCGGCCATCGCAAAAGGCCATCCTCATTGGCAAGGGTGGGCATGCCCTCAAAGAGGTGGGGAAGGCCGCACGGGCAGAGATCGAGCAGTTCTTGGGACGACCGGTCTTTTTGAAACTCTGGGTAGCCGTGCGCGAAAAGTGGCGCACGGACGAAACCCTGCTAAGGGAATACGGCTACCAGTGAGGACGTCACCGCCCTCCGTACGCATTGCGAACACAAGGAGGCCAGGGTGTTGCGTCGTGGGGGAAGGAGCGCGACATCGCGCCCGCGCTAGGGAAGTGCCATGAGTAGCCAAGAACAAGGCTGTCCCCGCGGTGCTTGGCAGGCCGCGGGAGCGCACTGCATGCAGAACTCCCTGCAGGCACGAGTCGCTACTCTGGCGCGCACGTTGTCTCACGGGGTTTTTTGTGCTCTGGCCGCTCTGGGGACCGCCGCACTGCTATGGCTTAGCTGCGCACCACGCGTCCCTTCACCCGTGGCGCCTCCCCCTCCCGCGGAGCGCGAAGTGACCGTTCGCGTGGGAATCCTCCACCACCGCCCCAGCGTGATCGTGGCGGCTGCTGATCCCTATCGCCTAGTCGACGCCAACGGCCAGCAATTGTTGAGCAAAGGGCAGCCTCGTTCCGTGTGGGAAGTCACGGTAGAAGGCGGCGCACCGGCGGCCCCGGAGTTTTTGCTGGTGGTTCAGACGACCAAAGAGCGCGCTGCAGCGGAACGCCTGGTAGCTGAGCTCCGCGCCAAGGGCGTGGAAGCCACCATCGACGTGCTTGGCAAAACGGTGCAGATTGGGGAGCGGCTGCTCCGCGACTACCGTAGCTACCGGGTGCGAGTTAATCGGATCTTCACCTCCCGGGCTGAGGCCCAACGCTGGCAGGCAACGGTGACGGGCGTTTGGACCACCGTCGTTGAAGGGCCGGGACAACAGCCGAAAGGCAAACTGATCCTCACGAATCTCGGCACCGGTGATCGTTTGGCCTCAACTTTGCCGGTGCGTATCGAGGGCTCGCGCGTGGCGGTCAAGGATGTGCCGGTGGGCGAAGGGTACATCTACGAGCGCCGGGAGAATCGCCTGTTTCGGGGCGCAATGGAACTGATGGTGGACCGTACCGGCAAAGTCACCGTGGTCAATGTGGTAAGTCTTGATGACTATGTGCGCGGCGTGGTCCCCTACGAAATGGGGGGCAATTTTCCGATCGAGGCCCTCAAGGCGCAAGCCGTGGCGGCCCGCACCATGGCCCTCTTCACCATGGGGAGCCGCCATCTGGACGACCCCTTCGATCTGTGCGCGGACGTGCACTGTCAAGTGTACGGTGGCGTCACCGCTGAGACCGAGCAGAGCAATCTGGCGGTGCGCGCTACCGCAGCGGAGGTACTCACCTACGGCGGGCAACTCTGCGAGGTGGTCTTTTCCAGTGTGTGTGGAGGGCACACCGAGAACAATGAGAATGTGTGGCAGGGCACGGCGCAGCCGTATCTCCGCGGCGTGCTTGACATCGAAGGTGGCGCGAGCGTGGCCGGGCACTACGATCTGTCCCAGGAGCAGCTGGTCCGCCGCTGGATAGAGGCGCGCCCTGCCGTGTTCTGCAATGTGGAAGGATCTGGCCCCCAGGCCGGCTTCGGCTACGCGGTGGACGCGTTCCGGTGGGAGATCCTTGTGAGCGGCGCGGAGCTCCGTCGAACTGTGGTAGCTGCCACCGGTCAGGACCCGGGCGAGATTGTGGAAATCGCGCCTGTGGCGCGCGGTGTTTCCGGCAGGGTGTTGCGGCTGCGCGTGCGGGGTCACGATAAAACGGTCACTATCGCCGGTGAGTTGGCGGTCCGCAAGGCGCTGGCGGACCCACCGCTGCGGAGCTCCTGCATTGTGGTCGACAGAGAATTGAGCTCCTCCGGCCAGGTGCAGTTCCGCATCCGCGGCGCCGGCTCGGGCCACGGAGTGGGCATGTGCCAGACCGGCGCTGCCATGATGGCCTTGCGACATGGCAAGACCTACCGCCACATCCTCGCCCACTATTTCGCCGGCGCC
>JBBIKH010000156.1:0-8647 GCA_037445575.1 bacterium
CACCACCAGGCGCGACAGATCCACGCTTGGGCGCTCGGTGTAGGTGCTCTTCATAACTACTGTGCCCCGCGGCTTGACAAGCTGCAAAGCCAGCTCAAAGCCGCTGGGAGCGCCCGAGGCCTCCACGACCACCGAGTACGACCGTTTCGGCAAGTTATTGCGCACGGTGGTGGGGATGCCCATTTGCGAAAAGCGATTGAGCTTGCTCTGATGTTTCCCCACCACGATGAGCGCGCAGCCCGTTAGCCTCAGCACCTGCGCGATGAGCGCTGAGAGCTTCCCATCGCCAATGATGGCAACCCGGTCGTCGGGCGTTATGTGTAGCTGTTCCAGTATCTCGACCGCAGCGGCAAGCGGCTCGACAAATACCGCCTCCAGGTCAGATATGCTCGAGGGCACCTCCATAAGGTTCGCGGTCGGAATCGCCACATATTCGGCGAACACCCCGCTTCGGCCTTGGATGCCCAGAACCGTCCTATTCAGGCAGTGGCGCGGTAGTCCTTTGCTACAGATGCGGCACTTGCCGCATGCGATATTGATCTCGGCAACAACCCGCTTGTTGAGCCAGCGAGCATCCTCACACTGCTCAACTACCCCAACGAACTCGTGTCCCAGCACGCCCTCAAAGCCCATGTAGCCGCGGACGATCTCGATGTCGGTGTTGCAGATCCCAGCCCGCAGCACCCGCACCAACGCTTCCCCTTCCTCAGGATGAGGTGTCTCCAACTCCGTCAAACGGAGCGACCGTTCCATCACCAGCGCCTTCATCGCCCTTCCTCGCAGGATCCTACCGTGCTCGCAGCAGCCAAGAGCTCATCCCCACATGGGCTGGAGTGAACACTGCAAGAAAGGTGCCGAGGCCATGGCAACTGAGTCATGGAGAGCGCAAAAACTCGCATTTCCAGCTCAGGAACTGTTCAATGTTTTGCCACCTTGCCGCCCGAACAGGAGAGGAAGCACTGGCTCTTCGCCGCATGCACGTCCTGCTCTGATCAAAAGGAGCTCACTGGCTGAAACTACGACGAAATTGTAACCGAGTTCCCCACACGCGGCCACTGGCCCATGGCCTGGGTGCAAATGCGCCAACCGAGCGTCCAGCGGGCCGCCGAGAAGAGCCGGAAAGCTGGCCTAAAATAGCAAGATTTTGCCGCTTTGTCAAGGCCTTTTTGTTCAGAAACGTGGAGAGGTCAGGCAAAACCTTACCAGGTATCCCTCGTAATCCGTAGGATTACGAGGGATCGATTCGAGGACTTTTGCCCTCGGGGGATCCTGTGGCTTTCCCTCCGGGACGTGCACTTTCTGGTTGATCAATTGACTCAGGACTACTACCTTAGCACAGAAACCCACGGAGGACCCCATGACCGGTGAACCCTATTGGCAACGACTCCATGATGCCAAAGACCCTCTGGGCTTCAGACTCAAAATGGTCCGCTTCTGCCTTGACTGCCACCGCAACATCTCCCTGACGGCCCACCACTTCTGCTGCTCTCGAGCCACCCTCAGGTATTGGCTACGGCGCTTCCCCTGCTTGCCTCCGGGACCGGCGGCGCAGACACCGCTGGCGCCGTCTAGCGCAAGGAGAGGGGCGTTTATGCTCTTCCTCCGCATGGTACCCACTCGCCTCACCGCTGGCCCAATCTCCCGAACTTCGCCCGTCCGGACCGGCGAGGGCTCCCAACACGCCGCCACGAAACCCAGTGCTCCCTCAACCGAGGGAGTTTGTTTCGCGGGGCCCCCGCCTATCTCATCTGGTTCGCCGTCACCAGCGAAGTTCCCCAAAAGGTAACGAGACACCCTGGAACACCGTCCAATAAGCGGATCACCACCTCAGGCCCGAAGTCCAGTTCCTCTTACCCGAGGTCCTTCCGTACCTACTCCGATCCCTCACCAAGCAGGAAATGGTCACGATGCTGTTCGTTGCCCCCTGTTCCACACGCGCGGAAGCTGGGGCACGCTTTCACCCCAGTATCCACCGGCCGATGACCAGCAGCGTCACTATCAGCAGGGCGCGCAGCGTGTGCCGCTCCGCCCCCAGCGCTTTGCGCAGCACCGGGCGCGAAGGCTCCGTGTTGGAGAACCCGCGCCACCGCGGAAGCCACCGCCGCACATGTCGACAATAGACAGCGTACTCCTCTCCAAAACGTTCCCGCAGAAAACGCTCCTCCTCCCGCACAATAGAGCCGTACTGCAGCGCAAATGCCCCCACCAGCACTAGCACCATCCACGGCATCCATGCCCAGCACATCAGGAGCGTACCCAGGCTGAGGAAAAAGTTCCCCACATACAGCGGGTTGCGCACGTGCGCATACGGACCATCGGTCACCAGACGATCGGCTCCCACCCGCCCGGTTGTTCTGGTGGCGCTGCCCGCGTACAGCACCCCCCACAAACGGATCCCCTCCCCAAACAGCGCCACGCCCAGACCAAACGCAAGGCTTGCCACCGACGGCTTGGCCAAAATCAGCGCCGCCACCAGAAGCGGCACGGGAGTAAAGCTCCGATACTTGAAGAAAAAGTGCCCTATCGTCATAAGCTCCTCTCTGCTCTGCCTGGCGATGCATCCTTCTAGCGGGGCCCGACTGACCACGCTCTTGTCACCCGCCTCTCCGGGCATGCAATGCGGCCAAAGGTACTCCCTCCCCACGGTAGCGAAGACGGATGCGCACGCGTGGTGGCTCTCGGGACCTAAAGAGTCATCCACTCTTCCAGAACGGCTCTTATCAGTGCCAGGCAAAGGTAGCAAACTTCAGGCAAGCAATCAAGGAGCATTGTGCGGGGGAAAAGGAAGGAGTCAGCATGGGGACCCGGTGCCATACCCTACTCAAGCCTGTTTAGCGTCACCCCCATTCTTCCGCGCGGCCAGGCCCTCTGATAGACCCCATCGCGGGTCTCGGCAAAGAGGCTATCTCCGGTGGCGTCCCGCGCTAGGTCCACTATGCTGGCGGACCTGAGACCGGCGTTGGCCTGCTGCCAGTGCCTGCCCCCGTCCTCCGTATACCACACACCCCGATTTCCCTCAGGCTCTGCCCTGATCCTCCGCCTGCGCGGCTGCAGCCCAATCAAGCAAGCGCGTTTGCTGCTTCCCCTCGCCAGCACACACAACGCAGCCGTGGTTCCACGGCAGACGAGCGGCCGGAAATTCTGCAGTCCTTTGTCAGTCCAATAGGGCGGACGGCGCGCCGACCCTCCACTCTACATCATCCGCTCCAGGACCAGGAAGCGCTGCCGGAGTGCGGCGCGCTGGAAACGCACCCAGTCAGTGTGGAGAAACGCCTCCAGGTCGCCGGTGCGCGCGACCTCCATGGCGGCGCTGCGCCATTCATGTCGGTCATAGTGCGCTGATTTCCCTTCCCCGGCAAAGGCCTCAGGGAAAGCTTCCTGCCACAGGGCGCATCGGCCCTCCAGATCAGCGTGCGCGCCGGCGAAGAGTTCCTTGATCTTGCTTTCGACATTGTGCCATCTTCTTTCTGCTCTGCGCAGGCCCTGAGCGGCACAGAGCCACCCGAACACAGCGTGCGCCGCCTGCGTGAAGCGCGCCGCATTCTCCCGCTCGTGGGCCCGCCCTTGGTAGTCGACGTAGCGCCACCGTTCGTGAGGCAAGTCCGGGTATGCATACGCCTGCAGATGACCGACGCGAGCCCGGAAAAGGTCCAGCACGACATCCCAGGCCCTTCGACAAGGGTGCCACCGACCGTCTACAAACCGGCGGAGCGACCTTACATCGTTCTCCTTGTGCCTTCGGCCAGAAAAGCCCTCATGGGCCCACGAGTCAGCATAGGCGTGCAGGGCAACTCCCAGCTGGTAAAAGCGCAGTTCCCCCTTTTCGGCCAAGGCCCTTTGTACCGCCAGGCGAGCCAGCGCGCAGTCTGCTCTGGTGGCATAGGGGGAGTACTCCCCATCCCACTCAAGGGCAGGCACAAAATGAAAGGGGAAGTAGATTTTCTTGTGTACGTTCCAGCTGAAGAGGTGCAGGCCAAGATGGGCGGTGCGCACCGTGTCGTAGCGGTATTGGCCGACCTCCACCTGCCCGCTGTCGGTGGAATCGTCCACGAATTGCGAGCTGTATGCGATTACCTTTGCCTGGGCAGGAGGAAATCCCGCCAGATGCGCCAGCGCCATGATCGTGTAGTAATGAAAGTCCGTTTGCATGACAGTCCCGGGAAGCTGTTCACGCCGACAAGCTCAGACGACGTCAAACGCACAGCCGCTCAGCTCACCGATCTTCTCCTCGCTCTGCGGGCGACGACCACGATCCCCTGCACAGGCGAGAAGGTGCCTCCGCTCAATACTGTGGGCGATAGGTGCCGTAGAAGTAGGTATCCAGATCCTCGGAAGCAGATGCTGGCGGAGAAGGCAGAAGGAGCAGGTCGCCCGGTTGAACCTCACGGTCTCCGTGTGCTTTTTTGCGCAGCATGGCAATGCCGCGATCGCCCTTGCGCTGCTCAAGTCGCAGCGTGGCCACCTTGGCACCACCCGGCTGCTGCACCGCCTCGAGCACCGATCCTACTTGCCACTGCTCGGGCAGCCCCTCCAGAAGCACATAACGGCCGACTACCTTCGCCACGCGCGCGTAGGATTGGGGCGAACCCGCTGCGGTCTCGCCTTGCGAGGCTGGAGACACAGTGGCTGCCACCCAATGGCCGGGCCGAATCTCCGCGCCGGGACCTTCGCTGACGATGCTCCCCACAGCCAGCTCTTTCTGGACCAAGGAGAGCCGCACCGTGCCTATGAGCCTGCTCGGTCCTCCTCGTGCTCCCTCAATGGCCACCACGCTCCCCGGTTGCCACGCCGCACACGAGCCGGCAATCATGACCCTGTCCCCTCGCACTGCCACAATCCGCGGCCTGGCTGCGCTGTCGGTGATAGTCTGTTGGGCAACAGGACTCCTTCCGCCCGATTCCACCAAATAGTCGCCGGGCTGAACGTGGTACGGGAATGGCTCGCTCGTGACACGACAGATCGCCCTTGCACCTCGCACCTCGTCCAGCACAGCCGCACCGATGGCCACCACTCCCCGCTCGCTCACCCGGTAGATGACGAGCGAGTCGCCAACCTCGCCAGAAAGCGGTGGCGCGCACAGGAGCAGGTAGTCGCCGTGCACGGCCTGCACCTGCTGGGCTTCAACGGGTACACTGACGAGCAGCACACAGATCGCCGCGCCTGTGCACAGAGGGCTTCTCATCCCCGTTTCCGCTCAGAATTCGTAGCGCGCACTCAGGCGCACCAAGGGCTCAGGCTCCATGCCCAACAGGCAGGTCAGCCAGAGCTCGGAAAGAAGAGGAGCGCGTGCGCCCATGACAAACCTCGGCACAGGGAGGTTTTGCAGGGGCGTCCCCCCCTCGCCAGCGGGCCGAATCTCTTCACCCAGCTCGCTGGACAGAGCTATGAAGAAGTACCGCACGTCAAATCCAAGGGCGGCGCCATAGCGCAAACGCACACTGCGTTCTTGTCCCTTCTTCAGCGCTAGACTGAGCTCCCCCGCATATGCGCTCAAGCGCACCGACAGCGCTGTCTTGTCCGAGCCCCAGCGGCAACCAAGATGGAGGGAAGCCGGGACCCGGAGTTCGGGGGACAAGCCATTCCGGCTCGCCAGCCTCTCCGTCAAGGTCAGCTTCGCCAGATCGATCTTCGTCGCGTCGATCAGGTCCTCGACATCCCCGCCAATCCCGTCTTGCATGCGAATGAAGGGGATGCGATTGTTGACCGTGGAATCCTCCCCACTCAGGCGCATGCGTCGCGCTGTACTCACAGTGAGTCCCACCTGGAAGCGCTGGCTCACCTGGTGCAACAGCCCGAGGCGGACTCCCCAAACCTCGCCGGCGTAGTCAGCAAACAATGATTGATGCAGGTCATTCTGCTCACCACGTGCAAAATCAATGCGCGGGTCATGAGGGTCGTTAAAGGCGTATTCGCCTCCTGACATCTCCACGATCCCCTCCACTGCCGCGTAGGCGTTGCACTCCGCCCTGAGAGCCATCCTGGTGAGGGAGATGCCGAAAGTAGTGGCCGGCCCGATTTGCCCTCCCGCCCCAACGATGAATTCGTGGGCTTTGGCGTGCAGGTCAGCACTGACGTCCAGCCAGGTGCGCATGCGGATGCGCCGCACTTCGCCCTGCACCTCCTGCTCGCTGTCAAGGGCCACCTCCAGCCCGGTGCCTGCCAGCGCGCAAAGCAAGGCAAACGGCTCCCGGTAGCCGATCCCTATGCCCCACTTTCTTTCCGCAAGGGTGAACGGCACCGCCAGGGCAAACCCGCTCACCATGGGGTGAAAGCCAGCACGGACCGAGAGCGTGGGGTATGCCACCACTTCCGAAGGAGCGCCGTAGTCGTCGACCACAGCATCCATCTGCTCGTTCACCGTGGAGGCCAGCTGGAGAAAATCACCAACTTCCGGCTTTGCGCCTGGCACCCAATCAAGAACGACGCTCCGCCGGGCCAGCAGTGGCAGTGCGGCCGGATTCCAGCTCAGGCAACTGGCATCTGCCCAGCCTGCAGCTACACCGCCAAGCGGCGCCACGCTGCCTCCCATGCCAAGAAAGGACCCGGAAAGCGACACTTCAACCTGCACGTGCCGGCCGAGCAGCTCGGTGATCGGCCGTTCGGATTGGGCAAGAGTTAGCGAATTCAGTAAGAGCACAAGCAAGACAGTGTAAGGACGTCGCTTCATTGTCAGAACCAGACAGAGACCGAAACGCGGGGCGTGTTCGCTAGGAAATGCAGCTGGTAGGCGAAATCAAACCGAGCCCCAAATCCTGGGCGAAAGTACTGCACCCCAAACCCGCAGTTTGCCTTGCCGTTAGCGACCGGATCGAGGTTCTGAGACCAACCGGCGCGAAGGTAGAGGAGTTTGAACAGGAGCCACTCCCCACCCAGGCTGATGCAATCCTTCAGGTCGGCGTACAACGACTTGTCCAGGTCAAAGGCCAGGATCACATTGGAGCGCGCCAGGTAGGCTGCGCCAATAAGCAGGGCTGTAGGCACGCTCTCCCCGTAGGAGACCTGACGCGTCCTGTTCTCGTAGCGCAGGCGGTTGAGTGGGTCCCGCAGAAGCAGACCAACGGCCCATTTCGGTGCCGGTTTCCAGCGTAGTCCGAGGTCCAGGCCATAACCGACCGCCGTACCCTGCACGCGCTGCGCCCCTCCGTCCGCATTGTTGCCGAAGCTCGCCCATCGCACCTTGAGCGTGAGCCCCGCGGATAGGCTCCTGCCTGCTTCGCCGAGAAAGGCCAGGCTTCGCGCATAGCTCGCGTAGGCCGCCGACTCGCGCCACATATCGTCGCCGGAGGTGAGGAAACCAACCCCGAGACCTGATTGATGCGGCAGCCCGGTAGCCACTGCTGCCAAAGTGTAGGGGACAAGGCCGAATTGGCGGGCGTACATGGTGCTCACCTGCCACCCCCGCACCATGGCCAGGCAGGCTGGGTTCCAGAAAAGAGCGTAAGGGTCGCTGGCCAGCGCCACATAGGCGCCTCCCATCCCCATGGGCCGCGCCCCGTAGCCAACGTCAGCATAAGCACCGGGGATGTCGGCACGCGTGCCTTCGGCTGCGCCGCACACGGCCAGCACAAGCAGAGCCCAGTGGCGCTTCCACCTCCCACTGAATAGCAAGCGCAGCCCCAGCACCGTGCCGTGTCCGGCATTGCAACCACTGCTACGTGCGTTGCTCATTTCACCACCGCCACCGAGCTCAACATCCGTTTGCTTCCTTCGCCGTCCTTGACCTCAATCTGAAGCAGGTACCTGCCGTTCAGTGCCAGGCTGCCTGCCTCGGTGGTACCGTCCCAGGTGAGAGTCAATCTCTGCCCTTGCGGGGCCGGGCCCTCCATGAGCCGACGCACCAGTTCCCCGTTCATGTTGTAGACGCGCGCCGTCACGAACACCGTTGCGGAGCTCCTCGAGGTGGGGCGAAAGCAGATGCGCAGTGGCCAGACGTAGGGTGAGAAAGGAGTTGGCTCCGCCGCAAAGTCGCGAATTCCCAAGGGGAGCGAAGCTTGCATCACCGCCCACTGCCCGAGCGTGTTGACCTCCACCTGGAGTCCACTGGGTACTACTACGCTGGGCTGTTCCTCCCAGGCCAGGCGGGTCGGGTTCCAGCCGAACACGGCGTAGCCGGTGCTGCTCGAATCCGGCACGGGCAGCGTCATCACCAGCGCCTTGCGCAAAGAATAGGCGCCTGGCTGCAAGGCGTAGGCCCGCCCTGCCAGCTGATAGCCGGGCAGGCCCCGCTTGACGTCGGGAAGCTCAGGATAGGTCAAGCCGAAGGTGAACGGGCTCTCGGCGCACCCGGCCGGCAAAGCAAACGAGGCGCCGCGATAGTCGCGAAACTCCTTCGCGGCGTCCCCCGGCTTGACAGTCGCAACCACCTGGACCCACAGCGAATCGCTCATCCCGGAATAGGCATCGCGCAGCATCAGACAAAGGGGGCCGATGAAATCGGGTTGAGGGGTGAGCTTGCCCTGCTTTGTCAGCGATGCCACCGCCTCCGGGTTGTCCACCCACCACTCAGGGTCGATGGGCACCTCCCTGCCGTCGGGTGCGGAGGCGCTGTAGCCATAGCCTGTGAGGCCGCTATTGAGAATCACGACCGGGCCCGAAATGCTCAGTCGCGCAATGTTTACCTTCTCCAAGACAAAGTTGACATTCAGAC
>JBBIKH010000157.1:0-8552 GCA_037445575.1 bacterium
GACGCTCGAGCCCATTTCCAAGCTAAGAGCACAGCGCGCCGCGCTAGGCTCCTCCCTCGGGGCCCAACTTCACCGACTGCTTCTGACTTTGTACATCGGTTTCTTCATATTCGAGCGAACCCTGACCAACCTTGCGCTGCCCAAGGGGTACGGGGGTTACCTGGAGTGGTATCAAGGGGAAACTTCCGTTGCTCCAGCGGTCAAAGAACGGTTCCGCCTCGACTACCGGCGGTACAACCGCTTGCTGGTGCGCTGTTGGACGCTCATCGGGTCCACTGGCCACCTCACCGTGTTCTTGATCGCCGGGCTGTTCAATCGACTCGATTTGATTTTCTGGGTAATTTGCGTCCCGTTCAACGGCTGGACAGTGCTTCTGGCCGTGCTTCAGCGCATTACGCTTGCCCGGCAACTTCGCGCCGCTACCGTTCCTGTGACACAGCAGTAGCGTTCCCTCCAGGAGAGAAAACGCTGGCAGGGTACGCTGCCGCCAGCACGCCTCCCAATGCGGCAGGCAGGTATTGGTAGAAAAGTCGCCAAAGGAGCACAGCGACTCCCAAGAGGTGGGTCGGCACCGCCGAGGAATACACCAGGACGAACAGCGCCTCTCCCAAGCCGGAGCCTCCGGGGGTGGGAATGAAGGAGAGAAGAAAAATAAGGAGGGCACTGAGTGCCACTCCTTGGCCGAGGCTGGTCGGCAGAGAGAGAGCCCTTAGCACCGTCCAGAGGAGGAGCACCTGTGTGGCATAAAGGAGCCCGCTGCACACAAGCGCTCCACCCAGCATCTCCGCATGTGTGCTGAAGAAGCGGCGAAAGCTGTTACGCGCATGGATGACGTGCCTGTTCACTTTGTTCTGGAACTGCCCTCGCCCGCGCACGACCCCTACTCGATGCAAAAGCCCCCCGGCGAAGCCTCCCAGCACTGCCAACACCCGCGGATTAAGTAGTGCCGCCACCGCCAGCGAGGACAGGGCAAAGAAGACTACTCCAGTCACCAGCAACATGGTCCTGATGGCCGGCACATCGCTCACAAGGTGGCCCAGGAACAAAAGGGAAAGAAGCGCGCCGCAAAGCACAAAGAGACCACTGGCCAGCAGCCTGGTGATGACCACCGAGGTGCCCCTGCCGGAGGGGATACGCTGCTGACGCAACAGGTAGACGATGGCAACGTGACCACCGGTGCTGAAAGGTGTCAGCAAGTTGCCAAAAACGCCAATGGCCGCAAGTCGGCAACCCTCCCAAAGGTTGATGTGACCGTCGGCAGCATGGACAAGGAACATGGTGCGCGCCCCGTCCAACAGCACTCCGGTGCCCGTCAATACTACCAGCAGGGTGATGTACGACGGCTGCAAGTGCCGCAATGCGGTCAACGTCCTGGTGCTGCCGGTGAGCACAAAGATCAGGGCGATTGCGGCTAAGCTCAGTGCCAGCGAGAGCAGCACTCGCCGTGTCAGGCCGGCTGAGCGCATCCCTTACCGTCGCCCGCGCACACTGGCCGCTAGCTGCTGGGCATAAAGGTAGTCTTCCACCGTGTCTATTTCCACGCAGTCCAGCGGGGAGATATCCAGTCCATACAAAGGTAGACCTCTATCGATGACGGCCTGAAAGGAGGCCTCATAGAACTCGTTTGCGCCGTGGCCCTCGGCGATCCGTCGCGACAGCTCCGCAAAGAGCTCCGCGCAAAAATCACCGCCGAACTTTTCGATGCCAATGGACTCCCCGCTTGCCGTAGCAACGGGGATACCTTTGCTGATCGTGCGGACCCACCCCTGCTTGTCGATGACCACCTTCATATCCTCCTCTGCCCACCCTCCAGCAGTGCGCACCGCTAACGCGTCGCCGTGCTTGAGACCGAGGAGCATGGGGAGAATGCGGCGATCAAAGAGGATGTCTGTGTCCAGAAGCATGAAGCCATTGTGCACCAAATCTCTGGCGAGCCAAAGGGAGTAGCTGTTGTTGGTCTGGCTGTACATGGAGTTGTGCACCCAAGCCACCTCCAAGCGCGGATAGCGCTTCTCCACGTGGCGACGAACCATGTCATCCCGGTAGCCGGTGACGATGACCATCTCTTCTATGCCGGCCCACCGCAGATTCTCTATGGCAAGGTCGAGGACGGTGGAACTGTCGGCGATTTCCAAAAGGCATTTCGGTGTAGAATCGGTGAGGGGACGCATTCGCCGTCCCTCGCCGGCAGCGAGAAGCACTGCACGCATCTGGGAATTCTCCTTGCTCAATAGGCAACTTTGCTCCTACCTCTCGGGAGCACGGACACTGATGCTGAAACGAAGCCCGACCGGCCCTGGTTCCCTCATAGGGACCAGTGATCCACGGGCGACTCGTCGCAATGGAGCAGCGCGGGCCTGGCCCAGGTCATCGGCAACAAGTGGCTGCGCTGATACAGCGCGCAGGGTCCTTGCCGACCATAGAAAATCGGCACCTCCCGCTGCTCCAGTTCGGAGTATCCAGTGGTCCACTCCCTGCCCAACGGCTCCATCGACACTACAGTAGCCCCTTTCCAGCGCACTCGATAGTGGTACGTCCGAAAGCCCGGGTTGCCGATCGCGACCTCCTCCTCGACCAACGGGAGCGGATACTCCAAAGTCACCTGGTCCCCTGCGCTCAGCCCCTCAAGTTTGAGGTAGCCACCGGTGTTCGTCCCTTCGACGGGTGTGTCGTTGACGGAGATGACCATCTGCGCCGGCTGAACGCCCTCGGGAAGGCGTACCGTCAGTCTGCATGGCTTTTTCAGTTTGACGGTGAGGAAGCCGTTATGGGGCTGGTGGCAACGGATTTCGGCCTCGGGCAGCAGCTTGTCAAAATGCAGGTTGACGGTCAAGCAGTCATCTGCGAAGCTGGCCGCATGCTTCCAGGCGATGTACAAGGCGTGGACCCCTGAGCCCGCGCAGCAGTTCTGGAGGGCGCGGGGTTTGCCGCGGAGCTCCGGGCCACCCCAGGGCAACGTCTCATGGCATGCCAGGATGTGAGTGGGAGAGCTCCAGCCTGCAAAGGCGCCCACCACCCGTTCGCCGATAGCATGCCAGGAAAACTGCGCCGTGTCGGCACGGGTGGGATCGCCGTGCAGCCAGGAAACTTCGGTGATCTGGCTTTCCACAAGATGGTTGCGTACCGTGCGCTCGACCTCTGCCCAGTACTGTGGGAAGCCATGGCGAGCCAGAGTGACACCAAGGCCCACAGAGTCCATGAGAGCACAGGTTTCGCATGCAATAATGTCGCCGCGGCGGTCAACCACCTCTGGCAAGAAGCCAAAGCGTGTACCTTTGGTGCAAGCCGCGCGGAAGAGCTCCTCGATCTGCCCGAAAAGCTCTTCGTCCCCTGCATACAAGGCGTAATCTGCCGCACCGAGCAGGGTGCGCAGGTGGCCGTGCATATGCGCACCGGCAGGCCACTGTGCCCCGTTGCCAAAGATGGGATGGGTTCCGAAAAGGTGCGTAACAAGCTGCTGAGCCAGCGCGAACGCCGGCTCATAACCCAAAAGCCGCCCACAGGTGGTGACGCTTTTGATCAAAAAACCGGTGATCCAGCCGTGGCCCAACAACTCACCGGATGCGGCTTCGGTGGCCATTCTGTCGACCATCGCCACCATCGTGGTGCGCAGGCGCTCGTCCTGGTCTTCGGCATAGGCCGTCGCCAGAGCATAAAGCAGGAGAGCGCGGTCGCCAAGGCAAAGAAGATAGTCATCCGGCTGCGAGTAAGGGGTCCGGGGGCGGGTGTAGATGCCGGTGCGAGCGTCTACATACGAGAGCAGGCGGGCGCGCCACCTATCCTCGTGGGCGCAGCGTCTTCCGGTCATCAGCCGCGCCATGATGGCGGCTTGCAACTGGCGCGCCGTCACATCACCAAAGTCCGGCCAGTCATGGGCCGCCTCGGCCGGCTCCGTACAAAAGACGTTGAAATAGGGCAACCCCTCGGCGTCGACCAGTCGCTCCAGGTAGTTGTAGCTCCTGCGCACGATTGCCTCAAGGCTAAAGCTCAGCGGCCGCTCTCCCGGGCCAGGGCACGCTTTGTCCATTGGCGGCGAACCATCCGCACCCTGCGCAGAGGGACGACCTGGGAGCATGGTCACTTCCGGCCCACCGGCATAATGTAGAGGGGCTCTTCTTCGCCCTTCACGCCCAACACCGCCTTGACCGCCTCGTCATTGAAGGCCCCCACCGCGCAGGTGCCCAGGCCCAGAGCCTCCGCCTCCAGGTAGACGTTTTCCGCCGAGTGGCCCAGGTCCATGCACACGTATCGGTCGCGCCCCCGTTGGCCGTACTTGCCGGTGGTACGAGAAAAAACGGCCGTGTAGACCAAAGCGACTGGCGCTTTGGCAATGAACGACTGGCCCCATGCTGCCTGCGCCAAGTCCTGGCGTCGATCACCGGAGGACACCCTCTCCAGCACGTGCCCGGCGGACTGGTAGCGGTAGATGCCAGGGGCGACGCCGGTCACGTCACCGACGATCGCGTAGATCTCCAGCGGGTACAATGCGCCGGCCGAAGGAGCGGTGCGCAACCCTCCCCGGAGGAATTCCGGCCGCGGCATCTCCTTGGTAACCCCATAGGCTGCCCAGAGCAGCTGACTGAGCTCGCTCATCCCAAGGGGCTCTGCTCGGTAGCTGCGCACCGAGCGACGCTGCCGAAGAGCCTGCTCCACCGAACAGTCGCTGGTCAGCCGCGGTGCCGGCAGCGAGATAACCCCCTCTTTGCCAGTCATACCAGTCTCCTCCTGCTTCTGCTTCGAGGTCCCGTCATTGCCACTAAAGCAAATAGCAAGCGACGTCCACGCGCAGGCGCACACAACCGCACACAGCACAAGCGGCCTCATGAATGCTCACCTCCCTTCGAAGCGACGGCGCACTGGCCCGAGAGTCTTAGCAGCACACCCCATGCCTTTACCTCACTTCTTGCACCACTGGTCCAGCCATCCGATGACCGTCTCATGCCACAAGATGGAGTTGTGAGGCTTCAACACCCAATGATTCTCGTCGGGGAAGTAGAGCAATTTGCTGGGGATCCCTCGCCTCTGCAGAGCGTTGAAGGTGCCAAGGCCTTGCGTCTCCGTCACCCGGAAGTCCAAGGCCCCGTGGATGACCAACATGGGGGTCTTCCAGTTCTTGACAAAGTTCACCGGATTGTGCTGCTCATACCCTTTTGGATTATCCCAGGGCGTGCCCACGTGATCCCATTCCGGGAACCACAGCTCCTCCGTGTCGAAGTAGGCCATGCGCTCGTCCAAGTTGCCATCGTGGCAGACCAGGCAGCGGAAGCGGTCAGGCCAGTTGCCGGCAATCCAGTTTATCATGTAGCCGCCAAAGGAAGCGCCGAGGGCTGCTACCCGCTCGCCGTCCATCCACGGGTAGCGCTTGAGGGCAGCAGCCAACCCTTTCTGCAGGTCCACCAGCGGCTTTCCACCCCAATCGCCACGGATGGCATCGCAGAACACTTGCCCGTAGCCGGTTGAGCCATGAAAGTCCACCATGACCGCCGCATAACCGGCGCCCGCATAGGCCTGCGGGTTCCAGCGATAGTGGAAATGATTGCCAAAGGAGCCCTGCGGTCCGCCGTGAATCAGAAAAGCCACCGGGTAGCGCTTCGCCGGGTCAAAATCCACTGGTTTGACCACATAGCAGTAGACCTTCTCGTCATTCCAGCCCTTGAAGGTGAACTGCTCATAGTCGCCCATGCGAGCTGCTGCCACCTTCTCCGCATTGAGCGCCGTGATGGGACGGGGGTCACTGCCATCTGCCCTGACCACGTGGAGTTCCACCGGCGACTGCAGATTATCCAAGCCGTAGACGATCTGATCGCCTGCCGCGCACGGCGAGCTCACCGTCCCTTGCTCCACGATTGTGCGCACCTTGCCGGAAGTGGCATCCACGGCGAACAGGGAGGTCTGGCCCAAGTTGGCCGCAGTGACGTAGAGCTGCTTTCCGTCCGTTGACCAACAGAGCGAGGACGGAGAGCGGTCCCAATTCTCGGTGAGCACACGTGACTGCCCCTCTGGCCACGCGCGCAGCACAATGCGGAAACGGTCCGCCTCATACCCAGGCCGCGACATGGCCAAATAGGCAAGCGTCTTCCCATCAGGCGAAAAGACCGGCGTCGTGTCCCAGGCGCGATTGTCGGCGGTGAGGCAGCGCGGCGGCTCCGATCCGTCAAGGGGTGCGTAGAACAGGTCAAAGTTCGTGGACCACGCCTCTTCGCGCCCGGCATTCTTGGCGGTGAAGACGACCCCCGTGTTGTCCGGTGCGAAGGCGATCTCCTCCGGCCCACCAAAGGGCTTCGACGGCGTGTCCGCATCCATTCCCGGCATCACGTCCCGCACCTGGCCGTCTTTGATGGACATGACAAAAAGGTGCGAACGGCGACCGTCCTTCCAGGTGTCCCAATGGCGCACGAACAGCCGCTCGTAGATGCGGCCAGTGGCCTTACGGGCTGCCAGCGAGTCCAGCCTGCTCTTGGTACGCTCAGGGCTCGGGCAATCCGGGAAGACTTCCATGGTGAACGCGATGTATTTGCCATACGGCGACACAACCAAGTTGGCAACGTCCAGGGGCAGGTGCGTCTTCTGGATTGCCTCACCTCCCCCCACGGGGATAAGCCACACCTGCGCCGAGCCGGAGCGAGTGGAGATGAACCAAATGTATTTGCCGCAGGAGGACCAACGCGGGTTGTAGTCAGAAGCGGGATGCGTGGTCAAGCGGCGCAAGCCGCTGCCGTCGACTCCCACCATCCAGATGTCGGTTCTGCCGCGATTGGCTTCCAGATCGGTGGTGCGCACCGTGAAGACGACCCATTTGCCATCGGGCGAGACTTGCGGCTCAGAAATGCGATCCATCGCCAGCATGTCGTGCACCGAGAAGGGATGGGTCTGCTGCTGCGCTCCAGCGATACCACATAGCAGCAACGCCACGCCCACAGTCACTACGCCTACACTGCCTCTGTGCATGGGATAACCTCCTTTCTCTGCTCTTGACGCTCAGGAAAGCCCATACTTGATGACCCGCTCCACCGCCTCGCAAAACCGGTCGGTCTCCTCCAGCGTGGTGTACACATTCGGACTGACGCGAATCCCCTCAAACTCTGGGTGCTTGATGGCCGCCACCAGGATGCGATGGCGCTCCCACAGATGCTGGGCCAAAGCCGCAGAGTCCACCCCTTCGACCTGGAAGGTGCCCAAGCCACTGAATACACCCGGCTTAAGGCTGGTGTGCAAGCGCACCCGCTCGTGCTGGAGGAGCCGCTTTGCCCACCGGTCGCGCAGATACAGCAACCGTGCCTCCTTCCGTTTTGCTCCTATCCCCTGGTGGAAGGCCAACGCCTCGGCGATCGCCAAATACGGCGCTGCAGGGTGCGTGCCAATCTCCTCGAACTTGCGGATGTCGCCCTCCATTTCGGCTGGCGCGGCCATGAGCGGCCAAAGCTGGCGGATCTTCTCCTTCCGCACGTACAGAAATCCGGTGCCATGGGGCGCGCATAGCCACTTGTGCAAGCTCGTCGCGTAATAGTCGCAGTCCAGGTCCTCATGAACGAAGTCGAGGTGCGCGAAGGCATGCGCCCCATCGACGATGACCGGTATTCCCCTGGCGCGCGCCATCTGCACAACCGGCTTGACGGGAAGAATCTGGCCGGTAAGGTTGATGACATGGCACATGAGGATCGCCCTGGTCCTGGCCGTAATGTTCGCCGCAAACAGCGACACAACCTTGTCCGGGTCTTCGGCAGGCACGGGCAACGAGAACTGCCGCAGCACTATCCCCTCGCGCCGTTCCCGTTGCTTCCAGGTGGTGATCATGCGCGGGTAGTCCTGCGTGGTAGTGAGCACTTCGTCTCCCGGCTTGAGGTCGAGGCCGAACTGGCAGATCTGCAGCCCCTCGGAGGCGTTGCGCGTCAGGGCGATCTCCTCGGCATCGCAGCCAAACGCGGCAGCCAACTGTCTGCGCACCGGCTCCCGCTGCGGCTCCAAGACCTGCCACATCGAGTAGCAAGGAGCCTTGTTGCCAAAGTCCCAATGCCTTCTCAGCGCCTCCATCACGCCTGCAGGCGACGGCGAGACGGCACCGTTGTTCAAGTTGATCAGCGTGCGGTCCACCACAAAGGCCTGCTGCACTTCGAACCAGAGAGGCTCCTCAGTTGCTGCCTCCTGCGGAGTGCCCACATATTCCGCAAGCGCAGCCAGTGCCCGCCGCATCCCTACAGGGTGCAGGGCGACCACGCTGGCTGCGGCTGCAGGCACGGCCATCACACCGAGGAACTGGCGGCGAGTATACATGCGCCACCCCTTTCACGCAAGATTACGTGTCCGTTTCGCTAATGTGCTGGTTCTGCCCACTTCTCGCGCTCGAAAAGCCTGGCAATGCCCCAGAAACAGCCAACTGTAATAGCCAACAGCACCACTCCCAAGAGCGTTTGCCCCAGCACCAACTTGCCGATGCCGAAGAGCGCAGCGTACACCGCCACGATTCCCAACAACGCCCCGAGCACGTTTCGCCGCTTGAAGAGGCTTTCGGCCGTCCGCTCTTGCGGCATAGCGTCGGCGATCTTCTTCCAACC
>JBBIKH010000158.1:0-8544 GCA_037445575.1 bacterium
GGGCAATTAGGGCCCAGAGGGCAGAGAGGGCTGCCAGCCCCAGCAACGCCGCAAAGGGCACCGTCACCTTGGGGACCAGCCTGATCCGCTCCGGAAACGTTCCTGTAGCCACCTCAGTCAGCCACATCGTCACCAAGACCAGCAAACAGAGGTCAGGCAAGGCGATCACCAGACCACGGATGCCTGACGCCTCTGGGTGATAGAAGAGGTGGATGTCGGCGTTAAGTGGGATGGTGAACAGCATCAACGCCAAAAGGAAACGCTGCACGCTGCCGGTGAGAGCCCCGACAAACGGGAGCATCAGACCAAGCGTGGCAAAGACGGCCCACTTCGCCTCCAGTCCCAAGGCGAACAACCCAACCGCGCCGACGGCTGTCCCGCCCACAATCGCCAAAAGAGCTGCGCTGCGCGATTGGCCAACCGTGGGCGAATATGTGGTCGCAGGCAACGCCACTGGACCTACCTCCTCCCTACAGTGCCAGCTCGATGCGTTTCGGCATTATCTCGCGACGGTGGTTGAGGACAATGCCCAACACTCGCACCTTGGCCGCCACCAGCCGCTCGATTGCCTCCCGCGCCTGGTCGGTGCGCGTCCTGCCCGCCCAGACCACCAGCACCACGCCATCCAGCCACTGCCCGATGCGGGCGGCCTCCGGGCCATTGGCTGCCGAGGGCAGATCCACCACCACCCTGTTGAAACGGTCACGGAACTCATCCACGAGGCGGCGCATGCGCGCGGAGGTGACCAGCTCCGCAGCCGACAAGTTCGGCGAGCCAACCGTCATGACCTTGAGTCTCCCCTCGTTCACCAAGCGAATTGCCCGCGGCCAGAGGATCTGTCCGCTGAGCACCTCGGCCAAACCTGGAGCAGGGGGAATGCCCAGCACGCGGGCCACCCCCGGCCTGACAATGTTGGCATCTACCAGAAGGATCCCCTTGCTAATGGTGTCGCTCTTCGGCGTAGCGCCAGCTTCATGTGTGCTGCGATTGCCATTGCCGTTGCCGTTGCCGCCAAGGTATGAGCGCGCCATGGACAGAGCAAGGAGCGAGGCCACAGTGGAGGCCCCTGCGCCTGGCGTGCACCCGGTGATGCCGATGCTAGTGAGGCGGCTCAGCCCGCCCATAAGCTCGATGTTCTCCCGCAAGGCGCGCACCTCTGCCGCCAGACTAGGCGGCACATCCAGCTCCACATTCGCCACAGGTACGCTCTGTACCGCCTCCCGGAACTGTCCGGGATCTACCCTTTCAGAGGCCTGCGCCTCCTCCAGGATATCTCTGATCACACTCATGGTACCTCCCACTTGTTTGCTACACAACCTGGTGGATGACACCCACTTCGCTGGCGGCGCCAAGGGCGCCTACATCCACACCCTGAAAGCGATCTACTCGGTCGAAGCGCCGCGCTCGTCCGTTTTCCGGTAGTTCCTCCTCGTCCGTGGAGGGAGTGAGAAGCCCCTCCTGTGCCAATCGGCGGATGAGGCCGGCGTCGACGAACGCCCTGTCCAGGACGAAAGCCTGCTAGAGGGCGTTGTCGCAGATGCAATTGACAAGGCGCGGCACACCTGCCGAGAGCCTGTAGATCTCCGCCAAAGCCTCGGGGGTAAAAAGTCGCTGCGGCGCCTTCGCACCGGCCACCCGCAGCCGGTGCATGACGTATTGCACCACCTGCTCAGGCCCGAGGGCCCGCAGCCGGAAGCGGACCGCCACTCTCTGCCGGAACTGCCGCAACTCTGGCAGCAAAAGCGTCTGCTCAAGCGGCGGTTGGCCGACCAAAAGAATCTGCACGAGCTTCGTGTTGGCGGTCTCCAGGTTCGTCAGGAGCCGAATTTCCTCCAGGGTCTTGGCACGCAGGTTCTGAGCCTCGTCGACAATGAGCAGGGCATTGCGTTTCCGCTCAAAGTTGCCAATCAGGAATTGGTACAAATCCAGCAACATCTCCGCGCGGTTCTCCGATCGCACCTGCACGCCGAAATCGCGGCATACGTAACGAAGGAGATCTTCAGCCTCAAGGGTGGTATTGAACACCCAGGCGCTCACTGCCTCGTCGCCAAGATGGCGGAGCAGGGCGTGCAGGAGGGTAGTCTTGCCTGTCCCTGCATCGCCAACGAGTACAATCAGCCCTTTGCGCATCTTGACGCCGTACATCATGCGCGTCAGCGCCTCTTGGTGGTCCGGACTTGGGAACAAGAACCGAGGGTCCGGATTCACGTCGAAAGGGATCTCCTTTAGCCCAAAGTGCTCAGTGTACATTGCTCGACCCTACGTTACCTATGCTGAGCCGGTGCTAGTGTGTTGTCCGGTCAGCTGCATTCCTCCTCATCACCGGGGAAGAGTTCCGACACGGGCACCTCGAGGATGCTTGCCGCCCGCCGTTTGAACTCCTCGGTGGGTTCCACGCGGTTGTTCTCCACCATCGACAGATAGGGGGCACTGCACCCCAGCATGTACGCCAGCTCATATTGCTTAAGGCCTGCTTCCCAGCGCCGCACCTTCAGTAGGTTCTTGGGGCGCACCAACGGACGCCTTGGATGTGGCAGCTGACGCCGTTCAAGCGCAGCGTCTCCCATCCCAACCTCAACCCACAGTTTTCTTTTCTCGTCCATGGCTCCACATCCCTCATCACATGCGGAACTACACCATTTCGTTGCCGGCCTTGCCCACACCAAGGGGCGTCCCTAGCGGACGCACCCCACTGCCTTTTGCTCTGACAAATGGGCCACCACTGAGAGCTACGATCCCGCCTTCGGCAAACGAGGCCAGCACCGGGAATCCTAGCACCCGGCGTACGTCATCCTCGCTGTCGATGGAGGTGTCCAACGACTCGGCAAAGAACGCCGACCCGAGGGCTACCACTGCCCCGAGGAGTAGACCCACCATCAGATACAGCGGTCGGTTGGGTCGCACCGGCGAGCGCGGCGGCACCGCCGCGCTCACCACCTTCACCTGCAACAGTTGGTCCTGACGCGAAAGCGCCAGACGTGCTTCCTCGCGTTGCTTCAGCAGCACCGAATACAGCTCCTGCGTCTCCTTGATGCCGCGGGATATGCGGCTAAGCTCGTAGGCATTGCCAGCAAAACGTTTGAGCTGGCCCTGCACTTCGGCGATCTTTGCTTGGAGCGAGGCCTCCTCGGCGCGCAGGGCCCGCAAATTGGCCTCCTCCTCGGCAATGATCTCCCGCAGCTCCTGCCGCAGCTTGTCCTGGAGGAGGGCAACCTGCTTTTCCGCTGCTACCACCTGCGGGTGGCTGGCAGTGTAGCGCTGGCGAAGCCTGTTGCGCTCCAGCTCCTGGGACAGCAACTCCGATTTCAAGCGCGACAGGTATTCCTCGCGGCTTGGACTGTCGCTGGTCTCGGTGCTTGGAATGACCACCGGCCCGTTGCCGCTCAGTTCCTCACGGTAGACACGGAGTTTAGACTCCTTGCCGATCCGCTTGGTGCGCACCTCCGTGAGGGCCTGATCATAGTCGGCCAACTTTCTGTAGAGAATCTCCGCCTCCCCTTCGAGCACCACCACTCCCTCGCGCCGCTTGAACTCAGCCTCACGGCGCTCCAGCTCATCCAGCTTGGCAGCAGCCATCTTGATCTGCTCGTCAAAGAAGGCGTAGGTGCGCAGATCCTTGGCCAATTCTGCCCGGTGCCGGCTGTACTGCTCGACGATACAGTTGGCAATAGCTGCGGCGCGCTTGGCGTCGTGGTCGCTGAAGGTGACCTGGAGCAAGTTGGTCTCCTTGGTTTGCTCCACCTTCAGCCCCTTTTGCACCATTGCCACCGCCTGCTCGAAACGTGCGCTGTCGGCGGCAGTGCCAGATGCTTTGGCCAGACCAAGAGCTCTCACCACCCGCTCGGCGATGGGCCGGCTCTTCAGGATCTGCATCTCGGCCGCGATCTGGTCATAGTTCGTGCGCCGTAGCCACCAGTTCAGCTCGATGATGAGCGTCTTCTCTGCGTCCTTCTCCCAGTCAACCAGGATGGTCGCTCCTGCGCGGTAGAGGGGGCGCATGGTCAAGGTGCCCACGGCCACAGTGGCAACGGTGGAGAGAAAGATCAGAGTGATCATCCTCTTGCGTTTGAACAACACCCGCAGCACCCTTCGCACCGAGGCGGTGCGGTCGCACATACGCGTTTCCATGGCGAACTCCTTTGGTAATGGGCTCGTGTCCAGTCGCTCACTTCCACGCCCGCGACCAGAATACTGAGCGAGCATAGAGGTCCAACGGCGGTATGACCGTGTCGTAGACCTGGGTCATGAACGTACGGATGTTGCCGATAAACGTCTTGGGCACGTAGACGATGTCATACGGCCTGACCTCGACGTCGGGGCTTGTGTCCTTGTGGGCAAGCGCCTGCGTCAGGTCGGAGCGGATAGCCGACACCCGCTTTTCGTCCAGCACCCTGATCAACATCACGCTGCTGAGGTTGGCCTCGTTGGTCGGACCGCCGGCAGTGGCGATGGCACGCAGCATGGTCATACTACGCTGCACCACATAGGCACCGGGATTGCGCACCTCGCCCAGGACGTAGACGGTGTTGCCACCGAACTGCTTCACGGTCACCGTGACCTCCGGTTGCAACAGGATCTCTGCGTACTTTTCGCTGATGAGGCGCGCCAGTTGCATAGGGGTCATGTCGGTGACCCGAATGTCGCCGACCCGCTGCAAGGTGATACAGCCGTCAGGGCGAACAGTGACCTCCACATTGAACTCTTCGTTATTGAAGAATCTGATGTCGAGGACGTCGCCGTAGCCCAGACGGTACTCCCTCTCTTTGTCGGCGACCGCCGGGGTCGTCTGCTGTGCCACGTAGACGTCCCCTGCCGCCTGCGGTTCTGTGGCTGCTTCTCCGGCCACCCGCGGCCTGACGGCGCATCCGGCCAGTCCAACCAACACTGCTAACACCCCTGCATACTCCATCAGGGGCATTGCTGCACTTCGTCTCATGATCCACCTCCTAAACCGGATCGGATTTCGCCCCTATCACGAAGGCGCGGGGGCGAAAAGTTACTTCAAGAGCTGCATGCTCTGCGTCAACCTCACGCCCTCCGTCTCCAGGACATACAGGTAGATGCCGCTGGGCACGCGATTGCCCAGTTCATCGGTGGCGTCCCACCTCACCTCGTAGCGGCCCACCTCCATGTGGCCCTGCACCAGAGTCCGCCCCAGCTGCCCCTGAACGTTGTAGATCTTCAGGGACGCAGTACCCGCCTCTTTCAGCTCAAACGCAATCCACGTCTCGGGATTGAACGGATTGGGATAGTTCTGAGCCAAAGAGACCTTGGTCGGGACCGTTACGGCCGGTACCAAGATGGGGCCATGCAGCCGTACGCGACCCGCATAGTCCACGTCCGCCAGCCGGTAGTAGTAGGCGGTGTCCGGAGCAGCCTCGCTATCGTAGTAGCTGTACTCGCGGCGCTCCATGCTGTTGCCTGCCCCGGGGATGAGCTGGCTGGTGATGCGGACGAACGGCCCGTGCTCGGCAGTGGCGCGGTGAATCTCGAAACCGCGGTTGTCGGTCTCTGATTGCGTGGCCCACATCAGTTTCACCCCACCGTTGACGCGCCTGGCCTCAAAGGCCACCAGCTCCACCGCCACCACCGCATCCTGGGTGGCCCAGGTGGGGAAATCGACGCTACCAAAGTCGCCCACCAGCTCAAGAGTGGCCAGCTGGGAATCCCCGTAGTAAGTGGCGGTCGCGACGCTGGAATCGTTCCAGGCGCGGCAATAGATGACCGCCCCGGTCACCAGCAGGTCGTGGGTGAACTGCGCCGTAAACTTGCCTTCGTGGGGGTTGAAGGGAAAGCCCGCCCCTGCGAAGGTAGTGCCGATGAGCACATCGTCCGCGGTCGGGTTGCCATGTTCGTCCGGCATATCGTTCAGCCCGTTTGCCCCGGCGTAAATGATCTGAATGAGGTCGCCGTAACCCTCAAAGGCGGACCCGCGGAGCCAGTTGCCGAGTTCATCCTGCGCACCACTCACGCAGCTGACATCGACGGTACCCGCCCTTGGCTGGGCAGTTGCCAGCACCACCACAATCCCGACCACTGCGCAGAAGATTCCTCTTCCACCCATCGTACTCCCTCCTCTCTGCTTCACACTATTGTGTACATGCCCAAATCCTTACCTCAGCGACCTGGAAACGGATTCGGGTATCTCCAGGTCCGCGGCTGCTGTCCATTACGGATGTGCAGCCAGTAACCTCTGCCAGGCTCAAACCGCAAAGCCGACGGCCCACTCCCGGTCGCGTTCAGCCATGTGCCGTCCAAGGCTGTGCCGGTCCCGTCCACCAACCAGGCGATTTCGTAGTGGTCACCCATCCACGCCATGATGCGATCGGCTTCGCGGCTGTTGCTCGCGCCCGTAGCTACCCCTTGCTCCCAAAGGCCGGTGGCAGCGGGCGCCATAGTCACCGGGTAACAGTTGCCGATGAGATTCAACCCCGGGTTCACGACGATGGCACACGCGCTGTCCATGGGCACCTCCCCAAAGAAGCGCAGGACCACTGGCGAATGACCAGGGCGCACCTCCACCCAGAATCCCTCGCCCCGCTGCAAGGTCATGTCGCTGAGGCCGCTCCCGGATGGATTCATCCATTGCCCGTCGTAGGCTGTGCCGGTGCCATTCACCAGCCAGGCCATCTCGTAACCGTTGCCGGTCCACTTCATGATCCGGTCAGCCACCAGCGCATTGGTGCCCCCGGTGAGCACTTGTCCCAACACGGCGGTTAGGTCGCTGCCCGAAGGTTGCAACGGCACCGAGACCAACGTCCGCCCCACGTTCAACCGGACGCCGTGTGTTCCCACGCGACGCCTGAGGGGCTCTCGTCCATCACCCGTGAGGGCTTCGATCACGTAGTAGCGGCTCAGGACACTGTCGGACAGCGCACCCCCATCGACGTATTCCACACCGCTCAATTCGGCGACTGCTGATTCGGGCGCAAAGTAGGGCTCAGAGCCGCCGTAGACGCGGTACCCTTGGGCGTCGGGCAAAGCGTCCCAGGACAGCACCAAGTCGCTCCCCGACCCGGACAGGCGCGGATGAAGATCCCCGGCCTCGCTTTCCGGACGCACCAGCACGACGTACATGCTGGCGGCACCGCCGGTCGAACCATTGCACCCCAGCACTACGGTCTCACCTCGCTGGTACTTTCGCATGCTCTGCCAAATGCGAAAGTCTGCCACGCCCGCATCGCTGACCAGAACCGCATAGTCGGTCCTGGTAAAATTGCTGCTCAGCCACGTGGGTGCTGCCACGCGGCTGTCGTGCACCACATACACGCGTGCCGGGCGCAGCAACGAGAAGCGCACCTCCAGCTGGAGGTCAAACTTGTCGTCGTTCTTCGTCTTGATCCACAAGAGGCCCTCAAACGCATCAGGGATGTCCACAATCTGGAAGCTGCGATCCACGTAGTACTGGCTTCCCTCGCGCAGCGCGGCCACCACGTACTCCTCCGGTTGCAGGTCCACCACTGTGCCCCAGTCGAGCCCAGCCACCCCCGAGACCTCCGATGAGAACAGGCTCTCGTTTCCGGAGCTGTCGTAGGCGGTGACGGCAAAGTAGTAGCGCATGCCGGCTGTCAGGTTCGGCACTTCCGCACCTGTGACGTTGCCGACGTCCAACACCTGGAGGTACTCGTGCGGGCTAGTGCCGTAGTAGACCTTGTAACCAGCTACATCGGGCTCGGCATTGGCTTCCCACGTCACCCGCAGCGAACAGCCATCCGGGACGGTGTTTCCCTTAGACCACGTCAGCAGCGCCACCCATTGTCCCACCATCACTGCCACTGTCCACAACCTCTTCGGTCTCATCACCATCGCTCGTTCTCGGCAACAAGAAATTATTTACTGCTTGGTCAAAAAAAATCTCGGTCCCCCTGTTCTACCCCCTCGCAACCTCACGCCGCCAGTTCCGTAGCAACATCCTCAGCAGCTTCCTCCACTACCCGGGGTGGGTGGCTACGGTGGTCCTGACCACCGTAGCCATCACCCTTCAGCGCTTCTCCGGTCAGTTGACGAACCCTACCGAGTGAGCACGATCTTCTTGCTTAGCTCCACCCCGTTCACCCGCATGACACAGAAGTAGGTGCCACTGGACAGGAGCTCACCGGCGTCACTCTTGCCGTTCCACACCACGGTATGGCTCCCAGGGGGCATGATCTCGTCAGCCAGATGGCGAACCAGCTGCCCTGCGGCGTTGTAGATGCCGATCCATACCCGACCTTCGCTCCTCACGTTGAACCGGATTGTAGTTTCCGGGTTGAAGGGGTTCGGGTAGTTCTGTTGTAGCTCGTAGACCATGGGCACAGGATTCGAAGCAACCGAGATCGGCCCGTGGAACTTGACGCGCCCGCGATAGTCGACGTCGGCCAGTTTGTAGTAGTAGCTCTTGCCTGGGTCTACTTCGCGGTCCACGTAGCTGTAGGTGTGGAGCACGTTCGCGTTGCCGGCACCGGGGATCAGAGTCTTGTTCACCTTGACGAAAGGCGCTTCTGCCGCTTCGGCACGATAGACGTCAAAGCCCATGTTTTCCGTCTCCGAGGCGGTGCTCCAGCG
>JBBIKH010000159.1:0-8464 GCA_037445575.1 bacterium
TGCTCCCGATGATCGTGGCCGGAGAGCTGGTCAGGGCCTTTGACCTGCCTGTTTAGGGGAACGCCGACATTCTCCAGGTCGTTGCGCAGACGCTTGGGGAGTTCCGCTCCTATCAGTTGCGGGATGGGGGATTTTCCTACTGGCCAGGGGAGCGGCGGGCTTCGCCTTTTGTGTCGGCGTACGCCATGTATGCCCTGGTGGAGGCACGCGTGCACGGCCACCAGGTCGACGAGCAGATGTTCAAACGCGGCCTCTCCTACCTCCGTGAGCTCCTTCGCCAGAAGACAGAAAGTTCCCCGGTGGCCTTTCCTGAGCGGGCATCGCTCGCCAGTAAGGCGCTTGCCTCCTACGTCCTGGCTCGTGCCGGCCAGCCGGACAACAGTTACATTGACTACCTGTACGAGCAGCGGGCGCGGCTGCCGCTGATGGGAAAGGCGCTGCTGCTCAGGACGCTATCATCAGCTGGCGGTGCCAAGGGGCGTCAGCAGGTTCTCACCGAGGAGCTGTTGAACGCGATCCGTGTCGATCCCACCACGGCGCACTTTGAGGAACAGGACCCCGGAGACCTGGTCTGGATCTTTCATTCGGATGTGCGCACCACGGCGGTGGCGCTGCAGGCGCTGCTGGAGGCGCGCGGAGGCTTTCCTTTGGACCACAAGGTGGTGCAGTGGCTGATGGCGCAGCGTAAGAACGGCATGTGGCGCACCACCCAGGAGAACCTGTTTGCGCTGCTCGCGCTCGCCCGCTACTTTGCCATCTATGAAAAAGAACCGGCCGATTTCGCAGCCCAGATCCGGGTCGCAGGCAAGAGCATCTTGAGCGAGATCTTTGCCGGGCGCGAGCTGAGCACCAGGCGCGCCACCCTGAGCCTTGAGGAGATGCCCAGAGGCAAACGCCTCCTGGTCGACGTAGCCAAATCGGGAAGGGGCCAACTTTACTACGGTTTGCGGTTGAACTACTGCCCAGGCGTCACCCCTGCCACCAGGGATGAAGGGCTAACGGTTCTAAAGGCGATCACTCCGCTCTCATCTCCTTCGGGCAGCCCGCTCTCCTTTGCACCCGGGGCCCTGCTGAAGGTGGAGCTCAAAGTGATCGCCCCGCAAGGGCGCACCTTTGTCGTGATTGACGATCCCTTGCCCGCCGGCATGGAAGCGGTGAACGTCTCCCTGCAAACGGCGGCAGCCGAAGCCGAACAGATGGCGGAGCTTGCGCCTGAGGTGTGGCACGACAGTACCTGGGGGAGTTTCAATCACGTGGAACTGCACGACGACCGAGTGCTCGTGTTCGCCGACTACCTGCGCGCAGGGGTGCATACCTACACCTACCTGGCGCGTGCTACTACCGTGGGAGACTTTGGCATGCCACCGACCGTTGCCATGCAGATGTATGAACCGGAGGTCTTTGGCAGACAGGCCGGGGCGCGCGTGAGGGTCGGGCGCGGCCAATAGCCAGATGGGCCTGTAAGAAACCGCATGTGCGGGCTCTGCAAAGGTGGTGGAATGACCAAGCTGCGGCCGAAAACCTGGGGGGCAATCGGCCTGCTCGGTGCGCTGGCCACGATGCTGCTGCTGGCGCTAATGCCTTTGCCGCGCGACCTCCGCCAGCGCAGCAGCGGAAGCTGCCTGCGGTTCACCGACCGGGAGGGGAGATTGCTGCAGGAGCGCATCCTCGGCTCCCAGGGCCGGGGACAGTGGGTTGAGCTGCATGAGGTGTCGCCTTACCTCCTCCAGGCAACGATCGCCGTGGAGGATCGCCGATTCTATCGCCACTGGGGGGTCGATCCCCTTGCGGTGGGGCGAGCGTTGCGCCAGGCAGCGCGCGCCCGGCAGGTGGTCTCTGGCGCCTCAACGCTGACGCAACAGTTGGCGCGCTCGGTGTACGGACTGCCCCGCCGCTGGTGGGCAAAGCCGATCGAGATGATCCTGGCCGTCAGGCTGGAGTTGGCCCTCAGCAAAAAGGAAATTCTGACCCAGTACCTGAACCGCGTGCCCTACGGCAACGGCACCATCGGAGTGGAGGCTGCAGCACGGCTCTATTTCGCCAAGCCGGCCCTGCACCTGACCTTGGCGGAAGCTGCCCTCTTGGCCGGACTGCCCCAGTCGCCGTCACGGTATGACCCCTATCGCCATCCCGACGCCGCCAAGCGGCGGCAAGAACACGTGTTGCGGGCGATGAGGCGTTGTGGCCTCATCGATAGCTCTGCCCTTGCCGAGGCGCGCGCCGCACAGCTATGCCTGAATCCCGTCGAACGCTCCTTTTGCGCTCCGCATTTTTGCGACTGGATGGTGGCGAATCGGCGTCGGTTGCACCTGCCCAACTCCGGGACGGTAAGGACCACCATTGACCTGCCTGTGCAGCAGGGGATTGAACGGCTGGTGCAAAGCCATCTGCAGCTCCTGGCGGACAAGAACGTCACCAATGCCGCTATGCTCGTGCTGGACAACGCCAGCGCAGGGGTGGTGGCCATGGTTGGTTCGGCCGACTACTTCGACGAGGTCCATCATGGCCAGGTGAACGGCTGCTTGGCTTTGCGGCAGCCTGGCTCAACCATCAAGCCCTTTACCTATGGGCTGGCTCTGGAACGGGGCAGGACCCCGGCCGATATCTTGCCCGACATCGAGACGCACGCCGTTACCGCCGGCGGGGATTTCCGCGTCCAGAACTATGACCGACTGTTCCACGGTCCGGTGCGGCTGCGCGTAGCGCTGGCTTGCTCCTATAACGTGCCTGCCGTGCGCCTGCTTGAGGAGATTGGCACCGAGGTGCTCTTGGCAAAGCTGCGCCAGGCAGGCTTTGCCAGCCTCTCCAAGCCGGCAGTCCACTACGGACTCGGCCTCACGCTTGGCAACGGCGAGGTCACGCTTCTGGAGTTGACGCGAGCCTATTGCGCCTTGGCCAATGGAGGTGTTTTGCGTCGGGAAAGGCTCCTGACGGATCGACCGCCGGAGGCTGGCACGACTCGGCTTTTTTCCCCACAGGTGACCTACCTGCTGACCCATATCCTGGCCGACCGCGAGGCAAGGATGGGTGCCTTTGGCGAAGGCAACGCCTTAGAACTGCCCTTCCCCTGTGCCGCCAAGACGGGGACATCAAAGGACTACCGGGACAACTGGGCAGTAGGGTACACCAGCCGCTACACCGTTGGCGTGTGGGTCGGCAACTTTAGCGGGCAGGCGATGCACAAGGTGTCGGGCATCACGGGAGCAGGGGTGCTCTTTCGCGACATCATGCTCCTTCTCCACCGCGACGCGTGGCCGGAGCCGTTCCCAGTGCCCCCTGGCATAGTGGAGAAAGTGATCTGTGCCCGCTCAGGCGAGCTGCCAGGCCCCTACTGCCAGGGGACGGTGCGAGAGCTGTTCCTCGCTGGCACAGAGCCAACACGGGCCTGCTCCGTCCACAGGCCCTTTGTGACCGCAGCGGACGACAGCGAGCGTGCTGGCAAGCAGCTCAGGGTGTACGAAGTCTGGCCTCCCTTGTATGAGGGGTGGGCGGCGGCCGCCGGTTTTCCTCGCCCGACCGCAGGGCTCGCCCGCTTGGAACGAGAGAAGCAAGCCACGCCGACCTACGAGGGGCCCGTCATTGCTTTCCCAGACGACGGAGACATCTACAAGATTGATCCGATCTTGCGGCCGGAGTTTCAAACGCTGGAGCTCGCCGTGGTGGTCCCCCCGGAAGTGAGATTGGTTAGCTGGTGGGTGGACGACTCCCTTTTCTGCACCCTGGGCCACCCGTTCCACGCGCGCTGGCAGCTCTGCCGGGGTAGACACCGCTTTCAAGTAAAGGCCGAGACGAGCGTCGGCACACTGGTGAGCAGGCCCGTGCACATTCTTGTGCTGTGAAACACTTGCTGCTCAGGTGACCAGACGGAATAGCCTCCCGCCCCCCGCCTTTAGCAGCACCGACACCGCCCGCGGACTCTCCCGAGGCGCAAAATGCTGGACCAACCTCGCTGCCTCCGGAGGGGCCACCTCTTCCAGCCCTCTCACCTGCCCGCCGAAGTAAAGGCGGGGTTTTGCACCTCTGGTGTAGTTGCGGTTGACCACCATAACGTAGAGGTCCCTCTTGCCTTTGCCACGGAACAGGGCCACCGTGATATGCTGCCCATCGACGCGATACACG
This sequence comes from bacterium, assembly GCA_037445575.1. Lineage (GTDB taxonomy): Bacteria > Zhuqueibacterota > Zhuqueibacteria > JANLFK01 > Oleimicrobiaceae > Oleimicrobium. The sequence goes on from JBBIKH010000159.1 coordinate 4,120, forward strand.
ATGCCCTCCAAGGAGAGGGGATCGCAGCCCGTGGGCACCGGAGCGCTGTGATAGACAGCGGTGCAGGTAGCGCGGGACAGAACAGGTGACCAGGCAGCGACGGTCGCATTCACCTCAGCCACGCCGCGCGCTACGGCAGGGAGCGGAGCGCGCGGGGTGCTCCACCCATGCAGAGTGGTCCAGTCCAGGACGTAGTGCAAGCCCTTTGCGCCGTGGGCCAAAAGGGACATCGTTTGAAAACGCACATAGTTGTCCCGCAGCGAGGACTCCTCGCCCGGGCGTGGCTCAAGGACCACTCCCCACCAGGGAAGGCGTGACGCAAGGGCTACGCGTCTGATGGTGGAGAGGTTTGCGAAAAAGTCGGGGGCAGGGGCTCCGTCGACTACACCCTGTTGGTCAAAACAGAGCAGCGGCGGGCGCACGGTGGCGACGAACTTTTCAAGCGAACGGAGAGAAAAGGACGGGGGTCGTCGCGCAGTGTCTACGCCGTAGCCGCTTAGGCCCACCAGCGTCCGATGAAGGCGGTCGCGGGCGGCCATGCGCTGCCTGATGGCGGCGACGCGATCGAATAGGAGGGTATCGGCCACGGTCCCCAACCAGTAGCCGGCGCATGCCGGATGAGCTGCAAAGTGGCCCAGCAATTGGTCGGCATGGGCAAAGGCCGAATCCAAGGGAGAGTCCACTGCGAGCAGCCGGGGATCTCCCACAAAAACGCTAATCCCAGCGCGCTGCGCAGCGTCCAGGGCAGCGCGAAGGAGAGAGGCATCTGCATCGCTCACGATCCCGGAGGAGAAGCCGAACACCGGCAGGGCCGTCACTGCTGCTACTGTTTGCTCGGAAACCTGAGGGGTGCGGGCGATGATTGCTACCGGCGGCTGGTTCCCTTTTTCGCACCCGACAGTCAGCACCACTGCCAAGAAAGCTGCCCGCAGGCTGCCCGAGCGCACGAACCTACCGCGCCAGCACATCAAGCGCACGGTCGGCTGCCTCCAAGAGCGGTTGTGTCGAGACAGGTGCACCCACGGCGGCCCGCATCCACGCCTCTGGAGTGAGCGCGCCCAAGCGGCACATGCGCTCCATCTCCTGGCCCAAGTTCTTCCCCTTCAGATACTGCTCGATCTGGAAAGCGATGATATGCCCCAATGGATAGTCAGGCAGGTAGAGGCCAGAGTCGATCATGTGCGAGTAGATGGCCAACAAGGGCACATCCTGCTGCCCAAACACCGGGGCGTAGAACTCGTTCCAGACCTTCTTGGCAATGGCGATAGTAGCTTCCTTCAGCTCGTCTGGCTTGGCGTTGGGGTGCTCGTACATCCAGCGCCAGACCCGCATGTCCACCAGGGCCACCCCCGCGATTTCGTAAGTCGCCCACAGGTTATCCAGCGCGCGAAGGTGTTCGGCAAGTAGGTCCTTGTGGCGCAGCCCGAGCAGTTCCAGGTCCCGCGCCTGGAACACAAAGGCGAATGCCTCGGTGAAGGCGGTGTTGGGCACGCCCCGCAACAGGGTGTAGTCGACCTTGTTCAGGGAGAACACCTGTTCGCAGTTGTGGCCGAGCTCGTGGATGGCGATATTGTAGCCTTTGTAATTCATGCCCGTGGCCGGAATGCGCGTGCGCAAGTGAGCGCGATCGGCTCTCCTCCCCGGCTCCCACGCGTGCCCTGGTCCACGTGCCGGATCGACGGTAATTCGTTCGCACAAAAAGCTGGCCTGCTCGGCAGAAAAACCGAGGGTGCGCAGAATCCTCAGCATGTCGCGCTCAAAAGCGCGGGCGTCCGGGTAGCGTCTACTCACAATCCTGTCCAGCTCTGCCTCAGTGTAAGCAGTGCGGGGGCGGAACCCATTGTACCAAATGTCAAATGGCTGCAGCGGGCGCCCCAGCCTCTTGGCAATGAGCTGGCCGGTCTGTGCGACCTGCCGCGAGGAAAGTACCTGCTTGAACAGTTCCTCCACCATCTGCTCCGGCATCTCCCGGTCCCGTTGGAAACGCCGGTCCATAAGGGTTGGCATGGTGGGGTAGTAAGGGTCTACCTCCCGCTCTGCGTGGAAGATGGCGAGCAGGTGCTCATACCGGCGATTCGGCTCAGGGGCGTTTGTGACCTTTGCCGGCTGGGTCGCACCCTCCACATCCTGAACCGCAGCGGGTTCGACAGTGTTGCTCACGGGCTTCCAGTCTACGCAGGGATTGTTAATGACAACTTCGGGGATCTCCTGGGTGATGATCCTCTCCATGATGCGCTGGATCATCTGCTGGCGGCGCAGGCCATCAGGATTGGCATATTGGGCCTTGAGCTCGTCGCGCAGATTCCAATGGCTGATCAGTTTCAGGCCGGGAGGGAACAGGCGTTCTCCTTCCTCGGTGAGCACGTGGTGCATGAAGATGTTGTAGTGGTTGATATAGTCGTCGGCTTTGACGTAGGCCTCGCTCAGGCGCTGCTGCACTGCTGCAGGTACACGCGCGGAAAAGCTCTGTACGAGACGAGCCTGGGCCCATTGCTGCCGGGTCCATTTTGGCCCCAATGCCAGACGCTCCTCAAGAGTGAACAGAGGAAAGTTCAGCAGCGCCACAAAGGCAATTCGTTTGCTGAACAGGTCTTCCATCACATGGGCAGAAGGGGCAAATTCGGCAAAGAGGTAGTCGATGGGGAGGATCGGCCCCCAGTCCAGGTCCAAGGGCTGCCGCAGCTCGCGCCCCATCTCGGCAAAGTGGCCGAAGATGCTCTCAAAGTTCCGTTCGTAGCTCTGCGTCATTTGGGCGAGGCCAGCGCTGTCAGCTACAAAGTGTTGGGTACAGAACTGCATGAAGGCTTCCGGGGGGCCGTCCTGTTGCTGCCACATCTGAGCCACCTGGCGCACGCCGCGTTCAATGCGCTCCCGCTGCCCTTCGCCGTGCGCGGCCACAAGGTGCGAAATCACCTCGTTGATATGCCGCTCCTGAACGTAATGCATGTCGTGCATATCGACCTTTCTGATGCAGGATGCTCCAAACCACATCAGGCCACAAGCGATGAGAAGTGCAAGTGCTTTCCCTTTCATCGACGCAACTCCTATTCCGACAACCCTATGACCTACACCATGTTCCACAGTTCTGCCAAGCTAACGTGCTCAAGAAATGTAGAAGGCAACAACTCTTTTTGCGAAGCGACGCAGCAGATCGCAGTCGCCTGCCGATTTGTCCGTAAAGACCACCAGAATGAACCGCGCGCCGTTGGCAAGCTCGATGATGCCGGCGTCGTGCCGTTTGGTGTCCACCAGGCCCTGTTTTGACCACAGGCGACTCCCTTTGGGGAGTGCCCCGGCAAGGAACCGGTCGTTGGCGTCCACCTTGCGCCTCATGAGTTTCAGCATCTCGGCGCAGGCGCTTCTGCTGACCACCTTCCCCTGGTGGATCAAATAGAGGAGCAGGGCCGTTTCGCCGGTCGTCAGTTTGTTGCTGTTCACGTAGTTAGGGCCCTCTTTGTTCCCCAGCAGCTGCAGGTCGCGACCGAAGGGATCGCCATCCCACGTCTTTTGGCACGCGTTGACGCTGTCAAAGCCGATGCTGCGAAAGTAGCGGTTCACCCAGTCGCGCTTGTAAGCGAACTCCTGGTAGGCCGTACCCTCAAGCGAATCGCCAGAGACGGTGTTGGTCAGGCGGTCAAGGATGCGGTTGGTGGCCTGGTTGTCGCTGATTTCGATCATCAGCTTGAGGTCACGACGCAGCCCGCTGTCCAGACGCAACATTCCTTGCTGTACCTGATAGTAGGCTGCCACCATGTAGAAGGCCTTGATGACGCTGGCGGGATAGACCTTTTCGTCGCCGTGGTAGGAGGCCATCTTCGGCAGGCGAGGATCGCGCAGGTCGATGAGCGATGCCCAGAGGATGCGGCGCTGAGGCTCCGCCACCTGACACGTTGCAAACGTTTGCTCAGCGGCAGCCGTCAGGAACTCCTGCAGTGGCGGCCACCGTTGCGGCTCGCACATGGCTTCACGTGTCGCCTCCTTAGGGATGGTCTCCGTCGACGTGGGCACACGCCCGCAGGTGAGGCCCACAAGAGACAGCATCACGATTAGCAGTCGCCAGACAGACAAAGGGCGAAACCTCCTTACTGGGTGGCTGAGCGTGATCACACAGGAAAGGGGCTTTGCGCGCCGGGTAGGAGTATGCCCTTCCATGCGGCTCAAAATCCAAGCATGGTTGTGCGTTTTCGGGCGAGTCCTAAGGGGCCTGGCCTCCGAACATCACCCCGACTTTGAACGATAGACCCCCCATCTCCGCTGAGGTGAGGCGATACAGTGCCGGACCGTAGTGGATGGTGAGGTCCTCCGATACCGGGAGCAAGTAGCCTGCCCACCCCTGCAGGGCCAC
>JBBIKH010000160.1:0-224 GCA_037445575.1 bacterium
AACTCCTGCTGCGAGCTCTGCGCCGGGAGGTGGATCGTCTCCGAGCGAATGCCGAGCTCCTCGCACGCCCTTCGTTTGCCACGCACATAGCTTGCTGATGCAGGGTCGTCGCCCACCAAGATGACGGCCAACCCAGGCACTATGCCCTGCGCCCGCAACTCGGCTACCTCGGCTGCGACCTCCTGAGTGACCTGGGCAGCGATGCTTTTGCCGTCGATAAGGCG
>JBBIKH010000160.1:235-8214 GCA_037445575.1 bacterium
TCTCCTTTTACCCTCTGTCAGGCAGTTCGTTCCTGGGCCTGCAAGTTACTTGGCATAGTCCACCGCGCGATACTCGCGGATAACCGTCACCTTGATCTGGCCAGGGTACTCCATCTCGGCCTGAATCTTTTGCGCGATTTCGGAGGAGAGCTGTTCGGCCATGGCGTCGCTAACCTTTTCTGGCTCCACCATTACCCTGATCTCTCTTCCGGCCTGTATGGCGTATGCTCTGCCTACGCCGCTGAACGACTTGGCGACCTCCTCCAGCTTCTCGAGGCGCTTGACGTAGCTTTCCAGCGATTCGCGTCGCGCCCCAGGGCGGGAACTGGAGATGGCGTCCGCTGCCTGCACGAGTATGGCGATGGGCGAGGTGATCTCCACATCCTCGTGGTGGGCGGCAATGGCGTTGACCACCACTGGGTTTTCGCCATACTTCTTCGCAAGCTCGACGCCTATCTGGGTGTGGGTGCCCTCCGTGTAACGGTCAATGGCCTTGCCGATGTCGTGGAGCAACCCCGCGCGCTTGGCCAGGTTGGCATCCAAGCCGAGCTGCGCCGCCATCAGGCCAGCGAGGTACGACACTTCCACTGCGTGTTGCAAGGCATTTTGGCCGTAGCTGGTGCGGTAGTGGAGCTTGCCAAGCAGCTTGACGAGCTCCGGATGAAGGCCGTGCACTCCGGTCTCGAGCATGGCCTTCTCCCCAACCTCAGAGAGGCTCTCCTCCACCTCTTGCGCAGTCTTTTGCACCACCTCCTCGATTCGCGCCGGGTGGATACGACCGTCGGCAATGAGCTTCTCCAGAGCTAGGCGCGCAATCTCTCGGCGCAGGGGGTCAAAGCCGGAAAGGATCACCGCCTCTGGCGTGTCGTCGACGATGATCTCGATGCCCGTCGCCATCTCGAAGGCGCGGATGTTGCGCCCCTCGCGCCCAATGATGCGCCCCTTCATCTCGTCGTTGGGCAGATTGACCACCGACACGGTGGTCTCCACCGAGTGGTCCGCTGCCGAGCGCTGGATGGCCTGGAGAATGATCTCGCGAGCTTCGCGGTTGGCGTTTTGCCGCGCTTGGTCCTTGATCTCCTTGACCATCTGCGCAGCTTCCTGACGCGCCTTCTCCACGAGGCCGTCCATGAGGAGTTTCTTTGCCTCCTCGCGGGACAGGCCCGACATCTTCTCGAGGCGAGCGTTCTGCTCTTCTACGAGGCGGTCAAGTTCCTCCTGCTTTTTTCTCAGTGCAGCGGATTCTTGCTTCAGCTGCTGGTTGAGCAGCTCCAGGTCGCGCTCTTTCTTGTTAAGGAGATCAGCGCGTTTGTCAAGATTGAGTTCCCGATTGGCGAGCTGCCGCTCCAAGTTCTGCAGCTCTACCCTGCGCGACTTGGTCTCGCTCTCGAACTCTTGCTTCATCCGAAGCCATTCGTCCTTGGCCTCGAGAAGTTTCTCTTTCTTGAGTGCCTCGGCGCTCTTTTCGGCTTCGGAGATGATCTTTTCCGCCAGCTTCTCGGCGCTGGCGATCTTGCCCTGTCCGATCCGCTTGCTGGCGAACCACCCCGCGACAAACGCCATCGCTGCACAGGCGATGGCCACAAGTAGCGTCGTCACAGCCATGTCCGCACCACCTCCTGTGGCCCAGGGGCCAAGATGCTCCTGGCCACGTCACATTAGACACTCGCTCACGCAGGCAGGCGCGAGTGGCACACGTTCGCACCAGCAATAGTGCTGCCGTGACGACTGGTAGGTCAAGCTACCCCATCGCGTGACGGGTCACGTGGAGTTATGGTCCTTTCCGCTCCAGGTTGAGTTGACGACTGCCCTCCCAACACTGCGGCAAGTTCCTCTGAAAGCCTTCGCACTCGCTCCTCGTAGACCTGTATGGGACGTGTTCTCTCTTCGCGCTCACGAAAAAGCTCGTCGGCAATGTTCAGCGCCGCGAGGATGGCCACCTTGAACACCGGACGCCCGGCAGCGGCCTGGTCAACCTCGCGCATCTTCCGGTCCACATACTGGGCCACTCGCAAAATGTACTCGGGATCGGTGCTCCCTCGCACCGGATACTCGGTCCCGAAGATATTGACTTTCAGAACGGTGTACTCACCCGCCATGACGTGCGTTCGCCTTCGTGCCTACCAGTTGTCCAGCCGATCTTACCCCAAATGTTCCCCCTCGGTCAACGGACCTCTTGTGCCTCCAACTTCTGAAGCAAGTGGCGGATACGTGCCCTCACCTCTTCCAACACCTCCATCCCCTGATTCTGCCCGCCGGTCACATACTGCCGCTGGTGCGCCTGGGCCGCTTCGCGCTCCGCATGCAGGCGCTCCAGTTCCTGCAACAGCCGACTATTCTGGGTGCGCAGCTGGCGGTTCTCGTCCCGGAGCCGTTGGATGAGCTCTATCGCAGCCCGCACTCGCTCCTCAAGCAGCTCAAGCTGCTGAAGATCCATAGCGCGACGCTCCTTTCAGGACCTTAGAACCGCACCGGTCTGCTCGCGCAGACCTGCAATAATTCTACTCATCGCCTCATCCACCTCGGCGTCTCGTAGCGTACGACTCTCCTCCTGGAACACCAAGGAGAATGTGAGGCTCTTTTTCCCCTCAGGAATCTGCCTGCCGACGAACAGGTCGACTACCTGCACTTCGCGCAGAAACGGTCCACCCACCCTGCGGATGACCTGCACAAGCTCCTCCGCCCGCACACGCCGGTCCACAACCAGCGAAAGGTCACGCGGTGCGTAAGGAAACCTGGGAACCGGCCGATAGACAGCCGGTCGCAAGGCCCGCGCACCTACCGCAGCAAAACTAAGCTCCGCCACCAACACCGCACCTCGCTCGATACCAAAACGCTCTCCAATGTCTTCGCGGAGGATGCCGGCGCGACCCAACACATGACCATCTTGCTTTACCAACAGACCGCCCCCCCTGCAGACGTGCCAGTCTCCTGGCACAAACACCACTTCGCTCATGCGCCAGCAACCAAAAAGTGCCTCCAGGTAGCCTTTCAAGTCGAAGAGGTTGCTCTCCCGGTGTTCTCCTGCCCAGGAGCGCGGACGCGCCAGGCCGACAAGCACCATCCCCAAGGCCTTCCACTCCTGGTACTTTCCGTCCATCTTCGCGAAACAGCGCCCGATCTCGTAGGCGCGGATGGTGCTAACTCCCCGGTTGAGATTGTGGGCACACACCTGCAACAATCCGGGGATTAGGCTCGGCCGCAGGACGGAATACTCCTCGTTGAGCGGGTTCCTGAGTCGCACGAGCTGCGTCTCGTCCCCGAAAGGCAGCGCCTGCTTGGGGCTCAACAGGCTGACCGTGCAGGCTTCGAGAAAGCCAAGACCGATCAAACACTCGCGGGCCTTCTCTTCGACGGCCTCGGACATCCTCTGCGGTCGGGAAAAGTCCACCGGAGCAACGGTGCGCACAGGAATGCGATCGTAGCTCCACACCCGCGCAATTTCCTCGATCAGGTCGATCTCTCGCTCCAGATCAGGGCGAAAGGTAGGGACCTGTACGTGCAGCGACGTTTCCTCCACTTCCACCTTGCTGCCAAGGCCGGAGAGAATCCGCGCGCACTCCTGCACGGGGATATCGGCACCCAGCACCTGCGTAACCCTCTGCCGGCGCAGTTTCAGCGTACGCGCCTCGATGGGCACCGGATAGGCATCCACAACGCCGCGCGCCACCTTTGCCCCACACACTTCCGCCATAAGCTGTGCTGCTCGATTGGAGGCGTACACCGCACCGTTGGGATCCACTCCGCGCTCAAAACGCTGTGCCGACTCGGTGCTCAATCCCAAGGCTTTGGAAGTTCGCCGAATGCTCTGAGGACGGAAATACGCGCTTTCCAGCAAAACCCGGGATGTCCTGCTGCTGACCTCCGAGTTCAACCCGCCCATTACGCCGGCGATGGCTACCGGCTTCTTGCCGTCGCAGATGAGGAGCGTACCCTCCGGCAGCTGATGAAGCCGCCCGTCCAGTGTCACAAACTCCTCGCCTGGCGAGGCCTGCCGCACATTGATGCGTGCCCCCTCCAGCAGGTCATAGTCAAAAGCGTGCAACGGCTGCCCGGTCTCCATCATGACATAGTTGGTGATGTCGACGACATTGTTGATGGGGCGCATGCCCACGCTGTGCAAGCGCGCGGCAAGCCACCAGGGCGACGGACCGGGGTGCAGCTCGTAAAGGTAGCGCGCCGAATAGCGAGGGCAGTTCTTCTGATCCTCGATTGCGACGCTTATCCGCTCCTCAGTCGACTCGTCACCCTCAACCAGGGAGACTGCGGGGAGGGTCAAGGGAAGTTGATATTTGGCTGCCAGCTCGCGTGCCACGCCTATGACCGACAGACAGTCTGGGCGATTGGGAGTAACGTTGAGCTCGAAAATCCAGTCCTCGGCGTTCACGACTGTCGCCAGCGGCGCCCCCACGCGGGCATCCGGGCCCAGCGTCATGATCAAGTCGCCGCGCTCGGTTAGGCCCAATTCGAGCTCGGAGCAAATCATACACTGCGACTCGACGCCCTCAAAATCCCTCTGGGCAATCTGTAGCCCGCCCGGGAGAGTAGCACCCGGCAGGGCAACCGGTACCACGAGACCAGGTGCCACATTCGGGGCACCGCACACCACGGTGATCGTCGCGTCCCCTACGTTAACCAAGCACTTTTTCAGGCCAGCCGAGCCGTCCATCGCCTGAACATTTTCAACCCTACCGACCACGAAATTGCTCAAGTCCGAAGAAAGGTGCGACAGGGTTTCCACCTCAATGCCCAGCTGGGTCAGGGTCGCAGCCGCTTCTTCCGCCGAGACCTCAAGCGGCCCGTATTCCTTAAGCCATGTGTAGGTGACTTTCACCTTGCAACAACCACCGGTTCAGAACTGCTGCAAAAAACGCACATCGTTGTCGTAGAAAAGGCGTATGTCGTCAACCTGATACATGAGCATGGCAATTCGCTCCACGCCCATGCCGAACGCATACCCGGTGTACCGCTCCGGGTCGTACCCCACAAAACGAAAGACCGCCGGATCGACCATTCCTGCACCAGAGATCTCCAGCCACCCTGTGCCCTTGCAGACACGACACCCCTTGCCTCCGCACATCATGCAGGAAAAGTCATATTCCGCACTCGGCTCGGTGAAAGGGAAAAAGCTCGGTCGGAAGCGGATGCGCACCTCTGGCCCAAACAACCGCTTGGCAAAGGTTTCGACCACACCCTTGAGGTCGGCAAAGGTTACCCCTTCGTCCACACACAAGCCTTCCACCTGGTGAAACACCGGTGAATGGGTAGCGTCCGGTGTGTCTTTTCGGTAGCATCTGCCCGGCGCGATCATTCTGATGGGCGGCTGGTAGCGTTCCATGGTGCGAATCTGCACCGGCGAGGTGTGCGTACGAAGAAGGAACTCGCCATCCAGATAAAAGGTGTCCTGCAAGTCGCGGGAAGGGTGATCAGGCGGAACGTTCAACGCCTCGAAATTGTGGTAGTCGTCCTCAATCTCCGGCCCTTCCTCCACCGTAAAGCCCATCCCGTAGAAGATCTCCTTGATCCGATCCATTGCTTGCAGGACGGGGTGGCGCTTGCCCACAAAAGGGGCAAGTCCCGGCAGCGTATAGTCGATCTCCTCTTCGGGCGCGTGTGCAGCACTGAGCTCCTGCCGACGCTTTTCCAGGGCCTCGGTCAGCTCCGCCCGCACTTCATTCAGAGTCTTGCCCAGCAGGCGGCGTTCCTCTGGCGCAACCTTGGGGATCAGGTCGAAGTACTGCGCCAGCGGTGCTTTCCTTCCCAAGAAACGTACTCGCACCTGGTCGAGATTGCGCCCGTCGCCAGCCTGGGCTAGCTCAGCGTAAAAGCGCTCGCGCTGCTCTGCGATCTGCGCCAGGATCTCTGTCAGGCGCTCGGCCATCAGTTCAGTCCCGTACGCTCTCCACCACCTTCTGGAAGGCAGCAGGATCGCTCACCGCCAGTTCGGCGAGCTGCTTGCGATCCAAGTCAACGTGCTTCTCTCTTAGCAAGGCCAAGAACTTGGAATAGCTCAGGCCGTGGAGGCGCACCGCAGCATTGATGCGGGCGATCCATAGCCGCCGAAAATCGCGGCGGCGCTGTCTGCGGTCGCGATAGGCATACTGCCAGGCACGCTCCACGCTCTCTTTAGCAGAGCGCAAAAGGCGGCTCTTGCCACCCCAATACCCCTTGGCGTGTATGAGCACCTTCTTGCGTTTTCTGTGGGATGGAACACTGTATGTTGCTCGTGGCATCTGTTACCCTCCTTGGGGGAAAAGATTTCAGCTCGCTTATCGGCCCAACAGGCGCAGAGCCCGCCTCTCGTCACTTGGCGAGACCAGCGCTGGTTTATGAAGATTCCGTTTCCGCTTCGCCGACTTTTTCGTCAGTAGGTGACTGGCACAGGCGCGGATGCGGCGCACATGCCCCCCACCAGTGATGCGGAAACGCTTGGCCGCCGCGCGATTGGTTCTGATCTTTGGCATGTCAGTTGGTCACTCCTTTCCCTATCACTTCTTTACAAAATAGGCGATGATGGTGCGGTTCTCGACCTGAGGTTCCCGTTCCAACTTGGCCACGTCCTCCAGGTCGGAAACCAACCGTTCGATGATCTTGGCTCCAGAGTCCTGATACATGATCTCCCGGCCCCGGAACATGATAGTGACTTTGACGCGATTACCCGCCTCGACAAACTTGCGGATGTGGTTGCGCTTGAACTCATAGTCATGCGCCTCAATCTTCGGCCGGAGCCTGATCTCTTTGACATGGATGACGTGCTGTTTCTTCTTGGTGAGCTTCTCCTTCTTGCTCACCTCGTAGAGGTACTTGCCAAAGTCCATGATCTTGCACACCGGCGGCGTCGAGTTGGGCGCAACCTCGACCAGGTCAAGTCCCGCCTGCGCGGCCATCTCCAGGGCCCGGTCCACCGTCACGATCCCCACCTGAGCCCCGTCTGCACCGATCAGCCGCACCGCAGGTGCGGTGATCTGGTCATTCACACGGACTGTTCGCTTTTTGATGGCAAACCTCCTCCAGCTGGTCCTTGTGCTGTCCGCTACTGCGGAGCCTTGCTTGCAATTTCTTCCCCAATCATCTCCAGGAATTTGGCCAGCGGCATCATGCCAAGGTCGCCTTTGCGTCGCCTCCGCACTGCCACCTGCCTGGTCGCTGCCTCCTTGGCACCGACGATGAGCATGTACGGTATCTTGGCCAGTTCAGCCTGCCTGATCTTGTACCCGATCTTTTCGCTGCTCTCATCGATGGCCGCGCGAATGCCAGCCGCACGCAACTGTTGGAGCACCTCGCTCCCGTAGGAGGCGTACTCCTCCGACACCGGCAGCACTATTGCTTGCACGGGCGCCAACCAGATGGGAAACGCGCCAGCGTAATGTTCAATCAAGATGCCGAAAAAGCGCTCCAACGATCCTAACAGCGCCCGGTGGATCATAATGGGCCGATGGGGCCGATTATCTTCACCCACGTAGCTTAGGTCAAAGCGCTCCGGTTCGTTGAAATCCACCTGCACGGTGGTGCACTGCCACGACCTGCCGAGCACGTCTTTGATCTTGATGTCGATCTTCGGCCCGTAGAACACCCCTTCACCGGGATCGATCTTGTAGGCCGTGCCCTTCCGCTCCAAGGCTTCTCGGAGGGCTGTGGTGGCCCGCTCCCAGTTCTCAAGGGTCCCCACGTACCGCTCCGGCCGCGTCGAGAGAAAGACCTCATAGTCGTGGAAGCCGAACGAGCCGAGCATGTGCAGCGTCAGGTCGAGTACGCCTGCGATCTCGGCATCAAGTTGGTCAGGCCGGAGGAAAAGATGAGCATCATCCTGTGTAAAGCCGCGCACGCGCAACAGACCATGCAGCACCCCCGACCGCTCATAACGGTAGACGGTGCCCAGCTCAGCCCAGCGCAGGGGCAATTCGCGGTAGCTACGCGTCCGGCTCTTGTAGACCACCAAGTGAAACGGACAGTTCATCGGCTTGACCTGATAGGGCACC
>JBBIKH010000161.1:0-4661 GCA_037445575.1 bacterium
GATGATGGAATCCTCAGCATGGGCAAGGCCATCAGCGGTCAAGGGCGGGAGGTCGCTATATACGACCTCCCCCCTTCGACCGGTCATGATCCGCTGCAGAATCAAGAAGATGCAACAGCCGCTGGCATTCTAAGAGAGAGGGAGGGGAGGGGGAGAACGGCTGCATCTTAGTGGTTAATAATTTCTTGTTTGCCCAAGAGGTGCTCATAGAGCCACCGCCTTGGACAGAATGGAGAAGGGGGACAGGGAGTGAGAGTGGAGGCAAAAAGCCAATCGCCTGGGACCGAATAGGCATGGGCATCAAGTTGGCGGAAGCAGAGAGGGAGAAGAGATGCGTACTACTGAAATTTCGCAAGCAAGGAGCCACGAAGCGGGGCAACCGAACAGGATCACCCATGCAGTAACGCCTAAGCGAATAAGCTTTGCGAGGAATCTGGTGTTCTTGTTCGCGCTCTTCGTGGTGCAAGCTTCGATCGCCCAAACGGCGGGAAGTTTGCTAGAAGACTACTTTGGGGCGACGCTTCGCTTGGGCGCGGCTCCGCCGGTTGAGGGGCATACTTATCCTCCGACAGGGTTGCCATTTGATCTGTCGAGCTTTGTGCCCAAGCTCTGCCCTCCGGGGTTGGAGATGCTCATCCCGGCGGCGAATTTTTCAGGCAGCGACTGGTACGGCTACTGGAGTTCCACGTCGGTGTCCGGACACGAAGACTACTGGGGCCAATGGCCTTCAGGCTCGGAGCCCTATGACGTGGAGGGCTACTACGCCAGCGTTGACGGGGAAAACTTTTACCTGGCTGTGGTTACCTCTTGTCCAGGGCCCCAGGGGGGCGGCATCCATGAGACTCGCAGTGGCATGAACGTGTGGATCAGGCCTGGTGATCTCGTGCTCGACGTGGGGCGAAACCCTCTTCGCACCACCGGAGGGGACAACTGGCGCTACGATTTCGGTGTTGACATCGTGCATGAGAAAAAGCCGATCCCTTGGTCAGGGACCTATTCAACGGTTATGTACGACAATGCGGTTGGCAGCGAGTTGTACCGCACCAACAATAGCGACTGGTACACTAGCTGCGACAAGTACGCCACCACGGCCCACAAGGAGTACACAAACTTTGACCCTTTAGCCGAGGACTTTACCGGTACCTTGCTAGGAGGGTCTGCCGAAGGCGTGCAGACGGCTTACTACCGATACGATCTGAACCACGATGGGCGAGCGGATGAAAACGACCTCGAATGCGGTTACGCCACATACGTGGTGGAAGCCGTGATACCGAGGGCGCTGTTGGGGGCCGAAAACCCGCAGCCCGGCGACACGGTGAGGGTCCGTTGGGTGGAAGGGTGTCGCAATGACGGGAACAGCAACCGGGGCGTCGCCTTCCTGGTGATCGTGCTGGATGGCGCCATTGGTGACCGCGTATGGTTGGACCTCAACCGCAATGGCATTCAGGACGAAGGCGAGGAGGGCATCGAGGGGGTCGACGTCTACCTTCTCTCGGAAAGCGGCGAACCTCTGGACACAACGACTACTAATGCCAACGGCCTCTACGCGTTCTACAATCTGGCCGCCGGAAACTATCGCTTGAGGTTTGAGCTCCCTCAGGGTTACGGGTTTTCGCGGGCGAACCAGGGGAGTGACGATGCGTTGGACTCGGACGTGGACCCATACACCGGCTTGACGGAGGTCATCACCCTCAGCGAAGGTGAGAACAACTTCACCATAGATGCGGGCGCCTGCAACTGCGCGGACTTTGGGGACGCACCCGACCCAAGCTACCCCACGTTGATGAGCAGCAACGGCGCCTACCATACTCTGGGCAATGTGTGGATGGGCGCGCTTGTTGATGCCGAGTGGGATGGACAGCCGGTGGACGGCGACAGCGCCGGAGTGGACGACGAGGATGGCGTGGAGTTTCTTGGCTCCTCGCCGGTGAATGGCGGGCCGTATCAACTGCCCTACCGGCCGGGGTGGTACGGGGCCGTTCGCATCACCGTCAGCGGCTCTGCACAGAGCGCATACCTGCACGGGTGGTACGACTGGAACGCAGACGGCGACTGGAATGACACAGGCGAACGACTGTTCACGGGCTATCCGGTGGCGGGGGCTGGCCAATACATTGTCGAGTTCTCGGTGCCATCCGATGCCGTTGCCGGCGGCAGTTGGTCGCGCTTCCGCATAGATGATGACAATTCCAGCAGTCAACCTACTGGGGGCGCGCTCAATGGCGAAGTGGAGGACTATGATCCCACTACTGTACCGGTGGAAGGTGAGGTGCTGTTGGATTTTGGTGATGCCCCTGACACGACCTACGCCAGCCATTGGATCAACAACGGGGCGGTGCATGTCATCGGGGATATTTGGTTGGGCGCAGCGGTGAGCGATGAGCTGGACACCAAACAAATTGACCTCGATGAATACGATGATGGCATCAACTTTCTCGGGTACTCTGCTACCCCTACGGGTCCGTTCATCAATGGTGGGAGCTTTTCCCCGGGCGACTATGCGGCCATCGAGTGGACAGCAAGCGGTAACATTTCGGAGGAGCAGCCCGCGTACCTGCACATCTGGATCGACTGGGACCGCAGTGGTCAGTGGGAGCATCCCGACGAGTTGGTGGTGGATACGACCATCGTGAGCACCGGCACTGGCACGGCGGTGTTCCGCGCTCCGGAGTGGCTGGCAGGACAGCCGCTGGGCACCACCTGGTTGCGCGCGCGTCTGGACCGTGAGCCGATCGGCACGCAGACCCCCACCGGCATGGCAGACAACGGCGAAGTGGAAGACTATGGCGATTTGCTGGTCGATATCGAGCTTACCAGCTTCCAAGCTACCGGCGGGGTCGGCAAAGTGGTGCTGAGCTGGCAAACCGAGAGCGAAACGGAAAACCTTGGCTTCCACCTGTTCCGGGCGGAAAGCGAGCGCGGCACTTACGCGCGGATTACCAGGCAACTAATCCCTGGCGCTGGCACGAGCAGTGAGAAGCACACCTACACCTACGTGGACACTGAGGTGCAGGAGGGCATAACCTACTACTACCGCTTGGCCGACGTAGACTTTCGCGGGGCCATGCGCTTCCATGGGCCTGTATCGGCGACGGTGCACTCCGCTCCGCGCAGCTATGCATTGGAACAGAACTATCCCAATCCGTTCAACCCGACGACCACCATCGCCTTTTCCCTTGAGGCGGAGGGCTATGCCTCGCTGAGGGTCTACAACATGCTCGGCCAGCAGGTGAAGACGCTTGTTGATGCCCAGCTCCCTGCGGGACGACACACTGTGGTGTGGGACGGGACTGACGACAACGGGAACTGCGTTCCCACCGGACTGTATGTCTACACCTTGGCAGTGAATGGCTATCGTGCCAGCCGCAAGATGGCCTTCACCAAGTGAAGACGGCGACTTGCACGGGTACGAGGTAGGACGATGCGACTCCTCAGATCACAGATCGGCACCGCGACCGCCGTCATTGTCTACGGTCTCCTGGCAGTCAGCGCATTCCCCCTGCCAAGGGAGAACTGGCAGGTGGCGCGTAGTCAGATTCCCCACGTGGAGAGTCAGTTGTGCGACCTTCTGGAGGTGGTTGGCCGGTGGACATCCCCTGAGGCAGAACAGTGGGCCCAACGGCATGGCATGCCGATCCTTGAGGGCCGCGTCGTGGTGGTGGTGGACCTGGTACACGAGGCGACAGACGCCGCCACGCTCTTTGCCCCCTATGAGGCACAGCTGCTCCAGGTACGAGGGACTTCGGTGAAAGTGGCCATACCGATCGCGCAACTCGGACGATTCGCTCGGGAGGCGCGTAACGTGCGCACCATCCGCCGGCCACTCCGCCCTCTGGAGTTGGTGACTTCCGAGGGGGTGGCCCTCACCAACGCGGATGTGTATCATGCCAACGGTTGGAACGGTGCGGGCGTAAAGGTGGCAGTGATCGACGCAGGGTTTGGGAGCCTGGATGCGGCCGTCGCCAACGGCGAGCTCCCTGCGGGTGTTCACCTGGACGACTTTACGGGCACCGGCATTGGCGGGACTACGCACGGCACCATGGTGGCCGAAATCGTCTATGACATGGCCCCCGCAAGCGAGCTGTACCTAATGAAGATCGGCGATGACATGGACCTTGCCGAGGCGGTGGATAGCTGCATCGCGCGAGGGGTGAGGGTTGTCAATCACTCTATGTGTTGGCCGAATGCCGGCCCTCTGAACGGCACCGGCCCCATCTGTGCCATAGTGGACACCGCCTTTGCCCATGGCATCGTCTGGGTGAACACAGCCGGAAATCACGCCCGGCGGCACTACCGCGACCAGTTCTGCGACAGCAACGGAAACGGCTGGCACGACTTTGCCGTTACGCCCTCTGTGGATGAATTCAACAGCTTGGGATCCGTGAGCGCAGGGGCGTCGGTCGGGTTGTACCTGTCATGGGACGACTGGTGGTACACCGACCAGGACTATGACCTGTTCCTCTACTACTATGACACCGGCAGCGGCTCATGGGTGGCATACGACTCCTCCACGACGAGGCAGCTGGGATCGCAGTGGCCCACCGAGGCCATCTCCGTGGTGATGGATCGTTCTGCGCAGCTGGCGGCCAGGATCCGCAAGACCAATGCGGATGGCACGCACGAACTGACCCTGTTTACCAACTACTACAACCTTGAGCACT
>JBBIKH010000161.1:4673-8205 GCA_037445575.1 bacterium
GGACGCGGCGCGTGCCCTCAGGGTAGGAGCCATCCTGGCCAGCCAGTGGCACACTGGTCCTCAGGCTTACTACAGCTCGCAGGGCCCCACGTACGACGGCAGGGTCAAGCCCGATCTCATGGGTCCCACCAGCGTGTCGGTCTTTACCGGGGGCGGCCTGTTCGGTGGCACTTCGGCGGCAGCACCGCACGTGGCCGGCTCCGCCGCCTTGCTCCTCTGTCGCTTCCCGGAATGGAGCCCGTCGCAGGTGTTCGAGCGGCTGGAGGAGTCGGTATCACACGACTACGGCGAACCCGGTAAGGATACGGTTTTTGGAGCAGGTACGGTGCACAATGACGAGCTTGTGCCAGTTCAGCTTGCTTCGTTCCGGGCAACGCAGGTGGGGGCCTGGGCCAGGGTCACCTGGGAAACCCACAGCGAAACGGAAAACCTGGGTTTCGAGCTCTATCGTGCTGAGGGGACCGATGGGGCGCGGGTGAAGGTGACGCCGGGGCTGATCCCAGGCGCCGGTACCAGCACCCAGAAGAACGAGTATGCGTTCGACGATCGCCAGGTACAGGCAGGCAAGTCCTATTGCTACTGGCTTGCGGATGTGGACTGCCGTGGTCGGCGAACTCTGCATGGGCCGGCGACGGTGAATATCAGCTCGCTGCCAAGATCGTATTCTCTTGCTCAGAACAGCCCCAATCCCTTCAACCCCACAACCCGCATATCATTTGCCCTGCCTGTGGACGGGCATGTGGAGTTGCGGGTGTACAACATGCTTGGGCAGCTCCTCAGGACGTTGGTGGACGACCATCTGCCGGCTGGTACGCACACTGTGACCTGGGACGGCACCGATGAAGGCGGCACAATCCTGCCGGCCGGCGTGTACCTCTATGCGCTGCAGGCGGACGGTTTCCGGGCGACGCGCAAAATGGTACTGGCGCGCTGACTTTGGGGATGGGGAACATGAGGGGAGCAGCCACCAGTGGGTGGGGGAAAGATGAAGCGTGGGCTGCACCGAACTGCAAAGGAAGAAAGGAGGTGAGTGCTGGCAGCCGGAATGACGCTTGGTGAGGTGTGAGGAGCGCGCGGAGGCTCATTTCAGGCTAGCGCCCAGACAAACAGTGCACCGCATCGCCAGACCTCGGACAGAGCGGTCCGCGGCGCCATGGGCGATCAGATCGCAGTCAAGTCCGCTCATGCATCCCCCTATCGGAGGAGCGCACATGGACAACTTGATGGTGGCGATCGCGCTCTTGGGTGCTGGGGTCTTGGGAATGGGATGGTTCAGTTGGAGCGCTAGATCACCCCGAGCAGCGAGGTTCCGCCCTCACACAGACGAGTCAAGAACCTCGCGAGCAAGCTACCGAAGGTTCGACGTACGCATCCCAGGGACGGCCACGCCGAGGCTGATTGCCTTCTGTCGAAGTGCGTCGGCCATGTTCCTGCGAGAAGACCGGAGCAACATCTACGTGACCTATGTGGTGCGCAAAGAGGACAATTGCGAAAGTGGCACGACCTAACCCAGCGGCGGTACGCCGTAAGGTGGCTGCCACCCGGTGGTCTCGTCCGCCACGCAGGTGCGAAGATGCGGCCGGAAGGAGGTGAAGCGTGGGCGCGCTCGCCGAGGCTTGGGGTTGACCACCTTCAAACTCGGCATTGCCTCGCCCATCGCACAAGGTACGGAACCGTAGCGAAACCGCTTGGCTGCCCGCTGGACAACCTTAGGCGGGCAGCCGGGCGGCTGGCCTGTGGACAGCAGAGCACAGTGGACAATCGCCTTGACGCTTGGTGCAGGGGCGGACTTGCAGTGAAAACAATCGCGTGTGTGACATAGATAGTGGGGCATGCGAGCCGAGACAGCAAATGGATGGGAAGAGCGATGAGATTGTGGTGGACAAGACGCCGGGGTACCGCTGGAGGTCAGTGGGGCACCAATGGTCCTGATGACCTGTCGCGACCGAGAGAGGGGCGGCCATGCGGTGTGTCGGCAACTTCAACAAGTGTAGTATCTGGCGCGGCAGATGCCCCAGGAGTGCCCGAGTTTAGTGGTTGGGGGTGGAAGGCCACGAGCGCAGGCGAGCACGGGCAGCTCATGAACACATGGCCGGTGGCCTCCACAGTGTGTGCGAAAGGAGGGACAATGAGTGCGCTCACAAGAAAGAAAGGCACCGTGTTGTTCTGCACGGTGCTGGTCGCGGGGGTGGCAGCCTGTGTGGGGCTGCTGGTGCGCAGTGATCGGGTAGGTGCCAAGGAGCTCGACGGGGACGACTACATGCAGGTGACCCTGCCCCCGATCACAGGGCACGCGGGGATGGTTGCAGGTGGAGTCGGACTGCTGAGCGGCAGCGGCACCTTTGCGCTGTCGGTGCCGGCCGATGCCACGGTCCAGGCTGCGTACCTGTACTGGAGTGGGCAGGACAGCGACTCGCCGCCAGACCACCGGGGGGATCCGGATGTGGTGTTGCAAGTCGACGGCGGGCCCAGTACGCCCATCACCGGGGAGTTGATCGGCATGACCACCGCCATCGCTGGCCGGTTCCGCTTCACCTACCGCGCGGACGTCACGGCGATGATCACCCCAGGGGTGCATACCGTGGCCCTGTCCGGTTTCGACCCGGCGGTGCTCGGCTCATCGGGACGGGCCTTTGGTGGCGGCATTCTGGTAGTGTACGAAAAGTCGGACCTACCGCTTGCCACCATTTCCATCGCCGATGGTGTGGACTACTTTCTGTCCTCCAAGTTCCATCCCACCAGCCAAGTGCTGCGCTTCGGCTTTAGCGCTGCCCCGGCGGAGCGCTCCGCGGAGGTGCTCCTCATGGTTGGCGGGGTTGAAGAGGACGAGGCCTCAGGCCTCTGGTACCAGGTGGGCGGAGATGCGATCCCGGCAGGAAGCATCGTAGATGCCCCTGGTGCTGTGGACTATGAGCACTCGTCAAGTGCTGTCGCCGGCGAGGACACGGATCCCTTCCATTCGGCCGACGGTGAACAGTGGGACAATCTGTCGGTAACTCTTCCGCTGTCGGCGGAGAGTGCCTGGCTGGCCCTCCAGATCGAGTCTCAGTCGGATAGCCCGTACGGGAAACGTCCAGCCAGCGGCGTTTGGGTGGTATGTGCCCTCCGCCTGCCCCTGGTCGGCGTAGGTTCCATTGGCGACTTTGTCTGGAACGACGCCAATGGTGACGGCGTGCAGGACGAAGGCGAGGAGGGCATCGATGGCGTCCGCGTGTACCTCCGCCAGGATGGCGAAGAAGGCTGGTTGACGTGGACGACCACCGGCGACAACCCGGGTACCCCCGAGGTGGAACATGGCTGGTATCAGTTCACCGGTCTGACGGCGGGCCGGTACACGGTGGACGTCGACGACAGCACCTTGCCGGTGAACTTTGCGGGCCTCCCAGCTCTCTTGACCACGGCGGGTGATCCAATGGTGGTAGACCTTGCCGAGGGACAGGACTATGACGAAGCCGACTTTGGCTACATGGAGAACCCGGTGCCGGTGGAGCTGACCTCGTTCTCTGCAGTCTGGCAGGACAACGAGGTACAC